>JAZNDP010000023.1:0-26847 GCA_045588165.1 Eubacteriales bacterium | reverse complement strand
CAAAAGAAGGATATTCATATTCACTTCCCCGAGGGCGCGATTCCGAAGGACGGTCCCTCTGCGGGAGTAACGATGGTAACCGCGCTTGTCAGCGCCCTGACGGGACGACGGGTCCGCAGGGATATCGCCATGACCGGTGAGGTCTCCCTGCGCGGAAACGTTCTCGCCATCGGAGGTCTGAAGGAAAAGACCATGGCGGCGTATTCCGCCGGTGTGAGTACCGTTCTGCTTCCCGAAGAAAACATGCGCAATCTGGAGGAGATCGACCCTGTGGTACGGGAAGCTCTCACCTTCCTGCCCTGCCGCAAGGCAACCGACGTGCTCGCCTACGCCCTCCTTCCCAAGGAGGAGCATCGAGATCTTTTACAGGCAACGGCGCGAAAGGCAGAGGATCCCAAATACCCCGAACTCATCCCCGAATCTGCGAGCAAGGGCTCGTCCCTGCCGCTGGGGCGTTAAATCAAAAAATAAGGAGACGGCTATGCCCTTAAATCTTCAAAACGTGAGCTTAAAGATCAGCGCGGGACTGCCCAACCAGTTCCCTGCCGATCCCCGTCCTCAGGTGGCGTTTTCGGGACGATCCAACGTGGGGAAAAGCTCGCTGATCAACACCCTTCTGGGACGAAAGAGTCTGGCTCGGGTCAGCTCCGCTCCCGGCAAGACCATCACCATCAATTTCTACGACGTGGACAAAAAGCTATATCTTGTGGATCTTCCCGGCTACGGCTTTGCCAAGAGGAATCCGGAAGATAAGAAAAAATGGTCGGCGCTGACCGACGGCTATTTCACGAAGAACCGCAACATTGACCGCCTGTCCTTGGTTCTGCAGCTGGTAGATAGCCGCATCCCCCCCACGGCAGACGACGAAATGATGTTGGAATTTCTGCGGTCGGCAGGACTCCCTTACGCCGTTGTGGCAACCAAGGTAGATAAGCTGAACGCCACCGAGCGAAAGGCAAATTTGGAAGCACTCCGTGCCCATCCTCTGATCGCAGACATCCCGCTGATCCCCTTCTCTTCTCTGAAGGGAGAGGGAAAAGATGACCTGTGGAAAACCGTTTGCCGCTACACCGATTTATAATTAAAATCAAACTATAATTTCGATGAATAAAGGAGCAACACATGACTCGACTGATTCTGGTCCGCCACGGAGAAAGCGAAGCCAATGAAAAGGGCATCTACACAGGACATCTGGATTTTGACCTTTCCGACGCGGGCAGAGAGCAAGCCCAAATGGCTGCCTCCTATCTTGTTACCCACGAACTGATCGACCACGTATATTCCAGCGATCTCCTCCGCGCGTACAACACCGCGAAGGCAACCGCCGATCTGTTGGAGCTGTCGATACACACCGATCCCCGTCTGAGAGAGGCGGATCTGGGTGATTGGGCGGGCACCCCCCTGAAGGGCAAGGAAGACAGCGATCCCGAGGCCTTCCGCGCGCTGAAGGAGGATCCCTCTCATATGCAATATCCCGGCGGTGAATATATTCCTGACTTTTACGACCGCGTAATAGAGTGCATCTCGGAAATTGTCGAAATGCACCCCAACCGAACGATCATGATCGCAGCCCACGGTGGTACGATCCGCGCCCTTGCCGCGTATGCCTCGGGATATTCCCGCGAGGAAATGGGACTGTTCAAGGATCCCATCAGTAACGCCTCCATCCACATTTTCGAATGGAACGAGGGCAAAGCCGAAATTCGCGTGTTTAACTTTACCGATCATCTGAACAAATAAGCCACCATTCTCTGTTTGGAGGGAATCCTTTATGACGAAGCTGATTCTGATTCGACACGGACAGAGCCTTGCCAACGCGCAAGACCTGTTCGCGGGACATTCGGATTTTGATCTTTCCGAGCTCGGCATGGAACAGGCAAAGCGGGCGGCAGACTGGATCTCGACCCACGAGCGTGTGGACACCGTCTACGCCAGTGATCTGCTCCGCGCTTATCATACCGCCACGCCTCTTGGAGAGAGGCTGGGACTTCCCGTTATTCCCGATAAGGAGCTGCGAGAGATTTTCGCGGGAGAGTGGGAAGGACTCTCCTTTCCCTATATTGCCGAGCATTACGCCGACGCCTTTGCCGTCTGGAGAAACAACTATTCCGCCGCCCGTCCCGTGGGAGGCGAAGCAACAACCGAGGTCTACGAACGAATTGTACCTCATATTCGGGCATTGGCAGAAAAGCACGAGGGTCAAACCGTTGTTCTGGCAACGCATGCCACGGTAGTCCGCGCCTTTGAGGCGCACGCCCGCGGTCTTTCCGCTGAGGAAACGGGCAAGGTTTCCTTTTGTTTCAACGCCGCAATCAATATTTACTCCTACGAGAAGGGTCTCGTATCTCCCATTCGATCCAATATTACGGATCACCTTGGGGGACTGATCAGCTCCCTCCCACCTATCATCAACGCATAAGCAAAGGAATCAACCATTCTATGATTTTACACGACCATCTTACCATCAACGAAAAGGGTCATCTCGCCATCGGCGGAATGGATACCGTCGAGCTTGCGCGGCAGTTCGGAACTCCCGCCTATATTTTGGACGAGAATGTGATCCGTCACAATTGCCGTACCTACCGCGAGGCGGCTCGCCGCCATTTCGGTGAGGACGCCCTCCCTCTTTACGCCTCCAAGGCGCTCTGCTTCAGCGGCATCTACAAAATCGCCGCCGAGGAAGGCATGGGGATCGACTGCGTATCGGGAGGAGAACTTTATACCGCAAAGTGCGCGGGCTTTCCAGCCGAGCGGATCTACTTCCACGGCAACAATAAGACCGATCGGGATATTGCCGACGCCATGGATATGGGGGTTGGAACCTTTGTGGTAGACAACCGCGAGGAGCTTATGGCTCTTTCGGCAGAGGCGACCCGCCGCGACATCACCCAAAGAATCCTGTTGAGAATCACTCCCGGTATCGATCCTCACACCCATCGCGCCATCGTCACGGGCAACGTGGACTCTAAATTCGGAAACGCCATTGCCACGGGACAGGCGATGGAGATCGTCAAGGAAGCCATTGCCGCTCCCGGCATTGACCTTGCGGGACTCCACTGCCATATCGGCTCCCAGATCTTCGAGGTCGATCCCTTTGTGGACGCCGCGGGTATTATGGTTCGCTTTATCGCCGAGATCCGGCGGGAATGCTCCTTTGAGATCCGCGAGCTGAATCTTGGAGGAGGACTTGGCGTTCGCTATACCGAATATGACCCTCATATCGACTACGCAAATGCCATTCGGGATATTGCCGCAGTGGTCACCGACCTTTGCAAAAAGGAGAAGGTCACCATGCCCCGAGTCATTCTGGAGCCGGGACGCTCTCTGGTTGCCGCCGCGGGAATTACCCTCTATACCGTAGGCTCGGTCAAGGAGATCCCCTCCTTCCGTAACTATGTGTCTGTGGACGGCGGTATGCCGGATAACCCCCGTTACGCGCTGTATCAATCCCAATATACCGCCATCGTGGCGAACCGCGCGGCAGAGCCCCGCGCCTATCGGGCGACTCTGGCGGGCAGATGCTGTGAATCGGGCGACCTGTTGGGCGAGAACATGGAGATCCAGAAGCCCCAACGGGGAGATATCCTCGCCGTGCTCGTTACGGGTGCGTACAACTTTTCGATGGCGTCCAACTACAACCGTCTCCCCCGTCCTCCCGTGATCCTGGTAAAGGACGGAAGTGCGCGCGTAGCCGTCCGTCGGGAGACCTACGAGGATCTCGTCGAGCGCGACCTGCTCTGATTTTTCTCCCTCGGTCAAAATACGAAAACGGAGAACGTTATGTTACTGAATACACTTATGGGCGGCGATCTGCGAGAGTTTTTCATCACTCTGCTCCTCTCCCTTCCCATTGTTTTTCTCTCCCTTTCCGTTCACGAAACCGCCCACGGTTTCGTAGCGTATAAGCTGGGAGATCCCACCGCCCACAATTACGGGCGTCTTACCTTGAATCCCCTCCGACATATCGATCCCATCGGATTTATCTGCATGCTGTTTTTTGGCTTCGGCTGGGCAAAGCCGGTTCCCGTAAACAGCCGCTATTTCAAAAAGCCGAGACGGGATATGGCACTGACGGGCGTAGCGGGGCCCATCTCCAATCTGCTTCTTGCCGTGATCTTCGCCCTTCTTGCCCGATTGGAGTTTGCCCTATGCTCACCCGTGGCTCTTGTTGCCCCCGCAACCACCGTGGATTACGTCTGGTTCTTTCTGTGGCAGATGCTTTGGCTTGGGATCGAAATCAACGTTGTTTTCGCGGTGTTTAATATGATCCCCATTCCGCCTCTGGACGGATCCCGTCTGCTCTTCGCCTTTTTACCTCCTACCCAGTATTTCAAATTCATGAGATACGAGAGGTATATTTCCATCGGTTTGATGTTGGCGCTGTTTTTTGGATTTTTGGACACGCCCATCAACCTTGTTTCAAATCTGTTTTTGAATCTGATCACTACGCTTATTTTCTGAAAAATTCCTCAAGGGAGCATCTATGGAAGCTTTGAATTACCGTCTGGATCAGTTTGAGGGTCCTCTGGATCTTTTGCTGACGCTGATCCAAAAAAATAAAGTAAATATTTCGGATATCCCCATTTCTCTGATCTGTGATCAGTACGTGGAGTATATTGCCGAGGCACAAAAGCTGGACATGGACGTGGCTGCTGAATTTCTCGTGATGGCAAGTGAACTGATGCTCATCAAAAGCAAAATGCTCCTGCCTCGCACCGAGGAAGAGCGGGAGGATCCCCGCGCACAGCTCACCGATGCTCTGCTCCGTTATCAGCAAGCCAAGGAAGCGGTTGCTAAGCTCTCCCCCCTGTACGCCTATTACAGCGGACGAATGGTAAAGGACACCGATGAAATCACGGTGGACAAGACCTTTGTTCAAGATCAGGACGTTACCGCGCTCTGCTCCGCCGTCCGTCGGATCATCGCCTACAACAACGCGCTGGAGCATGCGGCGAATACCGCCTTTACTCCTATGATCAGCAAACCCATCATTCCCGTAGAAATCAAAATTGTAACGATTCTGAAGCAAGTGGAGGAGCGCGGTGCCGCCTCCCTGGAGGAGCTGATTATCGGCGAGGCTACGCTTCCCGACCTGATCGCCTCCTTTCTGGGCGTCCTGGAGCTGGTCAAAATCCGCAAGCTTCTGATCGCCGATGACATCAACGAGGAAAACGCGTTGCTGAGCGCAACTACCCGCTTCATCCTGAACACCGATAGCAGTACGGTAGAGGAAAGCGGGTATCTGATCAATACCGTCGAGGAAGAGGAATAACATGGACAATCAAAACGAACAAATCAATCAACTGAAAAACATTGAGGGCGCCATTGAGGCGATCCTCTTTGCCGCCGGCTATCCGGTAAAATATACGAAGATTGCCGAGGTTCTCGGACTGGATCTGCGCAATACGAAAACCATCATTGAGCACATGAGCCGCGAGTACAACGGAGAAAAATCCAGACACGGCATTCATCTTCTCACCTTTGAGGACACCTGCCAGTTTTGCACCAAGGAGCAATACGCTCCCTACATTCGGGAGGCGCTCGGCATTCGCCGCGGCGGAAATCTGTCTGCCTCCTCCATGGAGGTTCTGGCGGTCATCGCCTACAATCAGCCCGTTACACGGTCCTTTGTGGATCAGGTCCGCGGTGTGGACAGCTCCTACGCCTTCAATTCCTTGATCGATAAGGCGCTGATCGAGGCGTGCGGACGTCTGGATGCCCCCGGCAGACCCATGCTTTACGTGACCACCGAAAAATTCCTTCGGGTCTTTGGACTCCAGTCTCTCTCCGAGCTCCCCGCTACCGAAACCATGATTCCTCCCAAGGAAGCAACTCCCATCGTAGAGGAGGACAGCTCCGACACCGATGAGGCAAGCGGTGTCACCGCGGAATCGGAGGCAGAAGCGGAATAATTCCGCCCATACATTACCAATACTAACTTTTACGAGATACAAACGAAAGGAGGGAAAGCATGACCGCGCTGATCGTCATCGGATGCATTCTGCTGTTTTTCATTTTTCTGTTTTCCCTCAAGGCAACCATTACCATTGCTTACCATGAGGAGGTTACGCTTTCGGTCAAGGTTCTCTTTTTCAAAATCGGTATCCTCCCCAAAAAAGAAAAAAAGGGCTCTCACTCCATGAGTGCGAAAAAAGCCCAAAAGCTTCGCCAAAAGCAAGCGAAAAAATCGGCAAAGAAAAAAGATGCCGCTAAAAAGAAGGCTGACGCAAAGGCGGCGCGGGCGGCAGAGCATACGCCCAAAAAGAAAAAAAGCATTGCCGACATTCTGGATATTATCGCCCTCGTTCGAAAGCTGGTGGGCGAGGTGGTACGCAGATTTTTCAAGCATTTGCGAATCGACGTAGCCCGTCTGAGGGTCAAGGTCGCCACGGGTGACGCGGCAAGCACGGCGATCGCCTACGGCGCCGTCACCCAAGGGCTGAATCTTTTGCTTCCCCTTTTGGAGCAGGTCAAGAATTTCAGTCTGCCCGATGTGTCCGATCTTTCCGTAGAAGCAGACTTCTTGGGAGATGCTCCCGACATTGACGTCAAAATCTCCTTCTCCCTTCGCGTCTGGCATCTGTTTGACGTTGCCCTCGGCGCGGCAAAGAAATTCCTGGTTCATCAGTTCAAAAAAATGATGAACAAATAATTCATCCCTTACGCGAGAACAGCTTCGGCTTTCTTGATAAATCGCATTCAAATTTCACTCAAATACAATTACGAAAGGAATTCAATTATGGCAAACGAAAACAAAATTCCGGAGATTATTCGCTCTTCTATGGAGAACATTCGCTCGATGGTAGACGCAAACACCGTCATCGGTGACCCGATCCAAACGCAGGGCGGCGTTACCATTCTGCCCATTTCGAAGGTGGCAGTTGGAATTGCCTCCGGTGGCTTGGATTACAATCCCAAAAAGGATGCTCAGCCTCGCCCCCAAAACTTTGGCGGAGGCGGAGGAACGGGACTTACCGTATCCCCCGTTGGTTTCCTGGTGATTGACAAACTCGGCTCTGTGGAGTTCATCAGCGTCAATCAGAAGGGTAAGCCCGATCCCGTGGATCAGATCGCCGATCTGGTAGAGCGCACCCCCGACATTATCGCAAAGATCAAGGACATTTTCTCGAAGGAGCCCAAGGACGATTCCGACGAGCAGTTCTGATCCATCCCCGCGACTCATTTTTACCCCATCTCTTCCCATATACTGAAAGCAGACGGCTCATTGCCGTCCCGACTCCTGTCGGTCTTGTGAGATGAGGTATTGTAAATGAAGAGAATCATCTCCGCGGTACTAATCCTTTCCATAGGACTTCTGCTGGGCGTGCCGACGGAGGCAACCCCTGCCTCCGTTCCCATTTCCGCACCCTCAGTTTCCGCGCAAAGCGCGATCCTGATGAATCCGGAAAACGGCGACGTGTATTTTGAAAAGAACGCTGACGAGCCCATGGGAATGGCAAGTACAACCAAGCTGATGACCGCCTTGGTCATCGCGGAGGAAATGGATCCAAAAACCGTTATTTCGGTATCCGAGGAGGCGGTTGGCACGGAGGGCTCCTCTGTCTACTTGGTCAAGGGAGAACAACTCACCGCCTACGAGCTTCTTTGCGCCCTTCTTCTCTCCTCTGCCAATGATGCAGCAATTGCTCTTGCCGTTGCTCTTTGCGGCAGTGTAGAGAACTTTGTCCTGCGCATGAACGAACGCGCAGTATCCATGGGCTTGAAGAACACCCATTTTCAAAATCCTCACGGGCTTTACCACGAGGACCATTATACTACAGCCAGAGAATTGAGTCTGATCGGCGCGGAGGTGCTGAGGCATCCACTCCTTGGGGAGATCGTCTCCACCTACAAAATGACCATCTCCCACGACGGAATCCCCGACCGACGCCTGCTGGTCAATCACAACAAGCTCCTGCGTACGTATCAGGGTGCCATCGGACTGAAAACGGGCTTTACCAAAAAAACGGGAAGAACGCTGGTCAGCGCCGCGACGCGAGAGGGCATGACGCTGATTGCCGTGACGCTGAATGCGCCCGACGATTGGCGGGATCATACCGCTCTGCTGGATTACGGATTTGATTGCTACGAAAAGGTCGTCCTTGCCCCCGTGGGCACCTTTTCCTTCTCCCTTCCCATCACGGGAGGAAAACAGGAAACAGTTACTCTGACCAACGACGCTGAGCTATCCCTGATTCTCCCCAAAAGCCGACCCTCCCCCCAATATACAGTGGAAGCGATCGGTCGATTTTGGTATGCGCCCATACGAGCGGGACAGTCATTTGGCACGGTCACAGTGACCTGCGAGGGTCAGTGTGTCCGCTCCGCTTTGGTAGCGGTTGAATCGGTAGATCCCCTCTCGCCGCCAAAGATAGGCACCCTAGACCGTTTATTATCCTTTTTTAACACGTAAAGGACCCATATTATGGAACCCATCAAATTGCAAAAATATTTTTCCGATTGCGGTGTCCTATCCCGTCGCGCCGCCGAGGAGGCGATCCGCAGCGGTCAGGTTCGGGTAAACGGTACCGTTGCCACACAAGGACTGCGGATCGATCCACAGCGGGACGTTGTGGAATATCGTGGAAAAATCGTTCGACGCATCGAGACAGATCGGATCTGTATCATGCTCAACAAGCCCAGAGGCTATCTTACCACCCTTTCCGATGACCGTGGAAGACGGACGGTGGCTGATCTTGTCAAAGAGGTTGGCAGAAGAGTTTATCCCATCGGGCGTCTGGACATGGACTCCGACGGGCTGTTGCTGCTCACCGACGACGGTGAGCTTGCCAATCGGCTGACACACCCCCGTCACGAGATTCCAAAAATCTACCGTGTCACCGTAAGCGGTGAGGTTTCCCCATCCCGTCTGGAGGCGCTTCGCGCCCCCATGTCTATTGACGGCTACGATCTGCTTCCGGTAGCCACCGAGGTGATCTCCTATTCCCCGCAAAAGAAGGAGACTGTACTGGAAATGCGTCTGCAAGAGGGGCGAAATCGCCAGATCAGAAAAATGTGCGAGACGGTAGGGTTTCGGATCACTCGCCTTTGTCGGATTGCCATCGGTGAGCTGACCATGGGCTCTCTCCCGCCGGGGCGTTGGCGCATGCTTTCCCCCGAGGAGCTTGCGTATCTGCGAGGAGAGAAAGACGAATCAGGAAAATAATATTCCCTTACATATAAAAATAATCGAAAGGCTTACATCATGTTAAAGGTACTTCCCATTCAATCCAAAGCGCAACAAGAGGCGCTGTGCCGGAGGTGCAACGTGCACTACGACGCCGATTTATTGGCTTACGCGGCAACGGTAGAGGACGAGCCGGTTGGAATCTGCCAGTTTAAGCTAACGGACAAGGGCGGCATTCTCTACGACCTCGCCAAGGTCTGTGACCGTCCCGATCCCGAGGACAAGCAGGCAAGACAGACAAGCGACTTTGAAGCCATGTTCGTCATGGGACGAGGAACGCTGAATTTTATCGATTTGTGCGGTGTTCATACCGCCACTTACGTGGGGCAGGAACCGGACGACGGGCTGCTTCGCGCCATTGGTTTTTCCAAGAATGACAGCGGTGTGTGGGAAATCGATTTAAAGGGATTTTTCACTGATCACTGTCACAATCACTCAACCAATCATTGAATAAAGATAAAACTGTTCTCTTGACAAAACATATCAACTGTGATATAATAGTTGGTGGTAAATTAACTTTTTGTAAAACTTATTGAAAGGATGAGCTTCACATGGAACGTGATGTCAGTTTTTCTCTACTTATAAAAATTCTCAAAAGAACTTGGTGGATCATTCTCATCATTGCCTTGGTGGCAATGATTCTGGTCGCTGCCTTTACACATCTTTTCATACCAAAGATGTACCGATCCTCCATCCAATTTTACATCATCAACATCGATGCCAACACCGACTACGCAAGCGCGGGTTTGTTGAGCGCGGCAGGTCAGCTCGCCAATGACTATTCCGACATTATCAGCAGTGAATATACGCTGACGACCGTCCAGAAGATATTGGAAGAGCAGGGCTATGAAAATCTGTCTGTTGCGAAGCTGCAGGGAATGCTCCAGCACTCCGTAAAATCGGATTCCTCGGTCTTTACCTTCTCCGTCGTTCATACCGATCCCACCGTTGCCTATGATGTGGCGAGTGTCATCGCAGAGGTTGCTCCCGAAATCGTTACCGAGGTCGCGAAGCCCGAGAACAGCAGAACGAAAGAGGGTTACGCTACAAACCTTTACAATTACATCGCATGGTACAACAAGAACATAGCAAAACAGGAAAATAAACCTACGATGGATCTGACACGGGACGATATCCTTGGGCATCTGGATTACGCGAACAACCTGATGGTCAAGCGCGAGTGTATCCGAGTTCTCACCCCCCCTGCCGAGGCAACGGCACCCATCTCCCCGAACCTTGTAACTTATACGCTGTTAGGCGGAATCGTAGCGGTTGCGGCGACATACATTCTGTTCCTGTTAAAGGCACTGCTGGAGCAGGGCATCACCAACGAGGATGATCTGAAGAATCTGGTAGGACGCCCTGTGATCGGTGTCATTCCTCATTGGGACAGTCCTCTCAAGAAATAAGATAGGAGGATACGAATATGAAGAAAACAGAACTGCGGGATATGAACCACTTTTTCCTGCTTGATGAAACGACCCCCTTTGCTATTCGCGAATCCTTCAATATGCTCCGTACCAATCTCATGTACAGCATGAAGAAAAGCACCGATGGCTGTCCGGTTTTCGCCGCGGCATCCTGTCGGGAAGGCGCCGGAAAAAGCACAATTTTTGCCAATTTATCTGTCTCCTTTACCCATTTGGACAAAAAGATCCTGTTGATTGACGGTGACATGCGCTGTCCCACCCTGCATGATTATTTCGGCGTAGACAAGCGGCACGTTGGCTTGAGCGAGTTGATCTCCGGAATTGCGGACGATGTTCTGATCCCCTCCGTTCTTCCGGGTCTGGATTTAATTACCGGCGGAAGAATTCCGCCCAATCCCTCCGAGCTGATTACAAGCCCCAGATTTCTGGAGCTGCTGCACCAGTGGAGACAGGAATACGACGTAATCTTTATTGACTTCCCCCCCATTGGTATCGTTACCGACGCATTGGCGATTTGTCAGCAAATTACAGGATATATCTTTTGCGTTCGTTCGGGTAGAACCAGTGCCAAATCCATCAATGCCGCAATTGAATCCATGGAGCGTCTGGGCGCCAAGATCGTCGGAGTTGTTCTCAACGATTACAATATGAAAAAGGTGAAGGGACATCGATACGCTTACGCCAAATACGTCAGCTACAACAGATACAGAAAAGACCACACGGCAAATATTGACCGGAAGGATTCCTCCGCCAAATGAGCGCCTCAAGCTCATTGATTGATTTCCACGCTCACATTCTACCGGGTGTGGATCACGGTTCCAGTGGTATAGAGGAATCTCTGAATCAGTTGGCGCTGATGCACCGTTCCGGAGTTGATATCGTTGTAGCAACCCCTCATTTTTACCCCAATGAGCACAAAATCGATGACCATTTGTGCAAGGTTGCCGCTGCTACGGAGGAATTGGCAAACCGTCCCGTAAAGACCCCTCGCATCTGCTTGGGCGCGGAAATTCTCTACTGCGACGGATTGGAATATATGGAGCGGCTGGATGAGCTCTGTATCCTTGGCACCAACGTTTTGATGTTAGAGCTGCCAACAGGTCCGTGGGGAACCCACCTGTTTGATACTCTGTATTCTTTGCTTCGCTCCTATACGGTAGTCCTGGCACACGTTGACCGTTACTTACCAATGCACACACAGGATATTGAGCAATTGCTGAATATGGGCGCGGTAGCGCAAGTCAACACCGACTCCCTGTCGGGCTTCCTTAGCAGAAGAAGAACTATGCCCTTTTTCTTGGACGACCGCACGGTTGCTTTGGGAAGTGATCTGCACCAAGAGAACAAAAAAACATACCGAAAGTTTTTAAAGGCGAGAAAACGTTATATCGTTGCGTTTGATCACATCATGCCTCGGACGGCTAAGCTTTTAGAAACAGCAAAAACCATATAAAAAAAGCAGATACGATACGGATTTATTCCGTAGACGTATCTGCTTTTTTATTTCCGCCGGTAGATATATTTTCGACCACTCTTCTCGCGTTCCAAAAGTCCAATTCCGCACATCGCCTGCAAGGCAAAGTTTGCCTGACGGCTCCGAAGCTTGCTCCAGGATACGTATTCGGCGGCACTAAAGGATTCCGCCGAGGGTACGAAGATCAAATAATCCCCAAGCTCCCCAAAGCGCTCCTCTCTCAACACCTCTCTTGGAAACAGCTCCGCGTCATAGGCGCCCTCGCGGCGATATCGCATACGCTCGGAATAACGGTATTCCTCGGCTTTGATCGATAGGACCGTCACGGTAAGCCTTCGGTTTGGAATCAGATTCCGAATCCAATACAGCTCCGCCAACAGATCGATCGTCTTCCCCTGACGGGAGGATCTGCGTCTGCGCAAAACCTCTCCCGTGTCCCGATCCATACGGACCAGCATACGGTCGGCAAGGATGGGGTACACCACGGTGATATCATACTCGGTTTGCTCCAGATAATAGCGAAGCTTGGATGCCAAGGGGCGAAAGCTTCCCGTTTGAATCTCTACGATCCGATTGCCGATCTTCACGTCCGCGATGTAAGAACCCACCGCAACCTCAGTCTTCCCATCCGGTTCGGAGAAATACCGCTTTAAAATCCGATGAAGCCGTTTTTCCATATAGGTGCCGATTCCCTGCGCTTCGGACTCCATCTCGGCATCCGAAGCGCAAATTCTCGAAAACCGTTCTTGATTCGCCTCTGTCACGTCGCGATCCCCGCAAACTGGTTCTTGTACAAATTGAAGTACTCTCCCTCAGCCTCCAACAGCTCCTCATGATTTCCGGCCTCTACCACTCTTCCATCCTTAATCACCACGATCTTGTCAGCATCACGAATGGTGGAAAGACGGTGGGCAATGATCAAGGAGGTTCGGTTTTCCATCAGAGCGATCATCGCCTGCTGAATATGCATCTCGGTTCGGGTATCCACGCTGGAGGTCGCCTCGTCCAGGATCAGAATCTTTGGATCCGCAAGAACGGCTCGCGCAATGGACAGAAGCTGTCTCTGTCCCTGAGAGAGATTGCTGCCCGATTCGGCAAGAACGGTATCGTATCCGTCGGGTAACCGCTCGATAAACACATCGGCGCGGGCAAGAGCGGCGGCTGCCTTCATCTCCTCGTCGGTGGCGTCGGCTCTGCCGTATTTGATGTTATTTCGAATGGTATCGGAAAAGAGTACCGTGTCCTGTAAAACGATAGCGATGGACTTTCTCAGGGTCTCCTTGGGCAGATGGGTCACATCCACGCCGTCGATGGTAATCCGACCCTCATCCACCTCGTAGAAGCGGGTCAGCAGGTTGACAATCGTGGTCTTTCCCGATCCGGTAGCGCCAACGATAGCGATTTTTTGACCTTCCTTCAGCCAGAGATCCAGTCCCTTCAGCACAGGCTCTCCCTCCTCGTAGGAGAAGTAAATATTTTCAAACCGAATATTTCCGCGAATATCCGCCACCTGTACCGAGGAGGTCCCCTCGTCGATCTCATCGGCGCTGTCCATGATCTCAAAGATCCGCTCCGCGCCTGCAAGGGCGGTCAGAATTGACGCGTACTGATTGGCGATCTCATTGATGGGACGGGTAAATTTCTTGGAATACTGAAGCATAGACTGAATGTTACCGATGGACAGCGTACGCATAAAGGATACGGGGTTCAGAACGAAAAATCCGCCAAACGCCGCAATCAGCACATACTGCAGATTACCGAGAAAATTCATGCAAGGACCCATAATGGAGCCCCATACACGGGCGCTGATGCTGCATTTTTTCAGCTCCTTACTGCTCTCGGCAAACTCCTCTACCGCGCTCTTCTCCTTTCCGTATGCCACCACCGTTTTATAGGAGGTCACCATTTCCTCCACCTGACCGTTCAGCTGACCCAGCAACTTCTGTCGGCGAACAAAATATTTTCTCATGAATTTTGCGAGATTGGTGGTCAGCAGAATCGTTACGGGAATGGTCAGGCAGGCGATGAGCGCCATAACCCAGCCGTAGTAAAGCATCATGCTAAAGGCTCCGATGAGGGTCAGTACGCTGGAGATCAGCGAGGTAATGGACTGGGAGATCGCGATAGAGACGTTCTCCACGTCGTTGGTCATACGGGACATAATATCCCCGTGGCGGTGCGTGTCGGTATACTGAATGGGTAGCTTGGATATCTTTCGGAACAGATCGTTCCGAAGCATATACACCGTATTTTGTGACAGCTTTGCCGCCAGAAGCCCCTGAAGCAGTGCCATGGTGGCGCTTACCAAAAAGGTAATTCCCATCACCACCAGATACCCCGTCATGGCCGGCATATCCACGGTAACGGCTCCGTCCCGAATGCGAATGGTATCAATAGCCGCTCCCTGCAAGGCGGGCCCTGCCAGCTCCGCCACCGTCACAACAACCATGATTGCCATGAGCAAAATGATCAACAGCTTGCTTTTTCCAATATATTGGATCACCCGCTTCATCGTCCGCCCTACGTTCTTGGGCTTTTCCTTATTTACCTGAGCGCCCATAGGTCCGCCGGGTCCTCTTCCGCCGGGTCCTCCCATGGGACGCACAGGCGGCGCGCCGTTTCCTGGTCTTTGAGGTCCGTTCATTTCGTCTCACCCCCGTTCTTGATCTGGGAATGATAAATATCCCGATAGGTCTCGCTGATTCGCATCAGCTCATCGTGAGGCGCGCAATCCTTGATGGTTCCGTTTTCAATCACGGCGATCCGGTCCGCCTCTCTGACACTGGCAATTCTCTGGGCAATCATCACCACGGTGGTGTCACCAAGATTCTTCTTCAGTGCCTTTCTCAATTTCGTCTCGGTAGCAAGATCCAGGGCAGACGTAGAATCGTCTAAGATCAAAATCTCCGGCTTTCGCACAAGCGCTCTGGAGATAGACATTCTTTGCTTTTGTCCGCCGGAAAGTGAGGCACCCTTCTCGGCGATATAGTCGTCGTACCCGTTCACAAAGCTCTCGATAAAGTCCTTTGCCTGAGCCGTATGTGCCGCCTCTCGGATTTCCTCCTCGCTCGCGTCAGTCTTTCCCACCCGAATATTGTCCGCGATGGTTCCCGAGAAGAGCTCACTCTTCTGCATCACGAAGGAGATCTTCTTCCGAAGAGCACCCAGGTCATAGTCCTTGACGGAAACACCGTCCACCAGAACCTCTCCCTCGGTGGCGTCATAAAAGCGGGGGATCAGGTTCACCAAGGAACTCTTTCCGGAGCCAGTAGCGCCGATGATGGCAAGGGTCTCCCCTCGATGGATCTCCAGATTGATGTCGTGCAGAACGGGTCTGCCCATGGCGCCCGGATAGCGGAAGCTGACGTTGCGGAAGGAAATGGCGATCTCGCCCTCCCCCTCGGTCACCGATCCCGAACGGATCACAGGCTCGGAATCCAGAACCTCCCCGATTCGCTTGGAGGATGCCATGGCGCGGGAAACTGACTGGAATACCATGGTCACCATAATGATGGAAATCAGCACCTGGGTTACGTAGGTAATTGCCGCCATAATGGTTCCCGCCGTCATACCGGAGCCCGCAACGTTTTCGATCTGCCAACCGCCAATGTAAATAATAAAGATGATTGCCACGTTCAATACCACCATCATGATGGGATGCATCACGATCATTAGGCGCATAACCCGATAGTTGGTATCCCGAAGCTCTTCGTTGGCAACGCGGAAGCGCTCATTCTCATGTTCCTCCCGTACGTACGCCTTAATGACACGGGCGCCCGTTACGTTCTCCTGTACCACCGAATTGACTCGGTCCAGTCGCTTTTGAACAACGCTGAACATCGGGATCGCTCTTCCCAAAACCAAAATCATGGTCAGAGCCAGTACGGGCAGAGCGCATAGCAAAATCAAGCCAAACTGAACGTTCAAGCTCAAAAGCATAATCAAGCCACCCACAAAAAACATAGGAGCACGAACCAGCATACGAAGAAGCATTTCCGTAAAGTCCACGATCTGCGTGATATCGTTGGTCATACGGGTCACAAGGGAGCCTGTCGTAAATTTGTCGGTCTGCTCAATGGACAGGGACATCACGCGGCCATACGCGTCACAGCGCAGATCGTGTCCCAAGCCTTGGGATGCTCTCGCGGCGGTATAAGCGCACATCACCCCGAAGAAGCCACCGATCACAACAACCAACAGCATCAGAATACCAAAGGTGATAATGACCTGCATCGAGGTATAGCTTCCCTCTCCGTACAGCAGACGCATCACCGTACGTCCCAGCGCAGAGCCGCTCACGTCCCCTTCCGCGCCGATTCCGCAGTCGACAATGACCGTCATCAGGCGGGGCAGACAAAGATCGGCAAAAACCTCTCCGATCATCAACAGAGGCGATATCACCGCCAAAAAGGCATAGGGCTTCAGATAATGAAAGATCCGTCTCATGTCCGATCCTCCTCTCCAACACATAATAAATTATCCCGAATCCGCATAAGAAGGGGCATCAGCGCCTGACACTCCTCCTCACTCAAGCCGTGCAGAGCATGGGCATCCAGCGCATGGATTCTGGCAATATTTTCCCGATCCAGACAGCGACCGTTCTCGGTCAGATATACCCGTGTTGCCCGCAAATCATTGGGATCACTGCGGCGCTCCACCAAGCCCTCGGCTTCCATGTTCTTCAAAATCACGCTGACCGTGGGCGGCTTGAGATGTGTCGCGCGCACCAGCTCCAGCTGATTGATCCCATCATGGATCGCCAACATGGACAAAACCAAATGAGCTCCGGGCTGGGACATCACACCCTCCTGCCCCTCCAGAGATCGCATCCGATTGCGGAACAGGCGACCGATCTCATTACAGAGCTTTACGGGATTGTCGCTAAGCTCTGCTCGTGGGGGCATCGGAGACAGGATTTTTTTCTTTTCCTCCATCATTCTCTCCTAATTATAGTTAGTTTACTAACTAATTATATCACAAAAAAAGAAAAAGTCAATAACAAAGTGATATTTTTTCACACAAACAAAAAGCCATCAAATTTTGCCTACGTATCACAATATTGCAACGGATTTTTCGATCCAAAATGAACACCATAATATATGCGAACCGCTTCATTGAACTGACAGTCGATTCGCGCTCATCACGAAAATAAGGAAACAAAATCATGGCAAAACATTCCATCAAAGCCCTTTCTCTCCTTCTGGTTGCCACGTTCCTGCTCCTTCCCTGTCTTGCAGTACCGATCTCCGCGCAAGCCGAGGGCGCAACTGCCCCCACCGCCTATCTTGCGAGCGAGATTCCTCTTTCCTCTCTCGGGGTTTCCCTTGCCCCCAAAGCCACACGAGACGTTCTGAGATCCACAGACTCCTCCAATTATAAAAATTTAAAGATCTATGCGGGAGGAATTCCCTTCGGCGTAAAATTTCTCACAGCGGGCGTTCTGGTCATCGGCTTTTGCGAAATTTCCTGTGAGGCGGGTACACAAAACCCCGCTCGCAGCGCAGGATTGCAACCGGGTGACCGATTGCTGAGTCTGAACGGAACCCCTCTCACCGGCGCGGCTGAGCTGACCGAGCTGATCGACGCCTCGGCAGGCAAGCCGATGCAGCTTCGGTACGCCAGAGGCAATGCGGAGCGCATCACAACTCTGACTCCCATCTGGTCTGCCAAGGAGAACCGCTATTCCACAGGCGTTTACGTCAGAGACAGCGGCGCGGGAATCGGAACCGTCACCTTCGTGATCCCCAAAACCGGCGCCTTTGCGGGACTGGGTCACGGTATTTGCGACGGTGAATCGGGAGAACTGATTCCCATCGATCGAGGATCGGTTGTGGACGTCACCATCCACGGCGTCGTTCGCGGTCTTGCGGGATCCCCCGGAGAGGTTCGCGGCTATTTCAACACGGGAAAAACCGGTTCCCTTCTCGGCAATTCCCACTGCGGTGTCTGGGGCGTCTTTGCGGATCTGCCCAAGAACCTGAACACCACGCCCATATCCGTCGGACTCCGAAACGAGCTCAAGGCAGGAAAAGCAACCATTCGCTGTACCGTGGAGGGCAACACCTGTCAGGAATACGAAATTGAGATTTCCGATATCCACAGAGATTCCACCTCCAATAAATGCTTTACCGTCAAGGTCACGGACCCCGATCTGATCGCAAAAACGGGAGGAATTATCCAAGGAATGAGCGGCTCTCCCATCCTCCAGAACGGCAAGCTCGTCGGAGCTGTCACCCACGTGCTGATCAATGATCCCACCAGCGGCTACGGGATCTTCATTGAGAATATGCTGGATCAGATGGGCGATTTGGCATCGTAAAAGAAAAGGCAATATCATTTCGACTCAAAATCGTTTTGATATTGCCTTTTTTCTTTAATATTCATTGATCATTTTGTGGCTGTGATGAACGGGCGCAAAGCCGTCGTGGTAGAGGTGAGCGTCGTTGGACAGAGTCAACACTCTTGCTCGGGCGTATTCCCTTGCCTCGTCGGGATATTTGAGGGATCCGTCATCCAGACGGATTACCGTCACGCCCGTATGCTCCATCTCAAAATGCGTTGCGTAATAGGGAAAAGGTACGTCCAGCAAATGGCTCATGACCACCTTTCCCATGCCCTCGTGAGCAAAAATGGCGATCCTCTTCTCGTTTGACCGCTTCGTCACCCGATAAAGACCCCTCTCGGTATCGTGCTCGTAGCCGTGTATCGCCAAAAGCGCGTCCAATTCCTGCCCTACGGAATGAATCACGTCCCCCATGGGAATGTGGATAAGCGCGGGGTTCTCGTACCAGCGATCCCCCATCTCTCTCACCTCTCGGCTCGCAAGAACCTCCGAGTAGTAGGGATGAGCCCAGATCCATGCCTTCCCTCCGTGATCCGAGGGCATCATGACGTGCGATACGTTTCTTTCGTTCAAAAAGTCAAGTGCCGTCACTTCCTTGCCGAGAAGCCTGCAAAGGGGCTCTGCCGTCTGCATTGCTCGATTGGAGGTAGAGGAGTAGATCTCGTCCATTCCAAACCGCGCAAGGCGACGCGCCACCGACTCTGCCTGCCTCTCGCCGAGGGGCGTCAGCTGATTGGGGTTGTAAATGGGGTCTCCGTGACGAACGTAAAAAATAAGCATTTGATTTTCCCTTCTCTTTTCCGGTTTCATTTCAGCCTTTATTTCTTTATCATTATATCCTTTTTTTATGGAATTGTCAATTCTTTGACCCAAATAAATATACTCTCGCATATCAAGTGAACCCCTTTTCGTTCACTTGATTCTGAAGGATTTCCGTTTACAACGAAAGGCAATTCCGTCACCTTACGGAATTGCCTTTCCCTATTTTTTGTCGTAAAGATCGGTAAAATACAAGCCGCCCCGTTCCCGACAGAAGGATTCAATCTTAGTATCCGTCCCAAAGCCCACGAAGGGAGTTCCCGCCAAAGAGGCGAAAATCAGCGCGTGCAGGCGCATGCCACACACGATCTCGCATTCTCCCATCAGGGCAATCAGCTCCTCCGGTGTTAGATCCTCCGCAAGATACCCCCCGATATCACGGCAAAGGCGACGGCAAAGGCGAAGATCCTCTCGGGGAAACATGGGAACCACCACGGGCGTCGCGTCCTCTCCCCGAAGTGTTGCCACCCACTCCCAAAACAGCTTAAGCACGCCTCTTCCCTCACGCCCTCTCGGAACGATCACGGCAATTTTTCTCCCCAAAAGCCCAAGGCGCTCTCGCATGTGGAAATTCTTATATTCTGTTTGGGGAGGATCGCTCAAAACCAGATCCATCTCCCGTCGAATCGGAAGAACACAGTTTTTTCCCAGAAGCTCTCTTGCCACATCCACCGAGGCGTCATCCCGAAGTCCAACGAAATCACAGCCGACCAAGGTGTTGCGCATCACACGCGCGCCAAGAGCGGTCTTAGGCGAACTTAGTCCATTCCCCCACAGCAACGTGCGCAATCCCTTTTTTTGCGCATAACGGAGCATGCCTGCGTAGTAAAGCAGAGACCGAAGGCTGGTATGATCCTGAAGAAGCGTTCCCCCTCCGAAGATCAAAACCGAGGAACGCCTGACGGCGCGGCGTATCGCCACGGGTGAGGAACGGCGAAAACAAGGGAGCTCCGCAAAATTCCCGTCCTTCCTTCCCCGTTTCGTTAGAGCAAATAAAGTGGAAGCGGGAAATTCCCGCTTCGCTCGGCGGATCGCCGCCCGCAGCAGCGCGTCGTCGCCCATATTACCAAAGCCATAGTACCCGCAGAGAAGCACACCCTGTCTGCCCTTCTCCCCCTCCGCAACGGCGAGACGGTAAATCCGCTCGGTTTGCTCTGCCATTCTACCGCACCCATGATGCAGCACCGCGTACCCTCGCAGGGCTTGTCCCAGCTTCCGTCTTTCCTCGCGGGAGCGGGACAAAAGGTCTCGCAACGCCTCATAAAGCTTGTCCGCCGTCATAGGAGCCGCCCCCCGACAGCAAAAATTGCTTTTCTCGCCCGCCATCAGGCGTTCCCCCTCGGCTACGCCAAGAAACCCCTCGTTCCCTCCAAGAATGACGGGGACGCCGCAGGACATTGCCTCTATGGCGCATCGGGAAACACCCACTACCGCCTGAACCTGAGGCAAAAGCTCTTCCGGTGTCTCCACATGCCCGAGGATTCGGATTCGAAGAGTAGGATCTTCACGGCAAAGCCGTTCTGCCTTGCGACGAAAATACTCCCCCTTTTCTCCCCCGCCTCCGATCCACAGCTCTATTTGTGGGAAGTCTTCCTTGAGACGGGGAGCAATGTCGCACAGCAGCTCCGCTCCCAGTGAACAATCCTCGTCCAGCCGACTGAAAAACAAAATCCGAAGCTTGTCCTCCTCCACCGCCTTTGCGGGGCGAAACCGATCCGTATCGATCCCATTGGGAATCACGTCGATTTGTTTTTCGGACACCCCGTACTCTCTCTGTACGTATTCCGAAAGATCCTCGCTGACGGCAATCGTCCGCTCTCCCCAACGAGAAAGCCGACGAAGAACGGAATTTACGCGAAAACGGGCGTGTACCGTGGTGATCAGGGGAATTCGCCTCCGTCTTGCCACCCCCGCCACCAAAGCAGCGGGAAGTCTGGAGTGGGCGTGGATCACGTGATAGTTCTCCTCCTTCAGCAAATCCATCAGTCTTTTACGAAGGATCAACAGCCGAAGAGGATGATGGGTATTCCACCGAAGCGTCTCGTGGCGGATTCCGCAGGAGCTCAGCCGCTTTGCCATCGCTCCTCCCGCAGATACCACCGTGACCCGATGCCCCCGCTTTGCCAAAGACCGCGCCAGATCGCACAAATGAGTTTCCGCGCCGCCACGCTGAAGCTCGGAGATCAAAAGCAAAATATTCACCTTGTTTCCTCCTTCAAGGAAAAAAACTCAAAGGATAGAACCCTTACGGTCGTATCCCCCCGTACCACTCCAACAGGAGCTCCGCTATGGGGATCCAGATACAGCTCCACTCCTTTTTCCTCCGTTTCCGCGTACATCACACTCTCTCCTTCCCATTCGGTCTGACAAATCACGTCTCTCTCTCCCACGGGCAATAAAAGCTCTACCGTCTCAAATAGAGGAGCCATGCCCGCTCCGTCCACCTCCGTATCGGCGCAAAGCACACTTCGTCTCTCGCCCTCCAAAAGCAGAACCAATCCCGAAAGCTCCTTGGGCTCGGTTAACTCAATTCTCAAAGAACCCTGCAGATCCGACACCGCAACCGCCTCCATCCCAAGCTCTCCCACGTTCCACGAAACCCTCGCGCGAAAAGCATAATCCCGATAGTCAGGAAGCGTATTTTTACCGCCGCAACCGCCCAATAAGCCTCCCAAAATCAAGACTGCGCAAAGCAGAATCGCATATAGTCTTATTCTTTCCATCTCCTTCCTCCTTCATACCGTCTTTGTAGAAAAGATATATGAAGAAAATTGCGAAAAAATACCTTTTTTCTCTTGAAAAGAGACAAATATTGTGGTAAAATAAGATCACCGGCAAAAAGAGAGGAGGGTGTGACGTGCAAGCCGTATATGAAAAGAAAAACGAAGATGTTTACTGCCGAGACAGCGTTCGACACTCCACCAACACCTTAGGCTTTCATTCCCATCTCCATCATCAGATTGAGCTTGCGGTAGTATTCGATGGACATACCCGCGCCACCATTGACAGTACCGTATACGAGGTGCTGGGGGGCGACATCATCGTGGTGTTTCCCAATCAGATCCACGATTTCCGCACGCTGAAGAAGGAGAAATACATTCTTCTGAAGATCGCGCCCGATTTCATTCCCGAGCTCTCCTCTCAATTCACCGTTCATCTCCCCGTCTCCAATATCCTCAAGGGAGCCGCATCGGATCCCACCCTCTGCGACCTGATTGGTCAAATCTCCGAGGCCTATTACGGTGCGGAGCCCTATCGCGACGGGATCTTACGCGGATATCTTCTTGCCTTTTTGGGGAAGCTTTTGCAAAAATTGGAGTTGCAGGACGTTCAGACGGTAGATTACCACGTGGTGGGCGCCATTATGAATTTCTGCTCTCAAAACTTTGACAAGGATCTGTCTCTTGGGCTTCTGGAAAAGGAGCTCCACCTCAGCCGCTATTACATTTCTCACGTCATGAGCAACAAGCTTCATATCGGATTTTGTGATTATGTAAATTCCCTGCGAGTTTCCAGCGCTTGCAAATACCTGATCAAAAGTGAGCTGACCGTGACCGAGATCAGCCAGATCGTGGGCTTTAACACGTTGCGTACCTTCAACCGCGCCTTTATCAAGCAGATGGGCATATCCCCCAGCGAATACCGAAAAAAGAAAAAAAGAGAGCCCGTTGCCTCTCTCAAAAAACCGTAAAAAAGAGCCGTCCGAGGACGGCTCTTTTCTATATGTCTTATCTGTCGGGGCGAGCTGATTCTCCTCATTCCCCCGTTTGTCTTCCGTTTTCCTCCAGCATTGCCTTCACGCTTTTGACATATTCCGTGGGGGACATACGAACGGTATCCTTGAACACCTTGGAGAAATGATGAACCGAGCAGAAACCGCACAGCTCCGCGATATCGGTACAGGAATGCTTTCCGCTCAGCAGCAGGGATTTTGCCCGCTCAATACGAAGCTCGGTGAGGTATTCCATGGCTCCGCATCCCCGCATACTCCGAAACAGATTCTTCAGCGTGGTAGCACTCACCGAAAAATATTCGCAAATCTCACCAAAAGTCATTTTTCTATGAAAGTTCTCTTTCATATAGATATCGATGCGGTCAAACAAAGGATTTTTCCGTCCCTCGCCGGGCAGATTCAGAAGGTGATCCGCGCTGTCTTGCTTGCGGATCAGGTGAATCAGAAGAAGCTCGATATAATTTTGGATCACCTGCTCCGAGCCAAAACAGTCCGCGCGATCCTTTCGCACAAGCTGAGCGTCGTAGGCCTGCCCCAGATCATTTCGGAAGCTTGCCTTTGCCTCTCTCAAAATAGAAAACAGCGCGCCCATTGCGTACTGATCAAAAAACAGAATCCGATCGGCAATCCGCCTGAGCGTGTCGGTTTCGGAATGGAAGCTAACGATAATGGAGTTTGCCGCCTCCTCTCCCGCAGGTCTCACGTTATGGAACTGTCCGGGAGGATGAAGATAGCCTTGACCGTGAGGCATGGCTCGCCAAGTCTTCCCGTCAAAGATCTCCAAAGTGCCTCTGTCACAATAGATCAGCTCCCAGAAATCGCGAGATTCACCGGGATAGGAAAACCGAGGAATATATTCAAAATAGTGAATGGAAACCACGCTCTCCAGACTCAGTTCCCGAGCCAGTGAGGTCGGAACATAACGCATGGCGCTCACCTCCACAAATTTCGTTTTTAATATTATACCACCGACCTCCCTAAAAGTCAACAGATTGTGCAAAACTATACCAATCATGCAAAATTATTATCCTTTTATCTATTGACAGCACCCATCTCCTGTGATATAATGTAGAAAATATTAAAATATAATAAGATATCAAAAGGAGAAATAAACCGATGAAAACAATTGTTGTAAAAAATTATGACGAGATGTCCCGCGTATCGGCAGATCTGGTTGCCGACGTGCTCCGCGCAAAGCCCGACTTTGTTCTGGGATTGGCAACGGGATCTACTCCTGTCGGCATGTATCAGAATCTGGCGAAGATGTGTAAAGAGGGTGATCTTGATTTCTCCCGTACGCATACCGTCAATCTGGACGAATACTACCCCATTACCCCCGACAACGACCAGAGCTACCGTTACTTTATGAATCATCAGCTCTTTGATCACATCAATATCGATAAGGCAAATACCGCCGTTCCGGACGGAACCGTAGCCCCCGAAGAGCTTGATGCCTTCTGCCGCAGCTACGAGGATCACATCGACGCGCTGGGCGGCATTGACGTCCAGATTCTTGGCATCGGACGCAACGGTCACATCGGCTTTAACGAGCCCGATGAGGAGCTGATTCCCATTACCCACCTGACGGCGCTGACCCCCGACACCATCGATGCAAACTCCCGCTTCTTCGCCTCCGAGGAGGACGTACCGAAGCACGCTCTCACCATGGGTATCCAGAGCGTATTCAAGGCAAAGAAGATTTTCATGCTGGCAACGGGCAAGAACAAGGCCGAGGCGGTCAAGGCTATGGTCAGCGGTAATATCACCACCAAGTGCCCCGCATCTCTCCTCTGTCTGCACCCCGACGTAACCCTCATTTGCGACGAGGACGCTTATTCTCTGGTATAATTTCAAATAAAAAAGGAAGAAGGACGGAAAAATCCGTCCTTCTTTTTATTTTGTCATCCTTTCAACAGACCGCCAACCTCATCGATGATTTGCCGTGCGTCCACCGCTTTGTCTCCCGTAGCAAGAGTATATCCCATCAATACGGTAATATACTGCTCTCCATCGTCGGGATTCGTCCACATGAATCCGTAAACACCCTCATCTCTTCCGTTGCCGGTGATCCCGCCAACAAATTCAGGAATCTCTTCGCGATTCGCGCTTGTGGTGGTACTGGTAATTGTCCACGTACGGGCATTCTGACCGGTTGCAATCATATCATAGTTTAACTTCCCCAAAATAGCGGTAATTGTGGGAGCATTCTTCGCCACGTACCGATACAACTTACATAGGTCAGCAGGAGTTGTTTTCAGACTGGAGGCGGGACGGTTGAAATATGAGGAATTCGTCATTCCGATTTCTGCCGCCACACGTTCTGCCTCTGCGGCATAAGCCGCCATTGCTTGGTTGTCGTCGCCCGCGTTGGGATTGATTTTATATCCAACAATGCGAGCGATTGCATTGGCGGCATTGCCATCCCCCTGTACAAGAGCGGAGTTCAACAGCGCATCCAACGTCAATATGTCACCCGACTTAACAAAATTTTTATTCGGATCGGAGACATCACCGTCTACCACCGTTACCGTTTCATACCAGTTTGTCACGTGCTGAGCCGCAACCAGAGAGGACAATAAGATGGTGGCGGAATACGCATCTCCAACATCGGCCGCATTCTTTTCTTTTACCACGGTTCCATCGGAAACCTTAACGGTTTGATACCCCTTTGCCGACACAACAAGCTCATTATTCTTCGACCATCTCCATACCAACCCGTCACTCCAAATCATACCCGCATCGGCATCGGGGATCACAGCCAAAATCGTTGTTTTGGGATCGGGAAGATTCTTAAGGCTCGTATAATCGAACTTATTCTTCTCAACCTGCTGGCTATTGGCTATTAACGAATTTTTGAACACCTTCGAGCTTTCCGTTACGGGAATTGCCTCGTTTGCCGTTTCGTGCTTGTAAATAACAAGTCTTACACCGTATTCCCCGTCATAGATATAGTTGGTTTTATTCTTACCGTAGAAGCCGTCATAACCCACGTACTCGTTGGTTTCCTTGTTGTAGTAAAAGGCGCCGAACACCTGATAACCGTCATTCAAAAATACACAAAACGGATCCTTTGCGATGGTAACAAAACGAAGTCTTGCGTCCCATGTCTGATTTTCGCCGTCCTCGGAGTTTATCGTTCCCGATTCCAAAACAGGGATGAATTCGTCAACAGCCACCGTGCTGCTCACTCCCGTGTCCTGATTTCCGATCCACCAGTTGCCGTTCTCTCCAACGTAGGGAACCTGAACCTCGCCATCGGTGCTCTGCTCTCCCTTGTCGGTCTTGCTGAACTCCGGCTCTTCTTGGGCGCAGGACGTCATGGCACACGCTATCATTACAAAGCACAGGATCAGACACAAGATTTTTCTGATTTTCAACATCTTGCTCTCCTTTTTTGACAATTCTTTATAAATTTAGAGGATTAAATTTGTATCTATAGAATAATTATACCTTGAAAATACCGTATTGTCAATATAATTTCCAAACTTTATCCGTTTTGGGGGAGGGAGATGAATGAAATCAGACAAAGATAAGAAGGACGGAAAAATCCGTCCTTCTTTTTTGCGTTTGCTGATTTTACTGATATGCAGCCTCGAACATCTTATCCAGCGCGCCGCCGGGATTGTTCACGGTCTGCTCGTAGCCCTGAAGGTTCGTAGCCAGATCGTAGGTCTCATTTCTGAAGTAAGCGCGAACCGCGCCGGTGTAGCCCATGGTATCCTCCGTGTTAGACAGGTAGTTACCGAACTGACGGGTCGCGTCACACATCACGTTTGCCATGATCTTGTCAACCATCTCTCTGGTCGCGTCGTCCTTGGAGTACTTACCCTTCAGCATCTCGTCGTAGAACTCGTAGTAGAG
>JAZNDP010000022.1:0-4871 GCA_045588165.1 Eubacteriales bacterium | reverse complement strand
CAAGCAAGAGGGCGGTCTTTCGTCCTTCCAGGCATTGGCGGCAGCCATTGCCGCGCAGGTGGGTACCGGTAACATCGTCGGTGCCTGCGGCGCGATTCTCGTGGGCGGTCCCGGCGCCATCTTCTGGATGTGGATCATCGCCTTCCTCGGTATGGCTACCATTTACGCCGAGGCGGTTCTGGCGCAAAAGACCCGCGTCACCAACGAGGACGGCACCGTAGAGGGTGGTCCCATTTACTACATCAAGACAGCATTTAAGGGCAAGTTCGGTAAGTTCCTCGCGGGATTTTTCTCGGTTGCGGCTGTCATCGCCCTTGGATTTGTTGGCGCCATGGTTCAGTCCAACTCCATCGCGTCCAACTTTGCTAACGTCTTCTCCGGCTTTGGCGTTGACGCTACCTTCTCCATCGGCAACACCGAGTTCAATCTGGTTATGTTCATCGTCGGTCTGATTGTTGCCGTAATCGCGGGCTTCGTTCTTCTGGGCGGCGTTCAGCGTCTGGCATCCGTTACCGAGAAGATGGTTCCCTTCATGGCTACCATCTATCTCATCGGCGGTCTGTTCGTGCTCGCCATCAACGTCACCAGCGTTCCCCGCGCCTTCGGTATGATCTTCCAATACGCCTTCCAGCCCCAGGCAATTCTGGGCGGCTCCTTCGGTACGGCGATCGCTCTGGCGATCCGCAAGGGCGCGCAGCGCGGTCTGTTCTCCAACGAGGCAGGTATGGGTTCTACCCCTCACGCTCACGCGCTTGCTAACGTAAAGAAGCCTCACGATCAGGGTACCTCCGCGATGATCGGTGTGTTTATCGACACCTTCGTGGTTCTCACCATGACCGCTCTTGTAGTCATCTCCACCCTGTACTGTAACGACATGATCAACGCGGATACCTCCAACGCCACCATGGCACAGGCTGCTTTCGGATTTACCTTCGCTAAGCTCTTCGGTGCCGCAGCTGGTCAGGCAATCGGTAATATCTTCGTTGCCGTATGTCTGTTCTTCTTCGCCTTCTCCACCATCCTCAGCTGGAACTACTTCGGTAAGGTTAACTTCACCAAGCTCTTCGGTAAGAAATCCACTGTGGTTTACACCGTTCTGGCGATCTTCTTCGTATTCCTCGGCGCCATCTTCCAGAACGACCTGGTTTGGGAGCTGACCGATATGTTCAACTACCTGATGGTTCTTCCCAACGCAATCGCGCTCTTCGCGCTGTCCGGCATGGTGGTTACCGCCGTTCAGTTCAAAAAGAAAAAGAACGACGACTTGAAATAAAAAACAAGAATATAAACGAGGGGGACTTCTCAAAGAAGTCCCCCTCAAAGTATTTTTTAGATTTTACTTACCGTGATCCGATCAAGAAGGTAATCCCGATCGACAGGATCAAAACATCCTGTTTTTTCGTTCATGGCGCAGGCGGTTGCCACCGCAACTGAATATTTCAGCGCTTTCTCGGCAGACGCGCCGCGGCTGAGCGCCACCACAAAGCCGCCCACCATAGAGTCTCCGCAGCCAACGGTATTTGCCACCTCTACCCTTGGGGGAAGCGCGTGATAGGTTCCCTCCTTACAAATCAGCACAGCCCCCTCTCCCCCAAGAGAGATCAGAACGTATGGAATTCCTCTGCCGTAAAGCTCCTTTGCGCTGGCAAGCGCTTCCTTTCGGTCACGGATCTCTCTGCCAAAGAGGGAAGCAATCTCGTCCTGATTGGGCTTGATCACCGTAGGCGTTGCCTCAAGACCCAAGGCAAGGCTTTTGCCGCTGGTATCCAGCGCTACGGGCTTTCCTTGCGCCTTTGTCATGGCAATCATTCGAGCATACAGATCGGGGGACGCTCCTCTGGGCATACTGCCCGAGATCACCACCCAATCACTTTTTTTCAGCAATAGCTCAAAATGGGACAAGAAGTCCCGTTCCTCCTCCCGCGTAATCTCAAAGCCGGGCTCCAGTAGCTCGGTGGATCCAAGCTTTTTGTCCAGAACGTTAACACAGCTTCTCGTTTCCTTCTCCACTCGACAAAAATCGTGAGGAATTCCGTCGGCGTCCAGCAGGGATTCTAGATAGCTTCCGTTAAAGCCACCCGCAAAGCCCGTCGCCAACGTCTTCTCTCCGCAAAGTCGGACTACTCTCGCCACATTCAGTCCCTTGCCGCCCGCGGTATTTTGTACCGATACCACCCGCATGACCTTACCCGCCGTCAGATCCTGATCCAACCGATAGGCTTTATCAATCGCTGTATTCAACGTTACCGTCGTAATCATATTTTATCCTCCGCAAAAGAAATGGAAGCAGGACGATACTTTTCAAGCCCGTTCCCGTACCAAGTCTCCAACCCCATTCAGAATATACTTGGGACGATAAGGAAATTGATCGATATCCTCTCGGGCGGTGACGCCTGTGAGCACCAAAACGGTATCCACATTGGACTCGATCCCCGCGATGATGTCAGTGTCCATACGGTCTCCGATGAAGGCGATATCCTCACTGTGACAGCCCAAGATCCGCAGTCCGTGGCGAAGCATCAGGGGATTGGGCTTTCCTACGAAATACGCTTTCTTTCCCGTGGCAATTTCGATGGGAGCCACGAGAGAGCCTGTGGCGGGCATGATCCCCCGCTCGGTCACGCCAACAGTGTCGGGGTTGGCGCCGATGAGCTTCGCGCCGTTTCGTACCAGCGCGATGGCTTTTTCCAATTTTTCAAAGTTATAGGTCCTCGTCTCACCGATCACCACGTAGTCGGGATTCACGTCATTCATGTAGATCCCCCGATCGTAAAGCGCCTTGGAAAGAGCCGCCTCTCCAATGACATAGGCAGTGCATCCGGGCGCTTGGCTGTGCAGGAATTCCGCCGTTGCCATGGCGCTGGTGTAGAAATGATCGGCAGAGACCGAGAGCCCCATTCTATGGAGCTTCATGCTCAGCTCATGGGGCGTCTTTTCGGGACTGTTGGTAAGAAATACGAACTTTTTATCGTGCTCGATCATCCAGTTCACGAATTCCCGCACACCGTCCAGAATTTGATTGCCGTGATAGATTACGCCATCCATGTCGCAAATAAAGCCCTTTTTATTTAAGATCCGTTCCATATTTCTTCCTCCCTTGCGTAGCTGTTGTTATCAGTATACCACATTTTTTGCTATTTGTCTACCCGCTCGCCGTTTTTGGGGAAGATTTCTTCCTTTTGGGAATTTTGCTGTTGCGAAAATATTTTATAAGTGTAGTGATTGATATTTTTCATGCTCTATGCTATAATAAGCGTACATTACAGAGAGAGGTAGGTACGTTTTATGAAGGTCACGTTATTGGGAGATTCCATCAGACAGCAGTATGCCCCAAGAGTTGGAGAGCTTCTGGGAGAGGACTTTGAGGTGTGGGGACCGAAGGAAAACTGCAGATTTTCCAAATACACTCTGCGGGGGCTGTTCGAGTGGTCTGGCTCCATGAAGGGGTCGGAGATCGTTCATTGGAATAACGGGCTTTGGGATATTTGCGATCTCTGGGGGAAGGGAACTTTTTCGTCGGAGACGGAATATCTCGAGAACATGACGCGGATTTTGGATATTCTCCAAGAAAACCACAAGGTGGTGATCTTTGCCACTACCACCCCCGTGCGGCAGGAAAACCAATACGATAAAAACGTGAATATTGACCGATTCAACGAGATTATCGTACCCCGTCTGCAAGAGCGGGGTGTGATCATCAATGATCTGAACGGGCTTTTGCGTTCGGACGTTTATCGGTATATCCGCGAGGATACCATCCATCTCACCCCCGAGGGAATCGAGCGCTGTGCCGGGCAGGTGGCAGAGCTGATTCGTGAAGCGGCAAAGGGAATCGAGCCCGCGTGGGACGGCATGGACGACCCTAAGGGTGGCGAGGACACCGCGACGGGACTCGGCGCGCCTGTGCTGCTTTGAGCTTTTCTCGATTTTGTACCGAACATGCGGTAAAATAAGGTGAAACAAAACTTTTAAGGAGAACAACGTGCTAACGAAAGCGGATATCCATCAATTTTTAAAAGATACGGGGATCAAGCAGGACGATACGGTGCTGGTTCATACCTCCATGAGAGCCATTGGCGAGGTGGAGGGGGGCTGTGACGGACTGATCGACGGCTTTACTTCTTACCTGACCGACGGGCTGTTTATCGTTCCCACCCATACCTGGGGAACCGTGGGCAGAACCGAGCGCGTGTATGACGTGAGGACATCCGTCCCTTGCATCGGGGCGTTTCCCACGGTGGCGGCATTCCGCAAGGACGCCATTCGCTCGCTTCACCCTACTCATTCGGTCGCCGCTTTCGGTAAGCGAGTGGCGGAGTTTGTCAAGGGGGAGGAGCTGTCAAAAACACCTTGTCCCATGGGAGGACTGTGGGCACGTCTTTACGACGAGGACGCGAAAATCCTTCTTTTGGGCGTGCTGATGAACCGAAACACCTACATTCACGCCGTGGACGAGATGATTGGCGTGGAAGGGAAGCTGCGAGAGGATTCGATCGCTCTGTCTGTCATCGGCTATGAGGGCGAGCGGTATGAGATTCCCGTGTTCCATGCCCATTACTCGGGTGGAGCTGCTTATTTTGAAAACTATCGCAAGCCCTTGGAGACGCTTGGCGCGCTGAAGAGGACTCGTCTGGGCAATGCCCGGGTCAGTGTTTTTTACGCAAAGCCCGCCACCGAGATCCTAAAAAAACTATGGTCACGGGCGGAATACGACCTGTCGGCAGAGGAGCGGGAGATCCCAGAGGACTATTATCGGGATTTTGTGGTAAAAAATAAATGATTAAAGCGATAAGAGGGAGGTCATGCCGACCTCTCTTTTTTACTGAAAATCAAGCACCACTTGAATTTATACCCCGATTTGTTCCAAATAT
>JAZNDP010000021.1:0-4464 GCA_045588165.1 Eubacteriales bacterium | reverse complement strand
GTTTTCTTTTGCATTAGTTTTCTTTTGCATTAGTTTTCTTTTGCATTAGTTTTCTTTTGCATTAGTTTTCTTTTGCATTAGTTTTCTTTTGCATTAGTTTTCTTTTGCTTACTTTTCTTTTTTAAAAGAAAAGTAAGCTATTCCAGCTCCTCGTAAAGCTCCAGAAGGCGGTCCTCCACCTCGGTTTTTCGGCTGTCCAATTCCGACAGTCGGATATAGTCGGTAGCGATGGCATCGGATGCCATTTCCGTCTCGATGGCGTCCAACTCCTCCTCCAGCTTTTTCGCTTCGGCGCGGAGGCGCTCCAATCTCGCCTTCACCCGTCGCGCCTCTGCCTGCTCTTGCTTATTTCTCAGGTATTGCTCCTTTTGAGAGGTAGGCGCGGCAGTGGGCGTACCGGAATCGGTGACGGCTGTGGCTTGACGTCTTTCCCTCTCCCGACAAAGCTCCTCATACCCGTTTCCTACCGTATGCACCGTCATATCGGTGACACAGTCGGGAGTCAGATCCAAAATTCTCGTGGCAAGCTTCCCGATCAGATATCGGTCGTGGGAAACGGTGATCACCGTGCCGTCAAACTCGGCAAGAGCACCCTCCAGCGCCTCACGGGAATCAATATCCAGATGGTTGGTGGGCTCGTCCAGAATCAGCAGATTCATCTCCGACAGGATCAGCTTGGCAAGGGTCAGACGGGCTCGCTCCCCTCCGCTCAGCTCACTCACCGACTTGAATACGTCATCTCCAAAAAAGCGAAACCGCGCCAAGGTTGTACGGATCTCGGTCTCGGTTCGCATGGGATATGCGTTCCACAGCTCGTTCAGAACGGTATTGGAGGGATTTAGATTTTGATTTTCCTGATCATAATATCCAACGGCTACGTTATATCCCACCTCCACGTAGCCCGCGGTAGGCAGAAGTCTGCCGAGCATTAGCTTGATCAGCGTGGACTTTCCGCACCCGTTTGGTCCCACCAGAAACAGCCGATCTCCCCGCTTCACAAGCAGCGACAGTTTCGTAAGCAGAGGCGCGCCTCCGTAGCTGAAGGACACGTCCTTCAAGGTCATCACGTCGTTTCCGCTGGCAAGAGAGGAGGAAAAGGACAGCTTGATGGAGGAGGGCGCCTCACGGGGACGCTCCAGCTTGACCATCTTGTCCAGCATCTTCTGGCGGCTCTCCGCCGCGATGATATTCTTTTCCCGATTCCACGCCCGCTGTTGGGCAATATACGCCTCCTGACGGGCAATTTCCTTTTGCTGATTCTTATAGTGCCGCTCCTCGATCTCCCGATCGATCCTTCTCTGCTCCATGCTCTTCGTATAGCCTCCGCCATACAGCCGAGCTCGGCAATGCTCGATACAAAGCGTCTTATTGGTGACCCGATCCAGAAAATATCGGTCGTGAGAGATCACCAGTACGCATTTTTTATAGGATGCTAAAAATTTTTCCAGCCATTCCAGAGTCTCCATATCCAAGTGGTTGGTAGGCTCGTCCAGCATCAGCACGTCGGGCTCGCGACACAGCTGTCGGCAAAGAGCCAAGCGTGTGCGCTGTCCGCCGCTGAGAGTGGAAAAGGGTCGTCTCTGTGTTTCCTCATCAAAGCCCATTCGTTGCAGGGTGGATGCGCAGCGGGCGCGAAATTCCAAGCCGCCCTCCCGAATAAATTTCTCGTTGAGCGTGGTATATTCCGCCGCCAAGGACTCCCGCGTACGCTCTCCGCTTCCCTTCTCCATCTGCCTCTCCAGCTCGGCAAGACGAGCTTCCGTCGCCAACAGGTCGGGAAAGGAGGCAATCATGACCTCCATTGCCGTAGCGGCTCCGTCCTGCCCCTCAAAATCCTTGAGGGCATCGTCCTGACGGAGAATACCCACCGTTTTATTTTTCGATAAATACACCGCCCCCGAATCGGGCTCCAATTCCCCAAGGATCAAACGAAACAGCGTGGATTTTCCACAGCCGTTCACTCCGATGACACCGAGTCTGTCTCCCTCGTCTACGGAAAAGGTCACGTCCTCCAGTATAGGCTTGATGCCAAAGGACAGAGACAGGCGGTCTACGTTCAAACAAATCATTTTTTCTTCCTTACAGCTTAATTTTCACTTCCCGCGCGATCCCGAGGATCCTCGCCTCACCCGACTCAAAATCATCGGTGGATAGCCGAATCGGCTCGTATTCCTCATTTTCGGGAATCAGGTAAATCGTCTTTTGCGTACGGTGAAAGCGCTTCACGGTGGCGCTGTCTCCTCCCACAAGGCAAGCGACGATATCTCCGTCCTCGGCATATTGCTGCTTATGAAAGAGAACCAAGGAGCCGTCCACCATACCGATATTCTTCATGCTGTCGCCCAGAACCTTCAGATAAAAATAATCGTCCGTATCCTCTACCTCGGCACTCTCATAGCCAAGAAGGGTTTCCTCGGTAATAATGGGAGAGCCCGCACGGATCTCGCCGATAATGGGAATCAGTTTCTTTCGTCCCACGTAAGCCGAGCGCTCCCCATCCAGCAAAAGCTCCAGCGGTACGTCAAAATAGGCGGCGATCTTTTTCAGCTTCTCCGCCTTGGGAATCGAACGTCCGTTTTTCCAATCGGTAAAGGTACTGGCGGGAATCCCTGTTGATTTTGCCACCCGATATACGGTGCCACCATCCGCACGTAACAAATCCTCAAATATTTGATAGCTCACGGGCAACCTCCTCGTCATTTTTCACAAATATTTCGGAAATCAAAAATAGCACTTGACAATAATTCGGATATCCGATATAATATAGTTACACAAGAACATTATACCCTAAAATCAAGAATTTGTCAAGCAACTTTTATAAAATAGATTTTTGTCGACAATAAGGAGGTGAGTTTTTCCATTTATGTGCGATATTTGCAGAAGATTTCGATGTCCCACGGCGTGTCCGTCTTATGATCCCGCTCCAAAACGAAAAAAGAAGATCAATTCCACACGCCGTTGGCGTTTTATAAAATCCAACGTAACATTTTAAAATTCACGAAAAAAACTAATACGGAAACTCGAATGAAAAAGGAGGAATGAAATGAAAAAACCGTTGGTTTCCGAAGCGCAGATCCGCGCGGCAGACCAATATCTACAAAGCTACCGTCTCCACAGTCGTATTCTGCGACTTACGGAGCATGAACGAAGAAGAGGAAGAATCGACACCCCCTGGGAGGAGGCAATGTCTCGCGCCGAGCTTTTTCGCGTGCGGCAGTTTATTATGAGCCTTCAGGACAGCGACGAAAAGCTGTTTCTTTATAATCATTATATTCGGGGCGAATCGGTAGAGGAGTGCGCCCAGCTTTTGGGAATCTGCCGAAGCAGCGGCTTTCGTCTGAAGCGTCGCGCGTTGGCGCTTTCCGCCTATCATCTGGAGAAAATGAAAGAGGATTCGTCCGACACCGCGGAAGAGATCTCTTAAAACCTCCCCTCTACTCCATCCAATCCCGAATTTTTTGCGCAATCCGATATGAGGCCTTTCCGTCCCCGTATGGGTTGGGAGCCTGCGCCATGGCGTAGTAAAGGGCGGGGTTGCGGAGCAATTCCTCCGCACCGCGAAAAACAGATCCCTCTCCCGTACCGATCAGGCGCATACAGCCCGCCTCCAGCCCCTCGGGGCGCTCAGTGGTGTGTCTCAATACCAGAAGCGGCTTGTTCAACGCCGCCGCTTCCTCCTGAATCCCACCGCTATCGGTAAGAACCAGATAACAACGGGAAAGAATATTATGAAAATCAATCACGTCCAAGGGCTCTCGCAAACGAATACGCTCACATCCGCCCAGCTCCTCGCGAATGATTGCCCGAACGGCGGGATTGGGATGCATGGGACAAAGGATTCTCACATCCTCCACCTCCCTCGCGATTCTGCGAATGGCGCGAAGGGCAGAGCGCATCCGCCCCCCCAGATTTTCCCGTCGGTGAAGAGTCAGCAGAACCGGTCTGCCCTGCAAGCCCCACTCCAGATCGGGATGAGTATAGGATTCCCGCAGAGTACTTGCCAGCGCGTCAATCACGGTATTCCCCGTGACCGTGATCCGCCCCTCGGCGATTCCCTCCGCACGTAAATTTTCTCGCGCTCGTTTGGTGGGCGCGAAATGATGGGCGGCAAGAAGCCCCACCGCCCGACGGTTCCACTCCTCGGGAAAGGGAGAGGAAAGATCGTAGGTACGAAGCCCCGCCTCCACGTGAGCGACGGGAATGCGAAGATAAAAGGCGGCAAGAGCGGCGGCAAACGCCGACGTGGTATCTCCGTGTACCAAAACCAGATGAGGCTGCTCCTCTGCCATCACCCGACGCAAGCCCATCAGCGCTTCCCCCGTAATATCAAAAAGATCCTGCCCCTCTCTCATGATCGCCAGATCATGATCGGGGGACACGCCAAACAGATCAAGGGTCTCCCCTACCATGGAACGGTGCTGTCCCGTCAGGCAAACGCGGCACTCAAATTCTTCATATTTTTTC
>JAZNDP010000020.1:0-33261 GCA_045588165.1 Eubacteriales bacterium | reverse complement strand
CGCGCAAAAAGAGGACAGCATGCTCCCTGTCTATCTGGCTATGAAAGATTTGCGCAAATTCAAACATAGATGTTACCCTCTTCCGCAAAGAATTTTGCTTTATATTATTATATTAGCATAAAAGTTTTGATAAATCAAGGTTCTTCACAAATTTTGCCAAGGTTTGCAAAAAATCGTCGATAACAGATTCGTTTTCATACCAAATTTGTTTTTTTACATCCTCCAATCGCAACAATTCCACAAACACTTCCCTTTTTGTATTCGCAGTAGAAGCATTTTGAGCTATAATATGTGTATCAAAAAGCTTCCACTTTTTCGAGTTCCAATTTTGAGGCTTTTGGAGAGAGCTTCAAGCAGAAAGTTCCAATATTTTTCCATGGTTATGGCTGTCTCTCAAAAAAGGAAAAAAAGGAGCGAACCGAAGCTCGCTCCTTGATTTTGTTCGATTCAAATTACTTTTCCACCTCGAAAGCGTCCTTACCAAGACCGCAGACGGGGCATTCGAAATCCTCGGGAACATATTTCCGGGTGCGAATCACGATTTTTGACGCATCGGTTCTCTAGAGGGTATGTGAGCATTTTTCGAGTTTCATTTCCGGGCATAACGGGCTTATTTGTATTCGATGAACACAGACAGCGCGGTGGAATCATAGGTATTTTGATTGTATTTGTTAATTATAAACGCTATCTCGTCGCCCGCTTTGACCGTCAGAGCAACTGTTGTTGTATAGGTCTGCTCGGGTTCGATTTTTGTGAGTGCGATGCGTTGCCCATTATGTAACAGATAGAACACCACTCCGTCGCCCAAGGGAGATGGAACGTTGCAGGTGATATCTACCTTCATCTCTCCGTCTTGGTCTGGCACAAATACAAGTGCAGAATCCCGCTTGTCTGGGTGCATATATGCGGGGGTGATGAGCGCAAATTCGTCCTCCCCCTTCCAAAAGCGGCTTTCCTCGTCGAAGGTCATATCGGTAAAGATGCCATCAAGGTAGCTCTTGTAGTACCAGCCCCCCTCGCCCTGCGTGCTTGAGAAGCTTGGCGAAAAGAAAGCACTTGCCTTTTGAGGCAGCTGATTTGTGAGGTCATCGGTAACGATTATCCTTACCGCCTCACCGCTTTTGGCAATGTAATTATATTGAGATATCACAGAAGAGATGTTGCGCATACGAAACAGATCAAGCAAGGAGACTTCGATAACGGGAGAGGCGTCTGTCGGCAGTATCAGCTCGGGGACCTCCTCGCCAAGCCAGGTGTTTGCGATTTCACGCCAGGCATAGCTGTATCTTTCGTAATCAGCATCGATAAACCAGTTGGCAATACTCATATACGTTGCACCGCGCTCGAAGCATTGCATACCTTGAGCAAGATAAAGCTCGGGGGTAGCCGTCGTGTGATAGGGACCGTCTATCTCCTGTGCGATCTCCATATGCGCGGGGAGAGATGAGATGAGATAGTCCATGGAAAAACGGTGGTTTGTGAGAGGAGCGTCGTCTACCCAGAGGACATCTGCGCTTTCACACAGATCGACGAAGCCAATAGTTCCGCGCATAAATGAGTTAGCGTCACATACACTTCCGAATTGGAGGGCAAATTTTGAGTCGGGAGCGGCTGATTTTTGCGCCGCCGCAAGTTCATCTATAAGATTTTTGAGGCTTCTGTGCCTGAAGATGTAGAAGATTTGTCCAAGGGTATCGGAGGTGATGGTTTCAGGGGGCATCACCTCGTCAAAGGAAGAATACGAGGAGAGAAGGACGGCGTTAAGCACGCCTATCGTGCCGTAGTTTTCCTCTAAGAAGTCATGGAAGGCGTTTATCGCGTTATCTGAATAATCGTGCGTTGTCGCGCACCAGTATTCGCTTTCGGCATACTGCGAGAATGCGGGAAGGTAAAAAAGGATATCGTCGCCGTACAATTCGTCGTAGTGAGATACAGCGTTATAATAGAATTGAGTCGCCTTACTTACCGCATTTTCGGAGTTGAGAGATATCTGCATACGGTCACTCGAAGGTGATCCCCCCATACAGATATTGCCGCCTGCGTCATGCATGATATCGTCATCGGTGAGCACTTGGTCGCCGATGCGACGCGTGAGGTCGATGGATACAGCGACCTTCATTCCCTTTTCGTTTATTACATAGTCAAACATAGGATCAAAAGAAGAATACTCATAAACGCCGCCCTGCTTTTCAACGTGAAACCACGGTATATGTATTTTTATCGCGTTAAAACCGTCGAGTTCCACTCTGTCGACGATCGATTTAAACATACCTATAGAGTTGATATCAAAGTTCCATATGCGGAAGATGAAATATCGTTGATCAACCGAGTCTGTTTTCGTATCCGATTCCGTATTGGATTCCGTATCGGGTTCTGTGTCTGGTTCCGTTATCTCCGAAGCATCAGGCTCTACATCCCCATTCACACTTGAATCGGGCATACAGGCAGTGAGTAAATAGAGGATCATAAGTATCACGAGAATGATTGAAATTTTAGCTTTAAGCTTCATATTCCACCTCTGAAACGTTTGCATAACTTTACTGTTCCATTATAGCATGACGTAGCATTTGATGTCAATAGAAAAATACAGAGCAGCATGGGAGCATATAATCGCAATGTACCTTGCACACTTAATGAAGCATAGAAAGAAGAGCGACCAAGCAGGTCGCTCTTCGTGTGTGAAAGCCTTGTATTTATTAGCTTTTAAGTATTACTTGAAGTATCTGTTCAGCAGACCCTCGAACGCCTTGCCGTGTCTTGCCTCGTCGCGAGCCATCTCGTGAACGGTGTCGTGGATCGCATCCAGGTTCAGAGCCTTTGCTCTCTTTGCCAAGTCAAACTTGCCCTCGGTTGCGCCGTTCTCTGCTGCAACTCTCATCTCCAGATTCTTCTTGGTGCTATCGGTTACAACCTCACCCAGAAGCTCCGCAAACTTAGCGGCATGCTCTGCCTCCTCGTAGGCTGCCTTCTCCCAATACAGACCGATCTCGGGGTATCCCTCACGGTGAGCAACTCTTGCCATTGCCAGATACATACCAACCTCGGTACACTCACCCTGGAAGTTGGCGCGAAGATCCATAATGATATCCTCGGGAGCGCCCTCTGCAACGCCAACAACGTGCTCGGCAGCCCAAGACAACTTACCCTCATCCTGCTTGTTGAACTTCTCTGCGGGAACCTTGCACTGGGGGCATCTTTCGGGAGCAGCATCTCCCTCGTGAACGTAACCACATACAGAACATACGAATTTTGCCATAATAAAAATCTCCTTTTTTTATGTTAAATATTTTTTGAGAACTTAATTTGAGTCTTGACATTTTTTGCAAATGCCGGTAAATTCCACGTGACAGCCGTCCACGATGAAATCGTCATATCCAATCGCTTCGTCCGTCAAGGTCAGATCATCAACTTTGGCGTCCACATCCGCCACCGCCCCGCAACATCGACACACTACATGAAAATGCTTTTTTGTGGTGATGTCATATCGGTCGTTCGCGTCGGTCAGCTTCAACCGTTGAATCTTCCCTTCCTCTGCCGCTTCGGCTAACAGTCGATAGACCGTAGCGCGGCTGATTCCGGGGAATTTCTCCTGCACCGCCTCGTATACCATCCCGGCTGAGGGGTGATTATGCATTTCGCAAAAGACGTCGGAAACGATTCTCTTTTGTAAGGTGTTTCGTTGCTTTTTCATAATATCGCATCCTTATTTAGAATCATTCTTTATTACATACATATTATAACATGACTTTTTTCTCTTGTCAATAGGTTTTTAAAAATTTTTCAAAAAAATTTGCTCCGCCGTAAATCCATACGGCGGAGCATAATATTTACTTATTTTCTTCCTTGTTTTTCTTAGAACGATTGGTCAGCTTATTCATGACTGCAACGCTCGCAATGATAACAAATATAACCAGAAAGATACTGAGCATTCCCTGCCACATATACTGCAGAGAAAACAGAAAACGGTTGACGTTGAGATTTTCAAGAATATTCATGGTATTCTCCTTTCTTAACCGACGAATGCGCCGAAGCCGCCGGCAATTGCCAGAATCAAACCGCCCGCGATAACAGAGGCGATCTGACCCGAAACGTTAACGCCGATGGAATGCATCAGCAGGAAGTTCTGGGGATCCTCCTTCAGGCCCATCTTATGCACCACACGACCCGACATGGGGAACGCGGAAATACCCGCCGCGCCGATCATGGGCTTCATCTTCTTCTTGGTAAAGAGGTTCAGGAATTTTGCGAAGAGGACACCGCCTGCCGTATCAAAGATAAAGGCAAACAGACCAAGCGCCAGAATCAGCAAGGTTTCCCAAACGAGGAACTTCGATGCCTCCATTTGAGACGCGATGGTAATTCCCAAGAAAATGGTAACCAGATTTGCCAGAACCTTCTGCGCGGTCTCCGACAGAGAATCCAGCACACCGCACTCACGGATCAGGTTACCGAACATCAAAAATCCAACCAGTGCCACAGAGGAAGGAGCAACAAGACCTGCAATCACGGTAATGATGATCGGGAACAGGATTCTGGTGGTCTTGGAAATGTTCTTTCCCTCATAGGGCATGCGGACCATGCGCTCTTTTTTGGTAGTCAGCAGACGAATCACGGGGGGCTGAATGATAGGAACCAGCGCCATATAGGAATATGCCGCCACCATGATTGCGGGCAGATATTTCGAGCCCAGCTTTTGCGCCACGACGATGGCGGTAGGACCGTCAGCCGCGCCGATAATACCGATAGAAGCCGCATCGGGCAAATCGAAGAACAGCGATGCCAGACAGAAGGTAAAGAAGATACCGAACTGCGCCGCCGCACCGAAGATCATCAGTTTAGGATTAGACAGCACGGGACCGAAGTCGATCATCGCGCCGATACCGATAAAGAGAATCAAAGGAAACAACTCGTTGGCAATACCCGCGTTAAAAAGTGTGGTTAAGGGTCCCTCCGCGCCAATAGCACCGGAGAAAGGGATATTGACCAGAATGGTACCAAAGCCCAAGGGCAACAGAAGCGTAGGCTCCATGTCCTTTTTGATGGCAAGAAAAATCAGCAGAGCGCCGATCGCCCACATGACGACGTACTTCCAGCCGCCGTTTTCAAACAAAGCGCCAATTCCGTCTACGAGAAAAGATAAATTTTCCATAATACTTCCTTTCTTATTTTTAATAAAAAAACAAGACTCTTATCAATCCAAAACCGGAATAATAAAAGTCTTGTCTTAAACCTTCGTTTAGGGCGGTCCGGATAGCAATCGACTTGACGAACCAACCCACACGGCAAGCCGTGCAAAACTACTCCCTTTTATGTTACGATAATATTATATTCAGATTACGAACTGAAGAGTACAGAATGCTGCATAGATTCCAAGCAGGATCAATCCCTGAGCGCGGGAAAGCTTTCCGCGGATCAGCGTAGGAACCGTAAGAAGAAGCATCACGCCCAGCATGACGGGAATATCCAGCACCAAGGATGCGGGATGTCCGGCAAGAGTGGACTCTGCGGGTACGGCGAAGGGGGAGATTGTGGTCGCAATTCCGCTGACCAGAACCAGATTGAAGAGGTTTGCTCCGATTACGTTACCCAGAGAAAGAGCTCCGTGGCCCTTTGCAAGGGAAGTAACTGCGGTTACCAGCTCGGGAAGCGAGGTGCCCAGCGCAACAAAGGTCAGGGCAATTACCGTATCGGGAACACCGACCTCGGTAGCAATATAGGTTCCGCTATCTACCAACAGATTGGCTCCGCCTGCGATGACACCCGCACCAATGACCAAAAACAGAAGCTCGCGAAGCATGGTGATTCCCTTCTTCGCTTGGGTGCGAAGGAGAGCAAGAATCGCATACACCACAAAAAGAGCAATCATTGCAACCGCGATATAACGGATTACACCGCCCTTATAGATCATGAAGGCACCGCCGATCAAGGCAACCAGTGCCTCAATCACGAATCCCTTTGCAGAGAAAACGAACTCCTCCGCCTCGCTGCTCTCTTCCGCAGAGCTCTCTGCAGGCAGATCCTTGTTTCCTCTCTTCATGGAAAGAAGGGTGCAGGTCATATAAGCAACGAAGCCGCACATCAGCACGATGCCAACCCAACGGGTAAATTCTCCCATGAGATAAGCAACCAAAACGTAGAACACAGCCGCACCAAAGAAGAATGCCGTAGGAAGGACCAATGCCTTTCTGTCTGCCCGTCCGGGCTTAATGGCAATCGTCAGTGCCGCAATCAGCGAGGTGTTACAAATGATCGATCCTACGGCGTTTCCGTACGCCATTCCGCCCGATCCTGCCATAGCGCCCTGCGCGGACACCATAACCTCGGGAAGCGTCGTACCGATAGACACCACCGTCGCTCCGATCAGAAGCTCGGGTAAATGAAACCGACGAGCAATTCCGGATGCGCTGTCAACGAACCAATCGCCGCCCTTGATGAGCATCAAAAGTCCGACGACAAAAAGAAGAATTTGAATTCCCATTTTTTTCGCTCCTGTTTTATAGTTCTAAAATTTTTTCCATAAAAAAAGCTCAATACATGGCATCCCACATATTGAGTCTGGTTCTTTAAAGCAAGCCAGATCCGAGGATCATGCTGTTGACTTGCTACGTACGAAGCACGTACGCCACTACTCCCTCAAGCTTTTTTCCTATTTATCATATAAAAAAATCCTTCTTTTGTCAATAGGATTTACATAATTTTAAAAAAGAATGAAAAAAGGGGGATTTTGCAGAAATCCCCCGATCTTTTTAGTTGAAATATCCTTCTCTGTAAAGAAGCTCGGCAATCAGCACAGCGCCGCCTGCCGCGCCGCGAAGAGTATTGTGAGACAGACCCACAAACTTATAGTCATAGACTGTATCCTCGCGGAGACGTCCAGCCGTCACGCCCATGCCGCCGTAAATGTCACGGTCAAGAGCCGCTTGAGGACGGTTATCTTCCTCAAAGTATGTAATAAACTGTTCGGGCGCATGAGGCAGTCCCAGCTCCTGGGGCTTGCCCTTGAATTCTGCCCATGCCTTGAGGATTTCTTCCTTGGTAGGCTTATTCTCAAACTTCACGAACACAGCCGCGGTATGACCGTCGGTAACGGGAACACGGATGCACTGAGTGGTGATTACAGGCGCGTCTGCCTTGATGATCTCACCGTTCTCTACCTTACCCCATACGCGAAGGGGCTCCTGCTCACTCTTCTCTTCCTCGCCGCCGATGAAGGGGATCACGTTATCGATCATTTCAGGCCATTCCTTGAAGGTCTTTCCCGCACCGGAGATTGCCTGATAGGTGGTTGCCACGACCTCCTTGATGCCGTATTTCAGCAGAGGGGTCAAGGCGGGAACATAGGACTGGATCGAGCAGTTGGGCTTTACGGCAATGAATCCTCTCTTGGTTCCCAGTCTCTTTCTCTGGGCGGCAATGACCTCCAGATGGGAGTCGTTGATTTCCGGAATTACCATAGGAACGTCAGGTGTCCACCGGTTGGCGGAGTTATTGGTGACCACGGGGATCTCTGCCTTGGCATTTGCCTTCTCCAGCGCCTTGATCTCATCCTTTTTCATATCTACGGCGCAGAATACGAAGCTGCAAAGCTTGCCCATCTCCTCAATGTTGGCAGCGTCAAGCACCATCATGCTTTTGTACTGCTCGGGCATGGGAGTCTTCATCTTCCATCTCGCTCCAACTGCCTCTTCATAAGTCTTTCCGGCGGAACGGCTGGAAGCCGCCAATGCCGCAACCTCAAAATAGGGATGATTTTCAAGCAGGGTCAGAAAACGTTGACCTACCATACCGGTAGCGCCTACCACGCCGACTTTCATTTTTTCCATAGCGTTATATCCTTTCATTCATTATATCTTAACTCATATATTATCATATCATATTTTCTGAAAAAAATCAAGGGAATTTCCCTGACAAAATATAGAATGTAGCAAAAAAAGCAGATCTGATTTTGTAAATTGTCAATAAAATCGGCTTCAATTGTTTTTCATTTTGTCATAAACCTCTTGTCGTGTGAGCCCCAGTGTCTTTGCCGCCGCCTTGATCGCCTCGTTTCGGCCGAGGCCCTCACCAAGATAATATGCGACTGCTTCCTCCACGGTCATCGTCTCGGCAGCGAAGGCGGCATTCTTTTTGCGGACGCCACCCTCAATCACAAGAACGTATTCCCCTCTTGGCTCCCGTGTTTCATACAGCGCAACCGCCTCGGAGAGTGTCGTGCGAAGGATCTCCTCGTTGAGCTTGGTCAGTTCTCGGCAAAGAGCAACCTTCCGATCTCCTCCCAAGGTCTTTTCCAAATCGGAAAGAGTGCTCCTCAGCTTATGAGGTGCCTCATGCAAAAGGAAGGTTCTCGTCTCTGACGCCAGTTCTTCCAGACGTTCCCGCCGTTCCTTCTTCGGAACGGGCAAAAAGCCTTCAAAGGTAAATCTAGCGGTAGGCAAGCCCGAAAGGGTCAGCGCCACGATCATAGCACAAGCCCCCGGTACCGAGGTCACGGGGATCGACCGCTCCGCGCACAAAGCCACCAGATCCTCACCCGGATCGGATATCGCGGGGGTTCCCGCATCTGTGATCAGGGCGCAGGACTCGCCTGCTGCCAGACGATCGGCAATTTCCTCGCCTCGCTCCCGTCGGTTATGCTCGTGATAGGATACCATGGGTCTGGAAATGCCGAAATGTGTAAGCAGACGCAAAGAATTCCTCGTATCCTCCGCGGCAATGAAATCCACCTCGGACAACACCTTGAGCGCACGGGGACTCAAATCTGCCAGGTTTCCGATGGGGGTCGCTATCAGATAAAGCGTTCCCTCTCGGATCCTGTTTTTTTCTTCGTTTCGTATGATGTCTTGACTCATAATTCTTTCATCTCCGCTTTTCACCTTTTTGTCTCAAGGGGCATAAAATGCCCTTGAGCACTCTACTACCCTTCCATGGAGAAAGGAACCGAACATGGCAATTAAAATTTATATCGATCAGGGGCATAATCCTCTCAATCCCAACGCGGGAGCCGAGGGAAACGGATTGCGGGAGCAGGATATCGTATACGCGGTAGGTACCGAACTTGCACAGCTTCTCCGCAACAATCCGAATTTTGAGGTTCGCCTGTCTCGTCCTACCCCCGATACCCAGATCGGCACCTCCAATGCAAGCAGTCTGCGGCTTCGCGTAGAGGATGCCAACAGCTGGGGCGCCGACTACTTTATCAGTCTGCATACCAATGCCTCCAGTTTGGAAGCGGCAACGGGCAGCGAGGCGTTTGCCTACTCCAGCCCTTCCGCCGCCTTCTCCCTGGGAGAAGATATTCTCTACTGGCTCAACCGAACCACAGGGCTTCGAAACCGTGGCATGAAGGTCCGCACGGGACTCTACGTTCTGCGAAGGACTGTCATGCCCGCGGTTCTTGTGGAGCTTGGGTTTATCACCAACGCAAATGATGCCGCCCTGATGTCAAACCGTCCCGATCTGTTCGCCCAAGGTATCTACCAAGGGATTCTGGAATATACGGGCTTACAGTAATCCTTATTCTCCCGCCATCGCCAGAAGCTCTGCCTCGGAAATCACGGTTACACCCAGCTCGCGCGCCTTTGTCAGCTTGCTTCCCGCCGCGTCTCCCGCTACCACGTAAGTGGTCTTTTTGGAGACGCTTCCGCTAACCTTTCCGCCTTTTTTCTTAATAATCTCACTTGCCTCGTCACGGGACATAGTAGGAAGGGTACCCGTCAGAACGAAGGTCATTCCCGCAAACAGATCTCCCACCGGCTCGGACACCGAAACGGTAAGTACACCGGCATCCGACAGCTTTTTGCACAGTACTCGGTTGGGTTCATGAGAGAAGAAATTGACGACACAGCTCGCGGTAATCGCGCCAAAGTCGTTGATCGTGCAAAGCTCCTCCACCGTTGCCTCCATCAATGCCTCCAGCGTACCAAATCGGACGGCAAGAGCAGTAGCGGCAACCTCTCCGATATTGCGGATACCAAGGGCATATACCAATCGCTCCAGACCCGCCGATTTGGAATTCTTAACGGATCGAATCAAATTGTCGGCGGATTTTTTGCCCATTCGCTCCAAGGCTTCGATCTGCTCCGAGCGAAGGCCGTATAGGTCCGCCACATCGCGAATCAAGCCTTCCCTGAGCAGAAGATCTACGATCTGAGGTCCCAAGCCGTCGATATTCATCGCCCCTTTGGATGCAAAATGCTCGATGCTTCGGGAAAGCTGAGCGGGACAGGCGCTGTTGGTACACCGCACCGCCGCCTCGTCCTCCTCACGGAAGACAGGCTCTCCGCAGGAAGGACAAACGGTAGGCATCCGGAACTCCCGCTCCGTGCCGTTTCGCTTGGAGGTAAGGGCGCCCACCACCTCGGGAATAATGTCTCCTGCCTTTCGCACGATCACGGTATCCCCGATCATAATATTTCTCTGACGAATAAAATCCAGATTATGAAGCGTGGCACGGCTGACCGTTGTTCCAGCCAGACGAACGGGAGAAAGCTCCGCCGCCGGTGTCAGTACACCGGTGCGTCCCACGGCAATCGTGATATCCTCTATAACCGTTTCCTTTTCCTCCGGGGGAAATTTATACGCCACCGCCCATCGGGGGGTACTGGTTCCCTCTCCGATCTGTCTGCGATCCTCCAGAGGATCGATCTTGATCACCACACCGTCAATGTCATATGCCAGCGAATCCCGCTGCATACCGATGGTTTGAATATGGGATAGGATCTCCTCCACCCGATCGGTCCGCTTCCGCATCTCCAGGGTCTTAAAGCCAAGCTCACTCAAGCGATCCAGCGTTTCCGTATGGGTTTTGGGCGCATGTCCGTCAGGATAGAGCGTCCCCTCCTGAAAATTAAACACGAAAATATCCAATTTTCTCTCGGCGGTGATTTTGGAATCCAGCTGTCTGAGCGAACCTGCCGCCGCATTTCTGGGATTTGCCATCAGAGGCTTTCCCTCCGCTTCCCGACGGGCGTTGATCCGCTCAAAGACCGCCCGTGGCATATACACCTCTCCTCGCACGGTCAGATCCAAAGGCTCGGACAGGGTCAAGGGAATAGAAAAGACGGTCTTCAGATTTTGGGTTACGTCCTCGCCCTCCACTCCGTCTCCTCGGGTGGCGCCCTGAACGAATATGCCTCCCTCATAGCGCAGAGAAACCGAAAGTCCGTCAATCTTGGGCTCTACCGAATAGACAGGCTTGTCCACCTCCCGACCCATGCGGTGACAAAAGTCTTCGATCTCCTCAAAGGAAAACACGTCTGCCAAGGAGTCCATACGAGCTCTATGGGTCACCTTTTCAAATTTATCCAATGCCTTACCGCCGACTCGCTGGGTAGGAGATGCCGGATCGTACAGCTCCGGATGATCCTCCTCCAGTTTTTTCAGCTCGGCAAACATGCGATCATATTCAAAATCCGAAATTTCGGGGGTATCGTACACATAATACCGCTCGGAATGATAAAGAAGCTCCTTCCGCAATCGAAGGACCCGTTCTTGCAATTTCTGATCCATATTGATCTCCATTCTCATCTCAAAATTGTTGTCTTCCGCCAACGTGGGCAATCATTACCATTATTATATCATACTTTCCCCTGCTTGTGTAAAAAATCTGCGTAATTTTTTTCAAGTTGTCCGTCCCTGTCCATGGGAATGATTCTCTCTCACCCCACATAAAAATACTTTAGAATCATAAAAACCAATCTTAGGGGGTGAGGACAATGATCGTTTTATTTACCGTTCTCATCTTACTGGTCATTCTGGTCAACGGATGGACCGATGCCCCCAACGCCATCGCGGGATGCATTTCGACCCATTCTCTTTCCCCTACCAAGGCGCTGATCCTTGCCGCCGTTTGCAACTTTGTGGGAGCCGTCGGAATGGCGATCCTTAATCCAAGCGTTGCTATTACCTTGTTTGGCATCGTGGATTTCGGACAAAACACCGCGGATGCCCTCACCTCTCTCTGCGCCGGTCTTTGCGCCGTAATTCTGTGGGCTGTCATCGCTTGGCGATTCGGTCTGCCCACAAGTGAGAGCCACGCGCTGATCTCGGGCATCACGGGAGCGGCACTTGCCAGACAATTGAGTCTGGATGCCCTCAATCCGGATCAATGGAAATTGGTACTCATCGGTCTGCTTCTTACTACCCTCCCTCCTCTGCTTTTGGGCGCTCTCTTTTACAAGCTCCTTTTGCGCATGGTAGCCGAGAGAGAGAGACGAAGTGTGATCCGATATTTTATGCGGGCTCAATGCGTCAGTGCCGCGGGAAGTGCCCTCCTTCACGGAGCACAGGATTCTCAAAAATTTATGGGGATCTATATGCTTGGGCTTTCCCTTTCCGGCTTCGGATCGATCTCCCCCGACACCATTCCCCCCGCCGTTGTGCTGATCTGTGCCGCTGTCATGACGCTTGGCACCATGCTCGGGGGAGCGAGGATCATCAAAAAGGTAGGGTGCGACATGACCGATCTGGACGCCGCGGGGGGGAGCGCCTCCGATGCCGCCTCCACAGCGGTACTTGTTCTCTGCTCTCTGATGGGAATCCCTGCCAGTACCACTCATTCCAAGGCAAGCGCCATCATGGGAACGGGACTTTGCAAAAGAGGTGGAATTGATCTTCGCATCGCGGGACAGATGCTGGCGGCATGGGCACTTACCTTCCCCTTTTGCGGTGCCTTCGGTTTTTTTCTATCCTATTTGATTTCCATGTGAGAAAGGTAAGAAAGGCGTGAATCGTTTATGGTAAAATACAACTACTTTGAAAATCTGGAAAAGCTCTCCGCCCTTGTGGAATCGGCAGTGAAGCTCGCTTGCGGAGGAGACGGTCGATCGGAAGAAAATTCGGTATCAAATTTGCGAAAATCCTGCGATAAATTGATTTGTGAGTTGGAGGATGCCCTATTCTCGGATTTTCTTCCTCCGCTGGAGCGAGACAATATCGCGGGCTGCGCCCATTCTCTTTCCCGTGTGGTGGATCAAGCATCCGAGCTATACTGCAACGCCGCGTTTTTGTCTCTGAACGGAAAGCAAAACGAAGAAGGAAGGATTTGCATCCGTCTTTCGGAGGAGCTAAACACCGCCATTTCCATGCTTCGTCGGATTCGAAAGCCGGACGAAGTTCCCAACATACAAGGATATCGAAGACTCCTTTGCGAAGGCCGCTGTGCCCACACCAATATGCTGACCCGCCTACATACGGGGCTCTTGCCCCGATCCTCGGCGCAGGCGATTATTCTGACGGGTAAGCTTCGCGCGGAGCTTTCCCATTGCTTTGACGAGCTGATTGAAATCATGCTGAATAATATTTAAACCGAAACAAGAAATTTTACAAAAAATCTGTCGATTATAACTTGAAAAAAAGGCGTATATATGGTATATTGTAAGGGTACACTACCGAAAGGATCACATATACGCGATGGAAATGAAAAAGCTTTTGAAAACCATGCTTACGGAAACCTCTGTATTTTTTACGGTCATCACGGCACTCTACGCCCTTCTGATGATGATCGTAAACACCGGTGACGAGGAGATCCTCCTATCTGCCGAGCGGTTACTTCTGAATTTTATGTTCGCATGGCTTTCATCCCTTGCGCAGGCGTTGTATCGGATGAAGAACGTTCCGAGAGTGGGGAGAAGTCTGTTACGCTATGCCGTATTCACCCTTTCCTTCTACCTCTGCTTCCTTCTTCCCGCCGCCATGACCGCTCCGCAAATCTTGATAGGACTTGTACTGTTCACGCTTGCCTACGGGGCAATCATGGGAATCGGCTCCCTCTTTCTGACCCGATTTCGCGAGAACACGCGCCCCGCACAGGACTATCAAAATCAATTTAAGAAAACGCGCTGACCTCCACCCATATGGCCGATCCGATTCTTTGCTCGAAGAGGTAGCGCCACATGAATCATAAGCTGTCAAGAATCACTCTGTTACTTGCGACTGTCTTCCTATTCTCCTCCTGTACACGGGAGAATACACCGCCCCCCACATCTCAAAGCGGGACGGTGATCGAAGATATTAGGTCCCCTACGGTCCTGAACGAGACCGACGATCAGGGGCAGAGCTATCTTGACAGCTTTGTTTTTTTGGGGGAATCCACCACTTATCATATGATCAACCGCGGTGTTCTGAAGGGTGGGAAGAAAACAACTCAGGTGTGGGGACCCGACAACGGCACCGTCAATTTAGACTCCTCCACCGTCTCTTTGCGCATCCGTTATCCCGAAACGGGTGAGTATCTGACGATAAGAGAGGCGGCTGCCAAAAAGAAGCCCCCCTATTTGGTGCTTACCTTCGGACTCAACGGAGCGGTTCACAAAATAAAACGGGGAGAGTCGTATTATCGGGACTGCTATCTGGCTCTCATCAAGGAAATTCAAGCCGCGTCGCCACACACGAGGATCATTTTACAATCCTGCTTTCCCGTGGCGGAAAACATGGACATGCAAAATTATTCCGTTACCGTGGACGAGCTGAATGCCCACATCAACACCATCAACGCATGGACTCTTGCGCTTGCGGAAAGCGAAGGACTTCGCTATTTGAATACCGCCGAGATTTTAAAAGACGAAAACGGGCGGCTTTCTATGGAATATCAGGCAGGCGACGGTCACCATCTTACGCGGGAAGCCTACGTAAAAATTTTACACTATATCCGTACGCGCGGATACCAATGAAGGAGCAATTATGAATCTCTTATTCCCACGAATCATTTCCCTCTCCCTGCTTTGCTGTCTGCTTCTCTCCCTCATCTCCTGCAAAAAGGAGCAGGGCTTTTCCGACGATGTACCCACCGCCGAGCTGATGGACGCGGTGGTGGAGCAGATCCCTGTCAATTTCGGATATGAAACCTTTGGCGGTGAGCATCTTCGGTATTATTTTGAGGACACCAAACTACACGACGACGCCTGCCTCCGTTATTCGGTCTTGTCCGAGGATATCAACGAAATCGGTATTTTCCACACAACAAACCCTCACGATCAGGACAAGATCAAGGGTTTGGCGGAGGACTACTTGAAGGAGCTCCTGTCGGATCAGGGGGCGTTTATCGCAAGCTACGCGCCCGAGGAGCTTCCAAAGCTGGAGGAAGCGGAAATTCGCACCTTCGGTAATTATACAGTCTACGCCATTGCCGATGCCCCTGATCGGGAACTGATATTCGAAACGGTTGAAAAGACGCTCAGAAATAAATAAAGAGACGGAAGCTTTTGCTTCCGTCTCTTTATTTTCGGTTAAGTTAGATCTTCTCTTTAACCTTGGATGCCTTACCAACTCTGTCACGCAGATAGTAGAGCTTTGCTCTTCTGACCTTACCGCAACGGATAACGTCAACCTTTTCTACGTTAGGAGAATGAATCGGGAAGGTCTTTTCCACGCCACAACCGTAGGAAACACGTCTTACGGTGAAGGTCTCGGAGATTCCGCCGCCGTGCTTGGCGATAACGGTACCCTCGAACAACTGGATTCTCTCGCGGTTACCCTCCTTGATTCTGTTGTGAATGCGAACGGTATCACCCACATTCACTACGGGCATCTCTGCCTTAAGCTGCTCGTTCGTAAAAGCCTGAAGTAAATTCATTGTTCAGTCCTCCTTAAAAATCCGGGCATTCATGCAGAGCGACGCAGCGGACTACCCTTCTATTCGTTTTGCCGATCTCTCGGCACACACGCATGATATTATATCACACTTTTTTCTATTTTGCAAGTCTTTTTTTAAATTTTTTTAGATTTTTTTCCAATGATCCGTCCTATGAGCCGAGTTGCCGTCAAAAAAAGTCCCCTTCCGTTGAAAATCAGCATAAATCCGAGGATCACAATTTGACCGACCCACCAATACCGAAGCTCCGCCGTCATCAGGATCGCTTGAAGCAACAGCGCAAACGAGTTGACCGTCACATGCACCGTGTGCAAGGAAAATCGCAAATAATTTGCCGTATCGTATCCGCGGATCACGTAAACCGCCACGTAGCTGATCATGGTTGCCACCGCCGCTCCCATAGCGCCGTGACGTGGGATCATAACAAAATTGAGGATCACGTTGATCACCGCGCCCGCCATTGCCGTCAGCATGGACTGGGTACTTTTCTTTTTCAGGAAATACACGCTTCCCAAGAAAGAAACGAGGGTGGAGAACACGGTAGCCACCACTAAGATCGGCACAAATCTCCAAGAAATATAATAGCTATCCGAGAGCAATATCCTCGTAAACAGCTTGGAGCCGGCGATCAGCACCGAAGCGCCCATAAACATCACGCTCATAAAATTCACGTAAACGACACCGAAGAAGGACGACTTTTCCGCCTCGGTGGCATCCTTTACCGTGGAGAAATGCCATGCCTCCACAAACACGCCGCTGACCAATGACAAAAGGGTGGGCAGTTTGTACGCCGCCGCGTACAGTCCGTTCTCGCTCTCCCCGCAAAAGGCGGTGACCACATACCGATCCGAGACCGAGGTGACCAACCACATCATGGTGGTGGGAATATAGGGGATGCTGAATTTCAGCATTCTGCCCGCCATCTGCCGATCTACCCGACGAGGGGATATATCCCGATACAATCTTGCGAAAAAAAACAGAACCACTGCCATCACCGAATCCGCCACCACCACAGACAGCACATATCCGGTGCTTCCCAGATCAAAAATGACCAAAAACAGAACGTTCAGCGCGATCGTCAGAATCGTGTTGACAATTCCCTGAACGGCAAACAGGGTCGTTCTTCCCTGGGCGCGAACATACCCCGCGAAAGCGGAGTGGAAGTTGGCGGCAATGACGTAAAGGGCGATCAACAGAATGTATCCGTTGAAGATCTCAAACAGCCGTAGCGCCTGGATCACCCCGCACAGAGCAAGGCTCCCGATTGCGAGAATTGCCACTCCTGTGGAAAGAATTTTCCGCTGATCCGTCTCCGAATCCAGAGTAAAACGAAATATACCGTCGCAAATTCCCACCGCCGCCAGAGGAATCAGCAGATTCGCCGTTTGGGCGATCAGGTCCGCCGTTCCGAATTCGGAGGTGGAAAGAATGGAGGTATACAACGGCATAAGCAGAAGGACAAGTACCTTTGATAAAAAGGTACCCGCCCCCAGAATTGCCGTATTGGATATCAATCGTTTATAATTTCCCATAATCGGTCTGCGTCAATCGCAGTTTTCCCAGTTATGGTATACGTTCATGACGTCGTCGTCGTCCTCCAGCTTCTCAATCAGCAGATTCATGAACTTGACGTCCTCCTCGCCATCCAGAGTTACGTAGTTGGAGGCGATCTTGGTTTTCTCTGCCGAAAGAAGCTCGTAGCCCGCTCCCTCCAACGCTTCCTTCACCGCGTACAGGTCGTCCGGCTCGGTGTAGATCTCAAAGACCTCACCCTCTGCCGCAAAATCCTCCGCGCCTGCCTCCAGAGCGGTCTCCATCAGCTTATCCTCGTCAATATCTCCGTCCTCGTTGCCGATGACAATCAAGCCCTTATCGGAGAACAGATAGGACACACAACCCGACTGACCGAGATTTCCGTGATACTTGGAGAAGTAGGCACGTACGTTACCTGCGGTACGGTTGCGGTTATCGGTGGTGGTCTCCACGATCACGGCGATTCCCGCGGGGCCGTAGCCCTCGTAAACGATCTCCTCGTAGTTTTCTCCCGTGCTACCCAGAGCCTTTTTGATGGTGCGCTCAATGTTATCGTTGGGTACGTTATTTGCCTTTGCCTTCAGGATCAGATCGCGGAGCTTGGAGTTGTTATTAGGATCTCCGCCACCCTCCTTGACGGCAATGGTGATCTCCTTACCGATCTTGGTAAAAACCTTCGCCTTCTGCGCGTCGGTTTTTTCCTTTTTGTGTTTAATATTCGCCCATTTGCTATGTCCGGACATGTTGTTACCTCTTTAATTATATTGTTATTTCGTTAGATTTTTTCGGTTTTTGCGAGACAGATCAGGTCAAACGCGTTGCCAAGGACAGTCTTTGCCGCCTCGGTAAGCGCCAGTCTCGTGTTCTTCACCGCCTCGTTTTCAGCGCCCAGAATCGAACAATTATGATAGAATCGGTTGTATGCCCCCGCCAGATCCAGAATGTAGCGAGTGACCATAGAGGGCTCGTACGCGGCGATCGCCTCTCTTACCGTCTCCTCAAAGCGAGAAAGAACACGGAGCAGGTCTACCTCTTCCGTCGCGGTGATCGCGACAGCGCCACGGTCGTATCCATCGGACTTGGAGAGCACCGAGCAAGTACGGGCGTAGGTGTATTGCACGTAAGGACCGGTATTGCCGTCAAAGCTGAGGGCATCCTCCATGACAAAATTGATATCACGGATTCGGTTGTTGGAAAGATAGTAGAACACGATGGCTCCCACGCCAACCGCCTCGGCAATCTTCTCCTTATCGGCAAGGTCAGGATTCTTTTCCTCCATAATCGCCGCTACTTTATCGATCGCAAGACCGAACAGATCCCGAAGCAGGATCACGTTGCCCGTACGGGTTGCCAGCTTCTCTCCGTTGATGCTCACCGTTCCGTAAGGAACGTGCACCAGCTTGTCCGCCCAATCGTATCCCATGAGGTCTACGACCTTGAACCACTGGGCAAAGTGGAGACTCTGACCTGCGCTGGTTACGTAGATCGCCTTATCAAAATCATAGGTTTCCTTTCGGTAAACAGCCGCCGCAATATCTCTTGTGGGATAGAGCGTAGAGCCATCCCGCTTGAGAATCAGGCAGGGCGCCATGCCAAATGCCTCCAGATCCACGATAGACGCGCCGTCGTCGATCTTGAGCAGATTCATATCCCGAAGCTTTTGCACCTGCGCGGGCATTTTGTCGTAATACAATGACTCGCCCTTGTAGCTGTCGAACTCGATCCCCAGCTGCTCGTAAGTCTTTTTGTATTCCTCCAGACTGATCTGCACAAACCACTTCCAGAGCGTGATATTTTCTTCGTCGCCCTGCTCCAGCTTATGGAACTCGGCGCGAGCCGTATCGTTAAGCGAGGGATCCTTCTCTGCCTCCTCGTGATATTTGACGTACAGCTCTACCAACTTGTCAATACCGCCCTCCTCAATGATCTCCTTGTTTCCCCACATGCGATAGGCGGTGATCAGCTTACCGAACTGGGTTCCCCAGTCACCGAGATAGTTGATACCCACACAGCGGTAGCCCGCGAACTCGTGAAGCTTTTTGAGAGAATGACCGATCACGGTGGTGCCCAGATGTCCGATGTGAAAGGGCTTTGCCACGTTGGGGGAGGAATAGTCCAGCACCACGGTCTTTCCCTTACCAAGATCGGGAGCACCATAGCGATCTCCCTTATTCAGAACCTCGGGAAGAATGCGCTTAGCCAGCGCTTCTCCGTCAAGGAAAATATTCAAATATCCGTTTACCGCCTCTGCTCGTGCCACCACGGGAATCGAAAGTCCGGCGGCAAGATCTGCGGCAATTTTAACGGGAGCGTTGCGCAAAAGCTTGCTGAGCTTAAAGCAAGGAAGCGCCAGATCTCCCATTTTGGAATCGGGGGGATATTCTAACATTCCCTGAACCGAATCGACATCCAGTTCCGCGTCCGCCTTCACGGACAGAATCCGCGCCACGACGGCGTCGGCTATCATGCGTTTGATTTCAAGCATAGTTGACTCCTATATAAATCATATGTGTTTTTATTGCCAATTGTATATTATATCACAAAGCATAACTTTTTTCAAGCGCTTCCGAATAAAAACAAAAGACTTTTTCAGAACGCTTACACCGTAATTTCTGCCGTTTTGCCATCGGTAAAGCGCAAAATATCCTCGCTTTTCAGCCAGAGTTGAATTCCTCTCACACCGGCGCTGACCGTGATTTTTTCCTGTCCAAGAACACTTCCGTCAAAATACGTGGGAAATTTCTTTTTCATTCCGATGGGAGAACAGCCTCCGCGGATATATCCGGTCAGACCCAGAAGCTCCTTTACCTGCACGGGATCGACTCGCTTATTTCCCGTTGCCACGGCGGCTCGTTTCAGGTCGATTTCCTTGTGGCATGGGATACAAAAGACCAGATATCCCGTTTTATCGCCTCGACAAACAATGGTTTTAAACACCTGCTCGTAAGGCAGTCCAATCTGATCGGCAAGATGCATTCCCGCAAGATTATTTTCGTCCACCTCGTAGGTCAGGGGGGTATAGGGAATTTTTGCCGCGTCCAGCTGACGCATGGCATTGGTTTTGATAGGCTTACTCATTCGTACAGCGCTCCCTCCGCAATCAGCTCTCTCGCGGCGCTTCTTTGCGCCGAGGTAATCTCAATGCCTCCAAGGATACGGGCGATCTCTGTCTCTCTGCCCGCCGCATCCAGCTCGCAAAGCGTGGTTTGCGCCCGTCCGTCCACCTCTCGCTTGGAAAGGAACAGATGATGAGTGGCAAGAGAGGCGATCTGCGCCGAGTGTGTCACACAAAGCACCTGCGCTTCCCTGCCGATCTCCTTGAGCTTGATTCCCACCTTTCTTGAGGTCTTGCCCGATATGCCCGTATCGATCTCGTCAAAGATCACGGTACGAACGCCGTCACACTCGTTGAGCACGTTTTTCAGGGACAGCATGATTCGCGCAAGCTCTCCACCCGAGGCAATCTTTGCCATGGGCATCAAGGGCTCACCCGGATTGGTGGAGATCAAAAATTCCACCTCATCACATCCAAAGGGACGAAAATCCGCTCCTCGCTGAATTCCCACCTCAAAACGAACCTTGGGCATATCGAGGAACGACAAGGTTTCGGTCACCTTCTTCACAAGGCTCCTTGCCGCCTCTTTTCTACGGGCTGTCAATACGTCGGAGCATTGCTTTGCCTCTGCCTCTGCCCGACGAAGATCCTCCTGCAGATCCTCTATCCGTTCGTCGGCGTGCTCGATTCCCTCCAACCGTTCCGCCGCACAACGGCGAAACTCCAGAATCTCCTCAACCGTACCTCCGTATTTTCGCTTCAGCTTGGCAATCGCGCTCAAGCGCTCCTCGGTTCGGTCCAGCATTTTCAGGGTGTCCTCTCCCTCGAAAGAGTCCAATGCTGACAGGCTATCCGCAATATCCTCCAGCTCGTATCTCACCTGATTCAGCCGCGCCGATAGCTGTTCTGCCTCGGGAAGTGCGTCCGCGATGGAATCCATGGCGGCAGCTGCCCGATCGGTCAGATACACGGCGCCTCTTCCCTTTTCTCCGCCATGAAGAGCCTTTTCTACGAAAGCGCGGCATTTTTGGATCTGCTCCACACTGCGAAGCCTTCGCGCCAGATCCTCCAGCGCTTCTTCCTCTCCTACTTTCGGCTTGACGTTGTCGATATCGGCAATCTGATAGCGAAGCATCTCCCCGATTCGGGTATTCTCCCTCTCGTCCTTTCGGAGAGAATCGATCTGCATTCTCAGGTGCAGAATTTTCTTATACAGTACACCGTACCTCTCTCGCTCTTCCCCGCATCCCGCGTAGGAATCCAAGAGATGCACGTGATTTTTGGGATCCAGAAGCTGTTGATTATCATTCTGTCCGTGAATGTTAAACAAGGTCATAGCCACTTCCCGCAGAATCGACAGAGTCACCGCCCGTCCGTTGACACGGGCGGTGGATCCGCCAATCGTAATCACACGGGAAAGCATCACCGAATCGTCCGACGTTTCCAGCCCAAGATCGGCAAGGGTCGCTGCCGTCTGCTCCGAAAGAGCGCGAAAGACAGCCGATACCTCTCCCCGTGTCTCGCCGGTACGAAGCAGCTCCCGATCCGCCCGTCCGCCAAGCAGCAGATTCAGGCTGTCAATGATCATGGATTTTCCCGCTCCCGTTTCTCCGGTCAGCACCGTCATTCCCTGCCCGAACTCCACGTCTAATGACTTGATCACCGCAATATTCTCTATATGCAACGATTCGATCATACGAACACTCCTTTGATTCCCGGCTTGCTCCCAAATGTAGGAAACGATTAAAAGGTCTTCATCAGCTCGCGGATCTTTCTACTGATCTCCTCCGAGCTTTCTTCATCTCTGGTGACGAGAATGATGGTATCGTCTCCCGCCACGCACCCGAGAATGTTGTGCATATTCAGCGCATCCACAGCAGACGCCACCGCCTGGGCAAGACCCGGATAGGTCTTGATCACTACGTTATTCATGGAATAATCCACGTGCAGAATGGAATCTGCCATGGCGTTATTCAGTCTCATATTCCCCGTATGGGTTCTTCCCGTGCTTAGGCAGTACCGATAGGTTCCGCGAGCGGTGAGTGCTTTCGTCAGCTTCAGCTCCTTCAGATCTCTGGAGACCGTTGCCTGCGTTACCATATATCCGTCCGCACGAAGGCGCTCCATCATTTCCTCTTGCGTTTCGATCTCGTATTTTGCCACAAGCTCCAGAATTCGATTTTGACGTTCGTTTTTCATGAAAATCCCCCGTACTCACACAAATTTTTTCATGCGTATCTTGGAATAAAAGCTTTCTTCCTTGACACGCAGAAGAGTTACCTGCAGAGGCGACCTGGTGATCACCACCGTGTCTCCGTAATACAGATCAAAGGTAGACCGTCCGTCCACCGTCAGATGCAATGCCTTTTCTCTGACACATACGTTTTTAATTTTCAGCGTTGCGGTATCGGGAAAGACCAACGGTCTTGCCAGAAGCGAATGGGAACAAATGGGTGTGACACAGAAGCAGGACAACTTCGGATCCACGATGGGTCCACCCGCGGAAAGAGAATAGGCGGTAGAACCGGTTGGCGTTGCAACCAGCAATCCGTCTGCGCGATACGTGTCGATCAGCTCTTCTCCGTCGGACAGCTCCAGATCCACGATCCGCGCCGCGGAGCCGCCCGTAATAGCGGCTTCATTGAGCGCATAGGTACAAAGCTTACTTTGTCCGGATCCCGAGCACGCCTCCACTTGAAGGAGCGTCCTCCGATCATGACGTGCCCTTCCCTCGAAAACCTTGTCGATCAGCTCCAGCTCATCCATCTCCAGCTCGGTCATATAACCGATCCGTCCCAGGTTGATTCCCAAAATCGGTACACCTGCCGTAGCGGCTCTGCGAGCGGCATCCAGCATCGCGCCGTCTCCGCCCAATACGATAATCATCTCCGCCTGAGCGTATATTTCCTCCGGAGGCAGATAAGAAAATACCGTTCTGTGGCTCTTGTTTCTGAAAATCCGATCCTTATAGGTCTGGGGGATCAGAATCTCCCGAACGTGACGGGAAATGCGTTCCGCCACCGTCATAGCCGCGGCAAGCTTATCTGAAATATTGAAATTGGTGATCAATGCTACTTTTTCCACTGTATATACTACCTTTCCGTCATGATCAAAGCGCGGTAAGCCGACGCAGAGTACGATCGTCGATCCTCGGCACCAAACACACACGCTTGATAAAATACGCGAGATATTCTCTATTTCCGTCTCCGCCCTCAATGGGAGAGCGAATGAGTCCAACACAATCCAAGCCTTGGGACATCGCGCATTCCAGAACCCGCTTTACCGCGAGATAGCGGTACGCGCCGCTATGAACCACGCCACCCTTTCCCAGCGCTGCCTTCCCCGCCTCAAACTGAGGCTTGATGAGACTGACGAACTCTCCGCCATCCTTCAGCACCGATACAATATTGGGAATCAAATAAGTCTGTGAAATAAAGGAAACGTCGGCAACGGCAAGGTCGCAAGGACCGTCCGTCACACAGGGATCAAGCATCCGCGCGTTGAACTGTTCCACCGACGTCACGCGTGGATCGGCACGAAGGGTCTCGTGAAGCTGACCCACACCCGAATCCACCGCGATCACCCGTGTCGCCCCGCGCTTGAGCAGACAGTCGGTAAATCCTCCCGTAGAGGCACCCACGTCCACCGCCTTCCTATGATTCACGTTGATTTGGAATGCATCCAACGCCGCCTCCAGCTTCATACCGCCTCGGCTCACGTACTTGAATACCTGCTCGATCTCCACCCGATGGGGGATCTCCTCATTGACGGACGCCGATGATTTTTTCACGGCTTCCCCGTCGATCTTCACCGCTCCCGCGTCAATCAGATCCTGTGCCTTTTTTCGGCTGGCGGTATGCCCCATAGCGACAAGATATACGTCGGCTCTCATAATACTCCCACAATCAATCCGTACAAAATCGCTACCACAATACCCACGATACCGCCAACCAACACCTGAAAGGGCGTGTGTCCCACAAGCTCCTTCAGACCCGTGTTGATCTCCTTGGGGTCACCCGAAAAGAGCTCCTTCACGATTCGATTGATGATCGTTGCCTGCTTACCCGTTTCCAGACGAACGCCAAAGGCGTCGTTCATAACGATGACAGAAAGCACGGCGGCAATCGCAAAGGTAGGAGTGGCAAATCCCTCCTGAATCGCCAGCGCCGTTGTCAGCGCTAAAACCGTAGAGCTGTGAGAGCTGGGCATTCCACCGTTGGAAAACATGTATTTGATATGAAATTTTTTGGTGCTCAAGGTTCCGCTGAAAATTTTCATCACCTGAGCGATACACCAGCCTAACACGGCGCTGATAAGCACGTAATTTCCAAAGAAAGCTTTAATGTAACTCACGTTTTTTCCTTCCAATCCAAAGTCAATAGGTTCGGTTCAACAGATAATCCGCAAGATCGGTCAGCGTGTCTCTATCCCGCCACTTGCGGATTGCGCTCTTGGCGTTCTCGGTCAGGGCAGATGCGTACTCTCTCGCGCCACAGGGATCGTAATAGGTCAAAAAGGTGGTTTTATGATGAGAGGCATCGGCTCCGATCGTCTTACCAAGCTCCGCTTCATTTCCGCAAGAATCCAACACGTCGTCGATTACCTGAAAGGCAAGGCCTACGCCACGGGCGTATTCCGCCGCCTCCTCCGATTCCTCCGTGTCGGGAGCAAATCCCGCCGCCAGAGCGCCAAGCCTTGCCGCGCATTCGATCAGCGCTCCCGTCTTTTTTCTGTGCAGACGCAACAGCGTATCAAAAGGAAGCTGTCTCGTCTCCCCATGCAGATCCATGATCTGTCCTCCGATCATTCCCCGATCTCCCGCGGCCTTCGCCATCAGGCGAACCGCCTCGGCTCGGGTATCGCTGTCCGCAAACGGATTGGAGGATGCCACCAAAAATGCTTTCGTCAAAAGAGCGTCACCCGCCAGAAGAGCGGTAGCGTAACCGAATTTTTTGTGATTGGTGGGCTTTCCCCTGCGCATATCGTCGTCATCCATACAGGGCAGATCGTCGTGGATCAGAGAATAGGTATGAATCATTTCCAGCGCGCAAGCAAAGGGCATTGCCCGCTCCTCACTTCCGCCAAGGGCTCGGCAAACCTCATTGACAAGGAAGGGACGAATCCGCTTTCCTCCCCCCAGCAGTGAATATGCCTCCGAATCGAAAAGCACCTGAAGATCGGCATCCGCATCGCATCCGTATCTCTCCAGAGCGCGCTCGGTTCGCTCGGCGTTATCCTGTATTTTAGCGCGAAGCGCCTCCATTCTTTCCTTCATCGTTCTGACCTCTGCCTCATTGAATATTCATCTCCATCTCGGTAATCTCTCCGTCCGAATTGAGTTTGAGCATACGAACGGTGCGTTCCGCATCATCCAAACGCTCCCGACAGATCCGAACCAGGCTCACGCCCTCCTCATACAGGGACAGCGCCCGCTCCAGATCAGTCTGTTCGCTGTCCAGCGCCGCTACCACCTCGTCCAGACGGCGCATCGCGTCCTCCAGCTTCATGGATTCCGTAAGTCTTTCTGCCATGATCGATTTATTTGCCATGATCTTCTCCTTTTGTTTCTCTTTGAATGTCCCCAACCGTTGCCTCTGCCCGTCCGTCGGACAGCACAAGGCTCACCGTCTGTCCTTCTGACAGCTGACGAACGGAGGATACGATCCCCTCCGCCCCGTCCATCACGACGCTGTATCCGCGCCCAAGGACTGCCAAAGGATTAAGGGCGTTCATTCTTTGGATTGCGCTTTGCAATCGATCATTCCGCTGCTCCATCAGGCGGCTCATCAGCCGATCGACGGTTTCGCTTCTGTGCTCGACCTGCTGACGGATCCGACCAAGCTTTGCTTCGGGTGACCGCAACGAGAGTGCCTGACTCCGCTGAAGCAGTTGATTGTCCCTCTCCGCAAGAAGTTGTCGCATCCGACGCTCCATATGGCGGTCGGAATCCATGATCCCCCGCGCCAGCGCCTCTTTGTCCGGCACCGCCAGCTCCGCCGCGGCAGAGGGGGTCGGCGCGCGGCAATCCGCCGCAAAATCGCAAAGAGTGAAATCAATCTCGTGTCCCACCGCAGAGATCACGGGAATCTCCGATGTCGCTACCGCACGGACCAACGCTTCGTCATTGAATGCCCACAAATCCTCCGCAGAGCCTCCTCCGCGACCGAGAATGATCACGTCACAGCAACGGTCTGCGTTCATATACGCAAGTCCCTCACAAAGGGATGCGGGAGCATCGGGTCCTTGAACCAAGGAGGGGTAGAGCAAAATCTTTGCCTGTGGAAATCTTCGTCCCGTCACGTTCAGAATATCCTGAATTGCCGCTCCCGTGGGGGCGGTGATCACACCGACACAGACAGGAAATCTGGGCAATGGCTTTTTTCTTTCGGGAGCGAAAAGCCCCTCTCCCTCCAGCTTTTGCTTCAAGCGCTCGTAAGCCTGAGACAGCGCCCCTATGCCATCGGTCAGCATGGTGCGAACGTAGATCTGATACCGTCCGCTTTTCTCATAAACGTCAACATTGCCAAATACCACCACCCGCAATCCGTCCGCAGGGCGGAAGGAAAGACGCGCGGCGTCTCCCCGAAACATGACAGCGGCAATCTCCGCGCCCTCGTCCTTCAGGGTAAAATACATATGTCCGCTGGAGTGAGCCTTAAAATTGGAGATCTCACCCCGAACGGTTACGGCAGACAGGATCTCGTCCTGTCCGAACAAGGTCTTGATATACCGATTCACCTCGGTCACGGTAAGGGCAGGCGTTCTCTGTATTTGATTCATTGTGTCTCCCCTTTCCGTATCTCTAAAGTTACAGCTTACTTGCTTCTCGACAAAGCAAAGCAATGCCCGCCGCATTGTCCGCCGAGAATTCAGGCTCGGCAAAGGATGCGTCAAAGCGGGCTGACAGTCTCCCTCTCATCATGCGATTAGACATCACTCCTCCCGCGAAAACGACAGGATGCGCGCCGTATTTTTCTTCAACCTGCTCTCCCATGGAAAGAAGGGTACGGCAGATAAAATCAAAAACGAAAGCCGCCACGGCTTCCCCGCTCTCACTTTCTTTCCAAATCTTGAGGGCAATGTTTTCCGCCCCCGACAGGCTGCACCGAGACTTGCGAACACAAACGGGATGCTTGCGGATCCTTCCCTCATACGCGGTTGCCAGTGCCTCCATCTCCCTACCGCAGGGAAAGGATAACCCCATCGCCACACCGATCCGATCGATCAGCTGACCCGCGTTGATATCGTCGGTCTCTCCCACAAGGGTCAACCGAAATCCCGTCTCCTCGGGCTCTGCCAGTAAAACCTCGGTGGTGCCCCCCGACACGTGAAAGGCAAAAAAAGGAGTGTCGCGCAGCAGATCCATCCTATCGCAGGAATAGAGCGCCGCCATCACGTGTCCGTTCTGGTGAGAGAACTCTCTGACGGGAATCCCCGCCGCCGCGCCAAAGGCATGCGCCGCCGATTTCCCTGCCAAAAAGCAAGGCATATAGGAGTTTTCCGCATCTCTCGGACGCACGGAAACGCCCACGGAGACAGGAGAAAGCTGTTCCCTTTTCAATACGCTTCGTAAATCCTCCAACAGACACGGCAGATTTCTGGTATGCTCGAATACCGCATCCGACTGTCGCAGTCCTCTTGCCCCCTCCCGAACGGGAAGCGGCTTTTTCAGGTTTGCGACGATCCGTCCGTCCTCGGTACAAACCGCCGCAGAGGTGGTATAGTTGCTGGTATCAAAGCCAACGTAACAACCGGTCATATCAGCTGTCCTGATTGTCCGAACCCTTGCCGTTCTCGCCCTCCAGCTCGTTTTTCACCGAGTTAAGAACACCGTTCACAAAGGCACGAGCCTTGGGATCGTCGTAGGTTTTCGTCAGCTCCACAGCCTCGTTAATAGTCACGCTGTAGGGAATCTCCTCCTCGTAGAGCATCTCGTATACGCCAAGGCGCAAAATGGAGCGGGACATTTTGGACAGACGCTGTGTCTTCCAGCCGTGGGCGTGCCGTCCGATCCACTCATCGATGATCTCCTTCTTCTCCGAGATGGTATAATATCCGTTTTTGATATACGCATCCTCGGGAATCAGTCTCTCCTCCGCAGAGGTTGCGTAGATTGCCACGTAATCCTCGTCGGTACGAAATTCGCTTTCAAACAGCAGTCCAAGAAGAAGCTCTCTTGCTTCACGTCGCTTTAATGTACTCATCATGATCCTCGGCAAAGGGTATGAATAGGGTTCCCGTTACCGTCCTTTCACATAAAAATTCATCTGTCAGGGCATACCTTACCATTATAATATATATTATAAATCTCTTTGCCCCGATTGTCAAGGCAAGAATGAATATTTTTATAATTATTCACTCGTTTTTTGTTTTTTTATGCAAAAAACACAGGTGAGCGGAAATATCCTTCTGCCCACCTGCCGTAATATTCCTTTTTCGCCCGTCAGTAGCCCCCTTCTTCCGTCTCAATCGAAGTTGATCCGCTCCTCCTCAATCACCAGAGGCCGCTTCATCACACGGGCATTCATACTCATTATGTACTCACCCGCAAAGCCGATAAAGAAGAGCTGAAGTCCCCCCACAAACAAAACCGTCAAAAGAATTGCTACCGTTCCCGTCGGAAAGAGAGCGGGATTGACGAGCCTGAGAATCAGGCAAAGCATTGCCGCGCAAAAGCTTCCGCCGCTCATCAGCAGTCCGAGGAAGGAGGCAAGACGCATCCCGATCTTGGTGTAAGAGGTAAAGGACAGCATTGCCGCGTCGTACAGCGTAAAGAAATTGTTACTGGTCCTTCCCGCCTTCCGCTTCGGCTGCTCATATTCCACTCTTTTGATCTTGTAACCAAGCTCGGCAACGATGCCCCGCAGAAAGGGGGTGGAATCCTCCAGATTTCGCAGAACCTCTACAAAGCTCCTGTCATACAAGCCAAATCCCGTAAAATGCTCGATCTGCTCCACACGGGAAAGCTTACGGATCATCTTATAATAGATGCTTCGCAAAAAATACATCAGCCGACTTTCCTTACTGGAGGTCTTGATTCCGATGACGATCTTATGCCCCCGTTCCCACTCCTCCAGAAATTTGGGGATCATTTCAATGGGGTCCTGAAAGTCACAGCAGACGCAAAGCGTACAGTCTCCCGTGGTCTGACAGATGCCGTGGTAGGGAGAATTAAACTGACCGAAGTTCTTGGAATTAAAAATCGCTCTGATCCTCGGGTTCTCGGCACAGATCTGCCGCAAAAGAGGACGGGTATTGTCCCCCGAGCAGTTATCAATAAACAGGATCTCGTAGTCATACGAAGGAAGCTTCTCCATCTGCTCCACCAAAGCCTCACTCATCGCAAGGACGTTGTCCTCCTCGTTATAACAAGGAACCACAATACTTACTTTTTTCATGATTTTCTCTCCTCTCAACTTATTGTTCGGATCTTGCCCATGCAAGTGTCCTTCGGATTCCCTCCTCAAAGGACACCTCGGGGCAAAATCCCGTGTCCTCTCTCAACTCCTCAATATCGGCGCACAGGTACATGACCTGCCCCCGGGCGTAAGGAAGCTTCCCAAGTCCCAGCGTAGCATTCGGTGCAACCGCGTCCCGAATGGCGATCAGATAGTCTTTCAGGAGACGGGGGGCGCCGCTGCCAAGGCAGTAGATCTTACCGCCCACACCTCGCTCAGCCAGGGCAACGAGCGCCTTCGCCGCGTCTCCGCTATACAGATAATCCCAGATCTGTTCCCCCGCGGTAAAGGAGGTCTCCTCCCCTGCCATCAGCCGTCTGATCGCAGACATGACCATAGAGCCCTCGGTATCATAGGGACCGTATACGCTGAGGATGCGCGCCCAGATATGGCGGATTCCCCGCATCCCGCACATCCCGCGGCTCATCTGTCCCGCGCACAGCTTGGCGATTCCATATCCGTTTTCGGGAAACGCGGGGGTTTTTGCCGAAAGCTTTCCCTCCACTCTGCCATACTCCGCTTGAGATCCCGCGCCGATAAAGGTATGGCACCCCAATCGATCCGCCAGCTCCACCGCGTCTAATGTATACGCCACGTTTCTGTTTTGCAGAACCATATCGTTCCGCGCATCTCCCGTCGTTCCCTCCCACGCAAGGTGAAAAAACACGTCGTACGTCTCCCCCTCGGGCAAGGAAAACTCCTTCATTTCCGCCAGAGAACACCTTGCCCGACGGATCAGAGGGTGATCGGGAATCCGTTCGCTTCTCGGAGAGTTCTCACGGCACAAAACCAAGATCGGGATCTCTCTTTCCATCAACTCACGGATCAGTCCCATGCCCACAGCGCCCGTCGCGCCCGAAATAACAGCCTTCATAACACCTCCAAAAAGCCATAAAGAAAGAATCAGCGGCAGAAATTCCCGACGCTGATTCCAAATTCACTATTTCATTTTATCCTTCGATCCACACGCTCTGTTCGATAAAAGCGTCGATCTGGCGATCCATACAAGCCACAAGATCCCCGCCGTCTCGCAGACACTTCGCCCATTCCACCGTCATCTCCACGGCGTCGGTGAGAGTCCAAACCGGCTGCCAGTCAAATACAGCCTTTAGCTTGGAGCAATCCAGCTTGAGGAAGTTTGCCTCGTGAGGACCTCCGTCCTGACGGCAGATCCACCTCGCGTTCTCACCCCACACACGGCAAAACAGATCCACAAGCGCCCCCGTGCGAAAGCAATCGCACTCGTCCGGTCCTACGTTATAATATCCCGCAAAGGAGACGTCCTCATACTGCTTTTGCGCAATCATCAGATACGCGAACACCGATTCCAGCACGTGCTGATAGGGACGGGTGGAATGAGGGTTCCGCACGACAATATCCCTGTTTCTCTGTACCGCGCGGATACATTCGGGAATGATTCGATCGTTGGCAAAATCTCCGCCTCCGATCACGTTCCCCGCGCGAGCGGTGGAAATCGCCACAGTTCCCTCCGCGAAAAAGGAATCCCTGTAGCTGTGAGTCACAAGCTCGGAGCAGGATTTGCTGTTGGAATAAGGATCATAGCCGTCCAGCGGCTCATTTTCCCGATATCCCCAAACCCACTCGTTATTCTTATAAACCTTGTCGGTCGTCACGTTCAAGAAGGATCTGACCGTCCCCGACAGGCGAATGCACTCCAGTATATTTACCGTACCCATGACGTTGGTCTCATAGGTATAGCGAGGCTCCTTGTAGCTATCCCGCACGATAGGCTGCGCCGCCAGATGCAGAACGATCTCGGGCTGTGCCTCGTCAAAGCAGGTCTTGAGCGATTCGAAATCACGAATATCACCGATGACGGAGGTCATTCCCCCCGACACGTCCGCCAAGGCAAACAGCGCGGGATCCGTAGGGGGATCTTGCGCGTATCCCGTTACGATAGCCCCCGCATTTTTGAGAACATGGCACATCCAAGAGCCCTTAAAACCGGTGTGTCCCGTCACCAGAACCCGTTTTCCTTGATAAAAGCTTAAATTCAACATCAGTCTTCCCAGTTCTTCCAAGGAGCTTCTCCGCTCTCCCAGATTTTTTCCAAAGTTTCACGGTCCTTCTGCATATCCATGCATTGCCAGAATCCGTCGTGATAGTAGCCCATCAGCTGTCCGTCGCGGGCAAGCTTCTCCAGAGGGTTGTTTTCAAATACGGTAGCATCCCCCTCGATATAGTCCAGCACCTTGGGATCCAGCACCATAAATCCGCCGTTGATCGGGTTTCCGTCAAAATCCTTCTTCTCTCGGAAGGAGGTAATACGGCCGCTGTCTCTTGCCATCTTGATCACACCAAATCGCTGTCCCGCGTTGACCACCGTCAAAGTCGCAAGCTTTTCGTGAGACTTGTGAAACTCAACCAGCTCTCCAATATTGATGTCTGCCAGACCGTCGCCGTAGGTCATCAGAAACGGCTCACTCGGATCAAGATACTTTTTGATTCGTTTGAGCCGTCCGCCAGTCATGGTGTTCAGCCCCGTGTCCGCTACGGTAACCTTCCATTTCTCGGTTTGAGTTTTGTGCACCTTCATTCGATCGGTGTTGTTGGTAAAATCAAACGTCACGTCGGACAAACGCAAAAAATAATCGTTGAAGAAATCCTTGATCACATGCTGCTTATACCCACAGCAAATAATAAATTCGTTGAAGCCGTGAGCGGAATAATTTTTCATGATATGCCAAAGAATCGGCATTCCGCCGATCTCAATCATCGGCTTGGGCTTGAGATGGGATTCCTCGGAAATTCTGGTTCCGAATCCTCCCGCTAAAATTACGACTTGCATAAAAAATTCCTTTCTTGCGTCCACGCGCTCGATGGTTCTTTGAACTCCACGCTGCCGTATGACGCCTTGCAATTTTTCTACACAGAAGTCAATCTTACTTAAGATCTGCAGTTTCTTCCGGGATGTTTGTATCCTGATTTTCTTTCTCCTCTTGGGATCGGTCAAACGATCTCAATACCCCCTCCAGAGAGGACGGAGTATGTAAGCGTTTATCAAAAACCGAATCTCCGCTGATCAAGCGGCTCTCTCCCTTTTCATCCGAGCGAAGGATTGCGCGAAAAGAAGGATAGACGAGCAGGATTCGAGTGATATCCCGTTTCTCCTTTTGAGATACGGGCAATCTTGTGCGGGGAATCGCGTACTCCCTGCCCTCGTTTTTCGCCGCCTTGGCGCCACGCCTCACGTCCAGAACAATGGGCGCGTACCGTCTGATGTAGATCCGTCCCCGTTTCGTAATAACCAAGCGATCGTCTCTGCGATAGGCAGACCATAGCTTCACGGCAAAGATCCGCTCTTTATTTTCGATGAAAAGGTCATATCGGTCTCCCCGATTACGCGCAAAAAACCAAAGCTTCCGCAGGGGGCGAAGCCGAAAACCGCACTCGCCGCAGACCCGACGCAAGCGGCGTATCATGCGACAACGCAAAATCGCTGTCCACCAGTAAGGATAGCCAAGCCCCACCGCAAGCAGAATGATTACGAAGATTGCCAAGGTATTCCATCGCCTCCTCAAAAAAGCTACGGAAAAGAATCCACTTCTCCGTAGCTATTATACCATGTTTTTTGTAATTTGTAAATGGATCTTTTTGGCAGTCTC
>JAZNDP010000019.1:0-19789 GCA_045588165.1 Eubacteriales bacterium | reverse complement strand
CCATCGTTGGCAGAGAGATCCCTGTGATCGCCGACGATTACGTAGAGATCGGCTTTGGAACGGGTTGCGTAAAGATTACCCCCGCTCACGACCCCAACGACTTTCTGGTAGGTCAGAGACACGGTCTTGAGCAGATCAAGGTCATGAACGACGATGCAACCATGAATGCCAACGCGGGCAAGTATGAGGGAATGGATCGCTACGCTTGCCGCAAGGCGCTGATCGCCGACCTTGACGAGGCGGGACTCCTCATTAAGACCGTTCCCCACAAGCACAACGTAGGCTCCTGCTACCGTTGCGGAACTACCGTTGAACCCATTACCTCCAACCAGTGGTTCGTGAAAATGGAACCCCTGGCGGCTCCCGCACTTGAGGTCGTAAAGAACGGAACCGTCAAGTTCGTGCCCGACCGCTTCAGTAAAATCTACGTCAACTGGATGGAAAACGTCCACGACTGGTGTATTTCCCGTCAGCTCTGGTGGGGTCACAGAATTCCCGCCTTCTACTGCGAGAAGTGCGGCAAGATCACCGTTTCCAAGACCGATATTGATGCTTGCCCCGACTGCGGCGGCGCCGTCAAGCAGGAAAACGACGTCTTAGATACCTGGTTCTCCTCCGCTCTCTGGCCCTTCTCTACCATGGGTTGGCCCGATAAGACCGAGGAGCTGGAAAAGTACTATCCCACAAGCGTTCTGGTCACCGGTTACGATATCATCTTCTTCTGGGTTGCCCGTATGATCTTTTCGGGTCTTGAGCACATGGACAAGGAGCCCTTCTCCACCGTCTTTATTCACGGTCTGGTTCGTGACGCACAGGGGCGGAAGATGTCCAAATCTCTGGGCAACGGAATTGATCCTCTGGAGATCATCAGCAAGTACGGCGCCGATGCGCTCCGCTACGCGCTGGCAACGGGTAACTCCCCCGGAAACGACATGCGCTTCTCCGACGAAAAGATCGAGGCGGCGAGAAACTTTGCCAACAAGCTCTGGAACGCGTCGAGATTCGTTCGTATGAATCTGACCATCGACGAGATTACCCTTCCCGCGGAGGCTGATCTTGCGGCAGAGGACAAATGGATCCTCCATGAGTTCAATAAGCTCTGCGGAAGCGTCACCACCGCCCTTGACAAGTACGAGGTTGGCGTGGCTCTGGCTTCCATCTACGACTTCACCTGGGACGTTTTCTGCGACTGGTACATTGAGCTGACCAAGTCCCGTCTGTCCGACAAGGAATCCGCGGGCAACGCCGTAGCGCAGAACGTACTGGCTTACGTGCTGACGGGAACGCTGAAGCTTCTCCACCCCTTCATGCCCTTTATTACCGAGGAGATCTATCAGTCTTTGCCTCACACCGATGAGAGCATTATGATCTCCGCATATCCCAAGTTTGATGCATCGCTGGTCTTTGATGCCGACGCGGAGAAGATGAACCGTGTCATTGGCGCCATTAAGGCGATCCGCGCCCGTCGGAACGAAATGAACGTTCCCCCCTCCCGCAAGGCGAAGGTTTATATCGCGACCCGCTATGCCGATGCCTTCAACGAGAGCACCACTCCCTTCTTTACCCGTCTGGCTTCCGCCTCCGAGGTAGAGATCGCCCAGAGCTTTGAGGGTGTACTGTCCGCCGACGATGCCGTACAGATTGTAACCGATTCCGCAACCATTCTCCTGCCCCTGTCCGATATCGTGGACACCGAGAAGGAAATCGCCCGTCTGGAGGCGGAGCAGAAGAAGCTGATCGGCGAGATCGACCGTCTCTCCAAGAAGCTTTCCAACGAAGGCTTTGTCGCAAAGGCTCCCGCAGCCGTAGTGGAGGGAGAGCGCGCAAAGCTCGCAAAATATCAGGAAAATCTGGAGGGTGTCACCGCCGCTCTTGCCAAGATGCGGTAAGGACGCGACAGAATACGATTTAGGGGGAACTTCTCAAAAGTTCCCCCTATGAGTCTTTTGTCGATTTTTGATATTGACAAAAAGTAAGACGAGCTTTCTATCAACAGAATACGGGACGAAAAATCGGGAAATTCTATAGATAATAATTTTTTAAAATTTTTTTAAAAAAGAGGTTGACAAAGGATTTTGAATATGGTATAATATTCAAGCGTTCGGAAAAAATCCGTCGCAATATGGCGGGATAGCTCAGTTGGCTAGAGCAACCGGTTCATACCCGGTAGGTCATGGGTTCAAGTCCAATTCCCGCTACCAAATAGTTGTCCGCCGTTATCGGCGGACAACTGATATAAGGCCCGTTGGTCAAGCGGCTAAGACACCGCCCTTTCACGGCGGTAACAGGAGTTCGATTCTCCTACGGGTCACCAAAAAGAAAGATGTCCATTCGGGCATCTTTCTTTTTGTTTACTCATTGCGCAATCGAACGCCCTCAAATCCGCCTGCGGATTTGGTTGTGCACGCAAGGAAACGTAACGATGCCGTGCACACAATGGGCGTGCGCGGAGTTCGATTCTCCGCCTATTAAGGACATGCAATGCATGTCTCTTACCAGATCCTGGGAATCAAGCGATACTTTACCCTTTTCCGATACGCGGCATAGCCTTCCAATTCCTTTTCCAAAAAAGCTTCCTCGTGCCTGATCCGCACAGCAATAATCATGGGATAGGTGAGAAAGACCGCCAAGGAATACAGCGATCCCAATACCAGTGGCATAGACAGAAACAGAAGCAGACTGGCGGCGTACATGGGATGGCGCACCACACCGTAAAGTCCCGTATCCACCACACGTTGTCCCTCCTGCACCTCAATGGTTCGGCTGAGATACGCGTTCTCTCGAAGGACCTCCGCCCAAAGCGCATAGGCAATCAAAAAAACTACGGATGCGCCAATGGATACCTCCTTGGGCAACGTGTACCAGGAAAAGCGGTAATCAAGTCCCGCCAAAATAAATCCGGCAAGGAGCATTAGTCCACTCATCTTGATCACGATTCCCTGCTCCTTCTGCTTCTCCTTGGCGTCAAGACGCTTGCGGAGTAAATCGGGACTTCTAATCATCATAACGATCCCCGCCAAAAGCATAGGAAGAAACAGAACACTCATCAAAAGCCACCCTTGGAAGAAGAAAACCGTTCCCGCGGGTAGAAAAATCAGAATACCAACCAGGACGACACCGAGAAGAAATTTAAAAAGTGCCTCAAAAAAGAGTTTTGCCGTCACGTCGCGCCCCCCGAACTAAAAAATCCCCTTGTTATATTTGATCATGGCGTAAAAGCTTAAGATCAGCCCTGCCACGATACTGACAAGCATGATTCCAATCCCTACAGTCATAAAAAGCTGTTGCTCGGTCAGCAAGGTCACAGCGGACAGAACGCTAAAGACAATGATTCCGCCCCCTACAAGAATCGTCCCAAGTCCCACCCTTCTGCCAAAGGGGATGCGATCCTCCTCGCTCACCCGATGGCGATGATAGGAATGGAGGGAGGATAAATTTCCCATCATGTTGGAGATACCGAACACGATACATATCACACCGACAAAAAATGAAATAATATATGCTGGCATAGCGATTTTCTTCCCTCCGTGTCTTATTCGCTTTTCTTTTCCTCTTTAGACAAAACAACAATCGATCCCGCAAGAAGAGCAACGCCGATGGCGAAAAGCGAAGCTCCCAGTGGGGTCATCAGTTGATTGGCGCAAAATCCGATCAAGCCGCTTGCAAGTGCGCAACATATAATAGAAATCGGTTTTTTCATGTTCTTTCTCCCTTCTATCAATCTCCTCACAAGCCATCTTATCAGCATAGCAAGCAAGCCAATTACAAAATACCATCCTGCATAGAGCAGGACCGCAGGCTCTCCAAAGTCAAAGAAAAGCCAACTGCCAATCAAAAAGAGGCCGGGCGAGAGGAGCATGAGCGCCCAATCGCGTTTGACGTTTTTACCCGCAACAAATCCGCAAACGCCCGAAAACAAAGGATCGAGGAAAAAGAACAGAAGAAAGCAAACCGCCATTCCCGCGCCCCGCGCAAAGGTCACCGCCAAAAAGGGACAGCCGACCATCAGAATCACTGCCACAACGGCCAATACAAGAATCCTTTTCATCCGATCTCCTCCTTTTTATCAAGACCTTCGAGTATTTGCTTTTCACACCTCGTCCTCTGTCAAATTCAACCTTATCTGTCAGTTACATTATATCATAATTTTTACCAAAAGTAAATAGGACGGCAGAAAATTATGAATTGACGGACAAGCCGTCATGAATTGAACCCTTACGGCTTCATGATTTGAAATCTACGATTTCACGAATTGAATTGCCCTATCTCCTAATGCCGTAGGCAATTCATGCACCGAAGGTGCAATTCATGGCTTATGCCAATTCATGCCCGTAGGGCAATTCATTGTTCTCCAAGAGATAACAAAAAATGCCCTGCATAAGCAGAGCATTTTTTGCAAGTTTCGACCTTTGGTCGAAATTATCTCTTGGAGAACTGCGGCGCACGACGTGCTGCCTTGAGTCCGTACTTCTTTCTTTCCTTCATACGAGGGTCACGAGTCAAGAAGCCTGCTGCCTTCAGAGCGGGCTTGTAGTTCTCGTCAGCCTGTACCAGAGCGCGGGACAGTCCGTGACGGATCGCGCCTGCCTGGCCGGAAAGACCGCCGCCGTTTACGGTTGCGATGATGTCGAACTTACCCTCGGTTCCGGTTACGCCAAAGGGCTGGTTTACGATCAGCTTCAGGGTCTCCAGACCAAAGTAGCTGTCGATGTCTCTCTTGTTGATGGTGATCACACCGGTGCCGGGCACGATGCGTACGCGCGCTACGGACTTCTTTCTTCTTCCGGTGCCGTAGAAATAGGGCTTAGAGCTGGTATACATTCTTGCGTCCTCCCTTACTTAACTTCAATTGCCACGGGCTTCTGTGCCGCATGGTTGTGCTCTGCGCCTGCGTAAACCTTCAGTCTGGTTGCGGACTTGGCGCCGATGGTGTTGTGGGGGAGCATTCCCTTTACTGCAAGCTCCATTGCCATCTCGGGCTTGGTTGCCATCAGGGTCTTGTACTGAACTTCCTTCAGACCGCCAATGTAGCCGGAGTGACGGCGGTAGTACTTCTGCTCCAGCTTTCTGCCGGTGAGTACTGCCTTCTCTGCGTTGATGATGATAACGAACTCACCGCAATCTACGTGAGGGGTGAACTCGGGACGATGCTTTCCGCGAAGAATGGTAGCGGCAGCGGCGGCGGTTCTACCCAGAGACTTGCCTGCTGCGTCGATTACGTACCACTTACGCTCGACCGTCTCAACTTTTGCCATGTAAGTTGACATTGCATTTTCCTCCAATAATTTTACAGATATTTTTTCATGCGTGCCTATTATACCATGGACTTTCCCTCTTGTCAACCCCTTTTGGGAAAATATTTTTAAAAATTTAATTTAGATATCACTTATCTCTTGTTTTCTCGCAAAACGACCTATTTTCCTCTTAAATCCTCTTTTCCGTTTTTATTTTTTTAACCTTTCGTCAAGGTCTATCCTCCTATGCCCTCGCATAAGGTTTAGTAAAACAAAAAAACGGAGGTCAAAGAAAATGATAAACCAACGCTATCTTCCCGAGGGATCGCTGATTCACACAGCGGAAAATCGGGAATATCTTTCCTCAAACTCAGCACTGATCCGAGCAATGAACGAAGGAAAAATTCTGGAATCCACAGCTCTGCTTTGTGACAGCGACCTTTGTCTGCACGTGGATCTTCGAGGCATTCGGGGGATTATCCCGCGAGAGGAGGCGGTCTTTTTCCGCCATGGCGAAGAAATAAAAGACATTGCGGTCATCACGCGGGTAGGAAAGCCCATCTGCTTTAAAGTGATCGGACTGGAGGAGCGAGGGGGTGAGCCGGTGGCGATCCTTTCGCGACGGGCGGCGCAAGCGGAATGCATTCACCGCTATCTATCCGATCTTTACCCCGGAGATATCATCCCCGCCAAGGTCACGCATCTGGAAAACTTCGGTGCCTTCGTGGATATCGGGTGCGGTGTCCCTTCGCTTTTGTCGGTAGACAGCATTTCGGTATCCCGTATATCTCACCCCTCGGACCGTCTTTCGGTTGGCAACTCCATTCACGTTGTGGTTCGCTCCATCGATCGGCACATAAATCGGATCTTTGTGAGCATGCGAGAGCTTCTGGGCACGTGGGAGGAAAACGCCGCCGCCTTTGAGATAGGACAGACCGTAGCGGGAATCGTACGCAGCGTGGAAAGCTACGGCATTTTTGTAGAGCTCTCCCCCAATCTTGCGGGACTTGCGGAGCTTCGGGAGGGTAGCTGTGATCGGCAAATTGCCACGGTGGGATCTTATGCCGCCGTATACATAAAAAACATCATCCCCGATCGCATGAAAATCAAGCTGGTTCTCATTGACTCCTACAAGGCGCCTCCTCCCACCCATGAGCTGCGTTATTTCATCAATTGCGACAAGGTGACCCACATGGATCGGTGGCTTTATTCCCCACCCTCCTCGCAAAAGGTGATCGAGACGGTGTTTGAGGAATAATTTTTCGATGATCATATTCGGCTCCGACGGGGAATTTTTGAAAAATTCCCCGTCGGAGCCATCGTTTTTCCCGAATACCTATTATCAAGTTTATATATTTGCCTTTTGGGAGACTCTGTTATATAATGGAATATACGAAGCGCATGATGGAAAAGGGCGTTTACGTCGTCGCCTTCTCCTATCCCGTCGTTCCCAAGGGCAAGGCGCGAATCCGCACCCAGCTTTCCGCCGCTCTGAGCGAAGAGGACATTCTCTACATCGTGGACAGCTTCCGTCAGGTCAAGGAGGAGATGGGGCTCTGATTCCCCTCTCTCATAGAAGGTCTGCGTTGATTCGTCATATTTCCGAAAATTCATCTTCACGAATCAAGAAGCGGTCAAGCATCACGCTTGACCGCTTTTCATTATTTTGCCTTTCGAGTCTCGGCTCGCTTGATACGGTAGAGCTCCTCTGCCGCAAGCTTCGCCTTTGCCACAATGGCTTCCTCCTGATTTTTGGGAAAGCAATAGAACAGGTGTCTGGCATTTCCGATGGAGATCATGTCGCCGATCTCATAAAAATAATAGTCGGCGTTGATGCTGTGAGACGCTACGGGGCTTTGCTTATAATCGAGAGAGCCCTCACACCCCGTCAGATGAAAGCCGTTTTCGTCGTGCAAAAGACGTCCCTCTCCCACGTGATACATCGCTTTATAATCCACCATCATGTAAATATCCACGTCGGTATCCAGACGATACTCACCTCGCCCGATCTCCCCGCGAACCTGCTCCCGCTCCCACGCAAACCAATCGGGCACGTGGGTAAACGCCGCCTCACCCTCGGTGGCGCGCAAGGTACCCTGCTCCGTCAGCTCGTATACCTTGCCACAGCTCTTGCACGTCAGGTAAATTCCTTTTCCCTCGGTCTTTCCTTCCGCCATACAGTGGGGACACTGATAAAGCACCCGCTCCAAGCCGTCGGCGCGAAAATCCTCGGCAATGGTAATGCCGTTTTCCTGCTGCCAACGGAAGGCATCAAAGGAAAACGCTCCGCGAACGATCTCGGTCAACTCCTCTGCCGTCATGGATCCGATCTGATCGGGAGAGAGCAGATAGGTCACGTCAGCGCTGATATCCACCTGACGGTGGCGAAGCATATTGTAAAGAGGCTCCCGCAGAAAGGCGCCCTTGGTGATGATCGTCACAACGGGAACCTTCATCATTTTCAGAAGTCCGCCCACGGTATCGGGCATTGAGGATGCGGTTCCGTCAAAGGAATAGCACGCTTCGGGATACATGAGCACCGTTGTTTTATTGGTTTTCAGCGCGTAGGAAATGTCCTTCAGCAAAGTAAAATCCGAAACGAATTTCTTGGTAGGAATACAGCCGATGGTTTTGAGAAGCCAGGAAAGCCCCACGTAGGCATCGGTGGTACAAACCGTGGAGAACGAACGGGGATAGAGATAGTTGGCGGCAATCTGCATATCGATGAAGCTGGAGTGATTCATCAGAATCAGGTAGGGCTCGTCCTTTCCCAGCCTCTCCATGCCCTTCTCATCATATCTGACATGGTACTTCCGCAGATTCACAGCAGAAAGAACCTTGATCAAGGCTCGGAAAAACGGTCCCATTTTTTTGGGCTTCTCATGCTTTGGCACAGGAAGCGCCATCACCTCGTCGTAGCTCTTTTCAACGATTTTGATCTTCATTCGTACCCCCGATATCAAAAAAATTCTTTGCTTGTATTATACCACATAGACCGCTCCGTGTCAACAAAAAAGAAAAGGGATCCATCGAAAAACGGATCCCCTTCCCTATTTCAGTTCTGATTCATTCTTTTCAAAAACGGAGCGGCGGCATGGAACAGGATCATTCCCAATACGTAAATGGAAAGGATCTCTCCGATTCCCACCGTCAGCATCATCAGAGGAATTGCCTCCTCGGCGCCGTAGCCGTACGCCAGCACAAACGGTACGATCAGCGCGTTGGACAAAACAGGCGGGAGTGCCGCCAACCATTTATTTTTCCGAAGCCAATAGGTACCGAGAGCTCCGATCAACGTGGCGATGGGTCCCACCAGAACGTCCAACCAAACCGCTCCCGTCAGCAGATTGGCAAGAAAGCATCCCACGGTCACACCGGGAATTGCCGCCGACATGAAGATGGGTAGCAGACACAACATTTCCGAAAACCGGATCTGGATCACCCCGCTTCCCATACCGAGCAGCTGGGCGAGCAGCGTCAGAAGCACGTACAGGGAGGCGATCATTGCCGCTTGACAAAGGTAAAGGGTACGACGTTTGTTTGTTTGGTTCATTGTTTTCTTTCTCCTTAGTTTTGTTTAACGTGAGGATGGTTACGAACTCACGGTTGCTATTATACACCGTTCTCTTGAAAATGTCAAGTTTTTTTACAAAAAACAAGCCATCGAAATCCGATGGCTTGTTTGTGATTTTCTTACGTCACTCGCACTCCTCCGCAGCTTCAAGCAGCTTGGACAACCGTCGGTTCAACCCCGATTTGGTAATGGGAGGCGTGTGTAGCAACGACAATTCCAAAAGAGATGCCGAGGGGTATTCCATACGAAGCTCCGCCGTATAGCGCAGCTCCTCAGGGAGCGCGTCGATCCGTCTTGTTTCTATCAGACGCTCAATGGCAGCGCGCTGACGGGCGGACGCGTCCACCGAACGGGAAATATTACTTGCCACACAGTTCGTCGCGCGATTCTCATTGTTTCGTATATCACGCTCGATACAGGCATCGGCAACCGCGAAGCTGGTCTTGGAGCACCCCATAAAATAAAGCAGATCCGAGATCGCCCCATTGCTTTTATATACGCATCCATAGCGCACACCCCGCCTGACTCTGCCCGCAGATGACAGGACTTCAGACAAAAAGCTTGCCACAAAATCCGCACGTCTCTCCGTGGGAAACAGCATCTCCAGGTGATATCCCTTTTGAGGGTCGCTGACGGTAGCGGTACTCAAAAAGACCCCTCGCAAAAAGGCGCTCTGACAGGCGGCGCACCGAAAGCCCAACACCTGATGAGCCGCTTGCTGTGTACCCCGATCCAGCTCCTCCAGAAACAAATCCGGAGATCCGGATCGGAACCGAACCGTATAGGTTCTCCGCCCCGCCCGTACCGTCTCACCAAGCTCCGCTTGCACTCGAAACACCTTTTCCAGCAAGGACGCTGTCAGGGCTGCCGTTGGCGCATAATAGCTATACAGGATCCATCCCTCTTGCTCCTCCTCGCGACGGCAGGCAAGCAAAAGCCCCAAAAGGATCGCCTTGCGACAGCAGGTTTTTTTTATGGGAAGCTTTAAGAGCTCCTCGCAAATTTCCGTTGTAAACGACATGTTTCTCTCCTTATTTCAACGAATCAGGCGTACCTCTCGTTCTAAGGAAACGCCAAAACGGTTCCACACCTCACGCTTGATCAGCTCCTCCAGACAAAGAACGTCCTCGGCAGAAGCATTTCCCAGATTCACCAAAAAGCCCGCATGCTTTTCCGATACCGCGGCGCCGCCGATCCTCTTGCCTTTCAGACCGCAGTCCTCAATCAGCTTACCCGCGAAATGTCCCTCGGGTCGTTTAAAATAGCTCCCCCCGCTGGGCAGATCCAGAGGCTGTTTTTCTCTCCTGCGCACCGCAAGATCTCGCATGGTTCCTATAATCTCCTCTCGCTCTCCCCGACGAAGCGCAAAGCTTCCGCCAAGACAGATGAGATTCCTGTTTTTCATGTAAATACTGCTTCGATACTCAAACTCGTGCTCCCGCAGTGTCAAGGGCTCTCCCGTTTCGGTATTCAAAGCCACGCTCTGTATCAGTACGTCACCGATCTGTCCGCCGTAGGCGCCCGCATTCATAAAAATCGCGCCTCCTACCGTTCCGGGAATTCCGTGAGCAAATTCCAATCCGGTCAAGGATTCCTCCGCCGCCCTTCTTGCCAAGGACGCAAGAGATACCCCCGCAAACGCTACCAATTTGTTTTCCTGAGAGGTCAATGAGTCCATGCCCTTGGTAAAAATCAGTACCGATTCGACCCGTCCGTCTCCAAAAAGAATATTGGAGCCGTTTCCGATTATCTCAAAATCTGCACCCGCCTTCCGAATCAGGACAAGCGCGGCAGAAAGCTCCTCCACGCTTCGCGGAAAAAGCGCAAGATCCGCCACACCGCCGATGCGGAAAGTGGAATAGGGCTTCAGAGGAAGATCCTCCCGATACGGGATCCCGCTTTGCCGCAAGGCAATCAGAAAAGATGGCTCCCTCATAGGTCTCCTCCCGCGGTTGCAACGCGAAAGACCCCGTCAAAATCATTGACTATGTAGGTAATTTTTCCCTCCATACCGTCAGGGATAGGCTTTTTGCTCGGATTAAACCAGCAGGTATCAAGTCCGAAACGAATCCCGCCCAGAATATCCGAGGACAAGGAATCTCCCACGATCAGCGTTCTTTCCTTGGAAAAATCGGGGATTCTTTCCGCCACGTGTTCAAAGAATTTTTCACTCGGCTTGTCATAGCCGATGACCTGTGAAATAAAGATCTCCCCAAAATAGGACTCCAGTCCGCATACGGCAAAACGACCCCGCTGAATGCTTTCGGTTCCGTTGGTAACAATATATAAGCGGCTCACGTCCCGAAGCCTTTCGCAAAGCTCTCGGGCGCCCTCCAAGGTGTATCCCTTTGTTGTGAGTGTCCTCATGTACAGATCTGCCATTTTCTTGGCGTCCGCTTCTATGCCATAGCGCTCAAACAGAATGTCAAATCGGTGGTACAGCAAAACCGAGCGCTCGATCTCTCCTCTCTCCAGTTGCTTCCACAGTCCGTCGTTGATCTGACTGTAAACCTGAAGCATCTCCTCCGTAGGACAGATTCCAAGATCCCGCAGCGCTTGTGCCACCGCCTCTTTCTCACTTCTGTGAAAATCCAGCAGCGTTCCGTCCGCGTCAAATAAAATAATATCGTATTTCATCTTCTGCCCTCCCTTCTCACGTTCATTTATATTATACTATCTTTCTCACTTTTTTTCAACCGTTCCGAGAAAAATCAGTAAAAACTTCTGAAAATCCTGAAAACCATCTTGAAAAAAAGAGGAAAATGCGATATAATATAGTGTATATGTTTTATTGCGGGAGGACGGATGATGAAAAAGGAATTGCGCATTGGTCTGTGCGGCTTTGGCGCCATGGGAAAGACTCACGCGTTTTGCGTGGATAATCTCAAGTATTATTACGGCGATCTTCCCTTTTGCGCGTCGATCCGAGGGGTTTGCACCACCACGGAGGAAAAATCCCGCGCCGTGGCGGAGCAATACGGCTTTGCCGTTGCCACTACCAACGAGGACGATCTGATCGGCGATCCCGCTATCGACATCATTGATATCTGCACTCCCAACATCTACCACTACAACACGATCAAAAAAGCGTTGAAGATGGGAAAGCATATCTACTGTGAGAAGCCGCTGTGTGTCAGCGCGGCGGAGGCGGCAGAGCTTGCCACCCTGGCAAAGCAAAGCGGAACGATATGCACCGTGGTATTCAACAATCGCCATATGTCCGCCGTTCTTCGGGCGGCAGAGCTGATACGCGAAGGGCGCTTGGGACGAATTCTTTCCTTTACCGCTGGCTATCTGCATAACAGCTGTACCGACGCGTCGCGTCCCGCCGGCTGGAAACAAAACCGTGAGATTTGCGGTGGTGGCGTCCTTTTTGACCTTGGCTCTCACGCCATTGATCTGATCTACTCTCTCTGCGGAGAATTTGAGAGCGTCTGTGGCGCGTCTCAGATCGGATTTCCCACTCGGACAGGCGCGGACGGCTCTCCTTGGCAAACCAACGCGGACGAGGCGTTCTATCTTCTTGCCAAGCTCCGCTCAGGCGCGACGGGAACCATCACGGTCAGCAAGCTGTGCGTGGGAAGCAACGACGATCTCTCCTTTGAGATCTACGGAGAACGCGGTTCTCTCAAATTCTCTTTGATGCAACCCAATTATCTTTATTTTTACGATGCCACCGAAAAGAACGCCCCTCTCGGCGGGGACAGCGGATATACCGCCATTGAGTGTGTCGGTCGCTATCCCGCACCCGGCGGTGGATTTCCTTCCCCCAAGGCGTCCATCGGTTGGCTCCGCGGACACGTGGAAAGCATGTATCGCTTTTTGAACTCGGTTCACACCGGCACTCAAGCCTCCCCTGATTTTGCCGACGGCGCTCACGTGCAAGCGGTCATGGAAGCGGCGTACCGCTCCGCCGAGGAAAAGCGGGAAATTTTAATAGGATAGCCCGAATGGGCAGAAAGGAGCAGATATGACCATTCTCGGCATTACCGGTCCTACCGGCGCGGGAAAATCCCTGTTTTCTGAATATCTGATCTCTCAGGGGATCCCCGTGATCGACGCCGACGCGGTGTATCATTCTCTCCTGATCCCCCCCTCTCTCTGTCTCGATGCTCTCCGCGGCGCCTTTGGAGACGAAATTCTTCACTGTGACGGTTCGCTGAACCGCGCCGAGCTTTCGGATATTGTCTTTCACGACAAAGCAAAGCTTTCTCTGCTGAATGACACCGTCCTGATCTTCGTTTTGGATAAAATCAGATCCATGATCGGTGAGCTTGAAAAAGAAGGCAGAACGCTTGTTGCTGTCGATGCGCCCACCCTCATTGAATCGGGCTTTCACAAGGAGTGTGACGCGGTGATCTCGGTTCTCTCCTCTCCTGAGATTCGATTGGAACGTATTATCGAACGGGACGGAATCAGCCGCGAGGCGGCTATGGCGCGGATACAGGCGCAGAAGAATGACGGCTTTTATCGGGAAAACTCCGACTACGTGCTGATCAATACAGAGGGTCGGGACGACTTCCACTCCGACTGCGAGGCTCTGCTTCGCGCTCTTGATCCGAACGGCAAGGAGGCAGACTGATGCACAGCAAATCTCACCGAATCCTTGCGATTCTTTTGATTATCGCCGTCGCCATTGGCGCGGGCTTTCTTACCGATCTGATCTGGACGAAGATCGACGAGATGACCCACCCGAAATCCTATGACGAGATCGTTGCCAAATATGCGGAGGAATACAATATTCCCGAATACGTCATTTACGCCGTAATCAAGACGGAAAGCGACTTTGATCCCAAAGCCACCTCCTCCGCGGGAGCTGTGGGACTGATGCAAATGATGCCCTCTACCTTTGAGTGGCTTACGGGGGAGGAGCATCTGGGAGAACGACTTCCCGCCTCCGCCCTGACACAGCCGGAGGTGAACATTCGGTACGGAACCTACTATCTCCAATATCTCTATCGAAAATTCAACTACAACTGGGATACCGCCCTTGCCGCCTATAACGGAGGAGAGGGCAACGTGGCAAAATGGCTGAAGAGCGAGGACTACTCCGACGGAGAGGGAAATCTTACCGATATTCCCTTTCCCGAAACAAAATCCTACGTTTCCAAGGTCAGACGCGCCATCGATACATACAAGGATTTGTATTATGAACCTATCAAAGGAGAAAGCAAATGACGAAGAATAAGCTGATCTATGAAAAAAAGACGGTTTACGAGAAGGCAGACAAGAGCGCCGTACAAGCGGCTTACGACTATGCCGAGGGCTATAAATCTTATCTGGACGCGGGTAAAACCGAGCGGGAGGCGCTGAGGGCATCCATCGCTCTGGCACAAGACAGAGGATTTCGCGAGTACAGGCTGGGTGACAAAATCTCCATAGGCGATAAGCTTTACTATAACAACAGAGGACGGAATCTGTTTGTTTTTTCTATTGGAAGCGAGCCGATTGAAAACGGCATCCGTCTGACGGCGGCGCACATTGACGCTCCCCGTATTGACCTGAAGCAATGTCCCCTTTACGAGGAAGGAGGCATGGGCTTTTTCAAGACTCACTATTACGGCGGCATCCGCAAATATCAGTGGGTGGCTACCCCGCTCTCTCTTCACGGTGTCATTGCCACCAAGGACGGCAGACTTCTGGATATTTCCGTTGGAGAGGATGAGCGCGATCCTCTGTTCTATATCAACGATCTGCTCCCTCATCTGGGTCACGAGCAGGGCAAGCTCCCTCTGGACGACGGTATCAAGGGAGAACAGCTGAACGTACTGATCGGAAGCAGACCCGACGAGGAGGAAAACTCGGTCAAGCTGAACGTACTGAAGATCCTGAACGAGAAATACGGTATCACCGAGGACGATTTCCTCTCTGCCGAGCTCTGTGTGGTTCCCGCCATGAAGGCAAGAGATATCGGCTTTGACCGTTCCATGATCGGCGCATACGGTCACGATGACCGCGTCTGCGCCTATCCCATTCTCACCGCCCTGCTGGAGTGCGCGGACAGTGAGCATACCACCCTGTGTATTCTTGCCGACAAGGAGGAAACGGGCAGTGACGGTCCTTCCGGCATGCAAAGTGACCTGATGTTGGATCTGATCAACGAGATCTCCGCCGCTCTTGGCGGCAATCCCGCGGTGGTACGCGCCAACTCTAAGTGTCTCTCCGCCGACGTTTCTTCCGCCTTTGATCCCAACTTTGCCGAGGTTTTTGAAAAACGCAATTCGGCAATGCTTGGCTGTGGCGCCGTCTTTACCAAGTTCACGGGTTCCAGAGGAAAATCCTCCACCAACGACGCCTCCGCCGAATATATCGGCTGGCTGAGGGGGATTCTTTCCAAAGACAACGTGATCTGGCAAGCGGGCGAGCTTGGCAAGGTAGACTGCGGCGGTGGAGGAACCGTTGCAAAATTCATTTCCAAGCACAACATTGACACGGTGGATCTGGGGGTTCCCGTGATCTCCATGCACGCTCCCTACGAGGTCATCGCCAAGGTAGATCTGTATGAGACCTACCGCGCCGCGAGAGCATTCTATCTTTACTAATCATTCATTTTTCGAGGTCATTTCATGTTAAACAAGCTGACGGAAGCGGAAAAGCGATATATTGCCATAGAGGAGGAGCTGGCGGATCCCGCCGTATTCTCCGACACACAGCGCTACGCGACCCTCATGAAGGACTATAAAAATTTAACTCCCGTTATTGAAAAATTCCGCGCCTATGAGCGAGCTCGCACCGCAAACGAGGAGGCAACCCTTCTTTTGGAGGAATCCCCTGACGCGGAGATGAAGGAGCTGATTGCCGACGAACTGAAGGAAACGAAAGCGAGGATGGAGACCCTTTTGGAGGAGCTGAAGATCCTTCTGCTCCCCAGAGATCCCAACGACGACAAGAATGTCATGGTGGAGATCCGAAGCGGCGCGGGCGGCGAGGAGGCGGCGCTGTTTGCCGCCGTGCTGTACCGCATGTACTCCATGTATGCCGAATCCTGCGGCTATAAGCTCTCCCTGATGAACGTCAACGAGACCGAGCTTGGGGGCTTTAAGGAGGTCACCTTTATGGTGGAAGGCGACGGGGTCTATTCCCGCTTCAAATTTGAAAGCGGCGTACACCGCGTTCAGAGAGTGCCTGAAACCGAATCACAGGGTCGGATCCAGACCTCTACCGCCACCGTGGCGGTTCTTCCCGAGGCGGAGGATATTGAGATTGAGATCAATCCCGCGGATATCGTAATGGAATCCTGTAAATCCAGCGGTGCGGGCGGTCAGCACGTAAATAAGACAGAATCCGCTGTCCGTCTGATTCACAAGCCCACGGGAATTGTGATCGAATGTCAGGAAGAGCGCAGTCAGTTCAAAAACCGCGACAAGGCGATGAAAATGCTGAAAACCAAGCTCTACGACATCAAGCTCACCGAGCAAAACGCAAAGATCGCCTCCGACCGAAAAAGTCAGGTTGGCACGGGCGACCGAAGCGAGCGAATCCGCACCTACAACTATCCCCAAGGACGAATCACCGATCACAGAATCGGTCTGACGCTTTTCTCTCTGGAAAGCTTTCTCAACGGAAACATCGGCGCCATGATCGACGCGCTGATCACCGCCGATACAGCGGAAAAGCTGAAAGCTAGCGAGACGTAACTCCAATTACAATCTTCAAAGGATTACTCATGACGACAAAAATCTTTACTTTATCTGATAGCGAAACGGAATCCCCCTCTTTGAACGAGGCGGCAAAAATTCTCCGAAATGGCGGTCTTGTCGCCTTCCCCACCGAAACGGTTTACGGGCTGGGAGGAGATGCCACCGATGCCTCCGCCGCGCAAAAGATTTACGCGGCAAAGGGACGACCCTCGGACAACCCTCTGATCATTCATATCGCCGACCCGAAGGACGCGGAGCGCTACGCCCACGTCAACGACACCTACTACAAGCTGGCAAAGGCGTTTATGCCCGGTCCTCTGACGGTGATCTTACCTAAAAAGGATATCATTCCCGACACGGTGACGGGAGGACTTGACACGGTGGCAATCCGCTGTCCCTCTCATCCTCTGGCGCAAGCCCTGATTCGACGTACGGGTGTGGCGATTGCCGCTCCCTCTGCCAACCTCTCAGGCAGTCCCTCTCCCTCCTGCGGCGCTCACGTCATTCAAGATCTTTCGGGACGGGTGGACGCCATTATCGACGGTGGAGACTGTGAGATTGGCTTGGAATCCACCATCATTGCCCTGAACGGCACACAGGCGACTCTGCTTCGCCCCGGCGCCATTACGGCGGACGCGCTCCTTTGCGTATGCGAGTCGGTGGAGCTTTCCCCCGCAATTACCGAAGGTCTTCGTGAGAATGAGCGTCCTCTCTCTCCCGGTATGAAATACAGGCATTACGCTCCCAAGATTCCGCTGATCCTTCTGGATGGCGACGAGGAGAACGTCATCGCATATCTCAAGCAGGCTCAGAACACGGAAAGGTGCGTCATTCTCTGCTATCGGGAGGAAATCAGTAGGCTTCGAAACGAAGGGCTCATCGATATCGGTGCCAGAGACGATCTCGCCGCTCAGGCGCATACGCTGTTTGCCGCGCTGCGACAGGCAGATATGCAAGAGTGCGACGTGATCTACGCCCATCTCCCCCCAAAGGAAGGCATGGGACTGGCGCTGTATAACCGTCTGATTCGAGCCGCGGCGCACACGGTTCTATCCGTATAAACATGAAAAAAAACAGATTACTATAAGTTCAAGGACGGTACATTCATGGCAAAAGCGAAAAAAATGAAAATTTCCAACGATCCCAAGGAGATTGTGCATGCCCCTGCCCGCCCCCAGCTGATCACGGAAACCATTGAAACCAACTACATGCCCTACGTAATGAGCGTGATCGTTTCCCGTGCGATCCCCGAGATCGATGGACTCAAGCCCTCACACCGTAAGCTTCTGTATACGATGTATAAAATGGGACTTCTGCAGAAGGATCATCCACGGATCAAGAGCGCAAATATCGTGGGACGCACCATGCAGCTCAATCCCCACGGAGATATGGCAATCTATGAGACCATGGTTCGTCTGACCCGTGGCAACGAAGCCCTTCTCCACCCCTTCGTGGACTCCAAGGGAAGCTTTGGTAAGCAATATTCCTCCAACATGCGCTTTGCCGCATCCCGTTACACCGAGGCAAAGCTGGATCCCTTCTGCGCCGAGCTGTTCAGCGGCATTGATAAGGATGCGGTGGATATGGTGGACAACTACGACGGTACGCAAAAGGAGCCTACGCTCCTCCCTACCACCTTCCCCAACGTGCTGGTAACGCCCAACACCGGTATCGCGGTAGGTATGGCGTCCTCCATCTGTTCCTTCAATCTCTCGGAGGTTTGTGACGCCACCGTGGCGCTTTTGAAAAACCCCCGTCTGAACGTGGAGAAGCTATTGGATATCCTCAAGGCTCCCGATTTTCCGGGCGGCGGCGCGATTATTTATAACCGTGAGGAAATGAAGGCGATCTATGAGACCGGATCCGGATCGGTTCCCATTCGTTCCCGCTACAATTACGACAAGGCGGAAAACTGCATCGAAATCACCCAAATTCCCTACTCTACCACCATCGAGGTTATTCTCAAGAAGATCGCTGACCTGATCAAGGAGGGTAAGCTGAAGGAGGTCACCGACTTCCGTGATGAAAGTGATCTGAGCGGTCTGAAGCTGACCTTAGATCTGCGTCGCGGCACCGACCCCGACAAGCTGATGACCAAGCTCTTCAAAATCACGGCGCTGGAGGACAGCTTTAAGTGTAACTTCAACATTCTGGTTGACTCCTCTCCCCGTCAGATGGGTGTTCTGGAGATCCTTACGGAGTGGATCCGTTTCCGTATGACCTGTCTGCGCCGCGAGCTGACCTTCGATCTGAACAAAAAGAAGGACAAGCTTCATCTGCTCTTAGGACTTGGCAAGATCCTTCTGGATATCGACAAGGCGATCAAGATCATCCGTCATACCGAAAAGGAAGAGGACGTCATCCCCAACCTGATGAGCGGCTTCGGCATTGACCAGATCCAGGCGGAGTACATTGCGGAGATCAAGCTGCGCAACCTGAACAAGCAGTATATCATCAACCGTATCAACGAAATTGAGGGCTTGCAGGCGGAGATCGCGCGGATCGAGGAGATCCTTGGCGACGAGCTGAAGCTCAAAGCGCTGATCGCCTCCCAGTTGAACGATATCAAGAAGAAATACGGTCAGCCCAGAAAGACTCAGCTCATTCACGCCGACGACGTGGTGGCTTACGTGGAGGATAAGACTCCCGAAAACTACAACGCGCGTATTTACATGACCCGTGAGGGCTATTTCAAGAAGATCACACTCCAGTCACTTCGCGGCAACGACGAGCAGAAGCTGAAGGAAAACGACGAGGTCATCTTTGAGGCGGATACCGACAACCTGTCCGATCTGATCTTTATCACCGACCGATGTCAGCTTTACCGCGCCAAAACCGCTGATTTTGACTGCGTAAAAGCATCCTCTATGGGTGAGTACCTCCCCGCCAAGCTGAATATGGACGAGGGTGAAAAGCCTGTGTTCGTCCGTGTGCAATCGGGATACCCCGCAGGCGAGAATTTCGTCTTTATCTTTAAGAACGGTAAGGGCGTCCGCGTTCCCGTCACCAACTACGAGACCAAGGGCAACCGACGGAAGCTGGTTGGCGCCTACTCCCCCGCTTCTCCCATTTGCGGTGTTTTCTACGAGCAGGAGAAGCATCCCTTTGAGATCATGCTGATCAGCGAGGGCGACCGAGCCATCATTCTCAAAACCTCTCTCATTCCCGTCAAGTCCACCAGAACCTCGGGTGGTGTAACTTTGATGACCATGAAGAAGGGGCAGGAGCTTCGCGGTGCCGTACAGAATATCGATGAAAAATACGATTCTCTGAAAGGATATCGAAAGCTGAAGATCCCCGCGTCGGGTCAGCTGCTTGCCGACGACGATCTGAAGGTATTA
>JAZNDP010000018.1:0-13314 GCA_045588165.1 Eubacteriales bacterium | reverse complement strand
TCTTCATCTGCGTGGCCTGATCCTTCTTGTGCTTCTCAACAAGAGTGTGAATTCGCTTCACGGGATCCAGCAGCTCGCTGATGGTCTTGTCGTGGTTCAGGGTATCAATGATGTAGGAAACGTACTTACACATGTTCACCTCTACGTACCACTCTCTGCTATGCAGCTCGGGGCGGCGGTATACCAGATTGGTGGTGAAGATGCGGTCAAAGATTCCGTCCTCATACGCCTTATCAAACTTATCCAATCCGTCGGTAAACAGACCGAAGGTGGTGAATGCAAAGACTCTCTTGGCTCCCTTTTCCTTGATCTGCATGGCAACGTCAATCAGGGATTCTCCGGAGGAGATCATATCGTCTACGATAATGACGTCCTTGCCGTGGAGATCCTTACCCAGATACTCGTGAGCCTCAATGGGGTTCTTTCCGTTGACCACAACAGAATAATTGCGGCGCTTATAGAACATACCAATATCGATTCCCAGCACGGAGGAGAAGTACATACATCTGCCCATTGCTCCTTCATCGGGAGAAATGATCATCAGATTGTCCTTATCCAGAGATACATCGGGAACGTTCTTCACCAGCGCCTTGATCATCTGATAGGTAGGCTTTACATCGTCAAAGCCGTGAAGGGGAATCGCGTTCTGCACGCGGGGATCGTGTGCGTCAAAGGTAATGATGTTGCTGACTCCCATCTGAACGAGCTCCTGCAGCATCATCGCGCAGTCCAGAGACTCACGGCTGGATCTCTTATGCTGTCTGCCCTCATAGAGCATGGGCATAATTACGGTCACCCGTCTTGCCTTGCCGCCTGCTGCCGCAATAATGCGCTTCAGATCCGCATAATGATCGTCCGGACTCATGGGAACCTCGTTCCCATACATCTTGTAAGTAACACCGTAATTAAAGGTATCGCAAATAATGTAAAGATCATGTCCGCGGAGAGACTTGTGCAAAAGCGCCTTCGCTTCTCCCGTACCGAAGCGGGGACAATCCGCCTCTACCAAGAAGGTCTCTTCTTCATCGTGGCGACGCCATTCCTTCAAATAGTAGTCTACCTGCGCGGCAAACTCCTCACAACCTCTCATACCGATGACACTCAGCTCACCAAACTGGGTTTCCTTCATATCCTACCTCCGACTTTAAAATTCCATATTGCCAATGGCTCTGTCTATATTATAACATAGATTGTTTCCACAAACAAGCAATTTTTTGATTTTTTTCATTTTTTCACGAAATATGACTTTTTATAAACAAAGGCTTCTCTTTTTGTGTAACCTTGTCAATTTTGTTCGAAATTCTATTTCAGCTCCACCACGGTAACACCGCCGTCGCCCTCTCCGAACTGTCCGATTCGGAAGGAGGAAACGCGAGGATCGGTACGCAAATACTTCCAAAGGGCATTTTTCAGCGCCCCCGTTCCCTTTCCGTGAACCAAACGAACAGTATGAAATCCCGCGATTTGCGCCTCGTCAAAATACTTATCCACGGCGCTCCACGCCTCGTCTCCCGTCATTCCCCGCAGATGGATCTCGTCCTTGAAATCCCTACAGACCGTCATGCGGAAGTCCGACGCCCGTTTTTTGGCGCCTCCCTGCTGTACCGAGGGCTCCTGTTCGATGAGCTGAAGATCGCTCAGCGCAACCTTCGTCTTTATGATTCCCGCCTGAACCGTTACCTTTCCGCCACGGTCGGGATCCTCTATCAGCGTCGCCCGCTTGCCAAGGCTGACGATCAGAACCTCATCTCCCCGACGAAGCTTTCTGGGTAGAACGTAATTTTCCACCTTGCGAACCTCTACGGGATCAAAGGAATCTCCGTGCGTTCTCAAATGCTCCCGAATGTCCCGTCTGGCACGGGCAAGCTCCTCGCCAAGGCGCTCGGATTCTCTCTGCTTGCGGAGCTTATCCATCTCCTCCATGATATAGTCGCTGGAGATTCTTGCGCTCTCTACCAGATTTTGCGCCTTTTTACGAGCGGAGTCCAGCTCACGCTCCGACGCGGCAAGCCGTGCGGCGATCTCCTTCTCCGCGTGTACCGTCCTCTCTTCCAGCTCGCGCCGCATCCGCTCGGCTCTCTCCAGATTCCGATCCGCCTGCAAGCGAGCCGCCTCCAGCTCTCCGAGCACACGCTCCAGCCGTTTATTATCCTGACTGATACACGCGTTTGCTCTCTCGATGATCCGCGCGGGCAATCCCAGCTTTTCGGAAATGGCGAAGGCATTGGATTTTCCGGGGGTTCCCACGATCAACCGATAGGTAGGACGTAGGGTCTCCACGTCAAACTCGCAGGACGCGTTGCTCACGCCGTCGGTATCCAACGCATAGGTTTTCAGCTCGGTATAGTGGGTGGTGGCGGCGGTCAGCGCGCCTGCCTTACGCATATCCTCAATCACGGAAATCGCCAGCGCCGCTCCCTCCACGGGATCGGTTCCCGCGCCAAGCTCATCAAAGAGCGCCAGCGTCTTATCGTTTCGTTCCTTCACAATGGACACGATATTAACCATATGAGAGGAAAAGGTAGATAGGGATTGCTCGATGCTCTGCTCGTCTCCCAGATCCACAAGAATCTTTTCAAACACGCAAAGAGAGGTTCCCTCCTCCGCGGGCAGGTGCAGACCCGACTGCGCCATGATGGCAAAAAGTCCAAGCGTTTTCAGGGTAACGGTCTTTCCTCCCGTATTGGGTCCGGTAATGATCAGGGTATCGTAATCTCCCCCAAGGCTTACCGTCACAGGGACCACCGTTTTGGGATCGATCAGAGGATGCCGTGCCCGAATCAGGCGACATTCTCTCATTTCGGAAATAACAGGCTCCACCCCGCGCATCCGTCGGGAAAGCTCGGCGCAGCCAAAGGCAAAGGCAAGCTCGGTAATGTTACGGTAATTGAGCAAAAGCGAGGGAGAAATTCCCGCCACCTCGGCGGACAGCTCAGAGAGAATCCGCTCGATCTCATGTGCCTCCTTGGCTTCCAGCATACGAAGCTCGTTGTTCGCGTCCACCACCGCCATGGGTTCTACAAAGATCGTCGCGCCCGAGGAGGAGGTATCGTGGATCAGACCCTTCACGTCTCCTCGGCATTCTGCCTTGACGGGGATCACGTACCGTCCGTTTCGCTGGGTCACGATATTTTCCTGCAGATATTTGGAATATCCGCCGCTGATATACTTGGCAAGGGTCTCCTTGATCCGTCCGTTGGCGGAGCGGATCTTGCGCCGAACCTCCGCAAGAGCGGGACTTGCCTCGTCCGCGATCAGTTCCTCGGAAAGAATAGAACGACCGATCCGATCCTCTAAGAAGCGGTTGGGAAGCAGACGCTCGAATACCTCGTCCAGAACCGTCTCAAAGGTTCGATTGGTACGGCTGTACTCCAACAAGGAACGGGCAGTGCGCAAGACCACCGCAACGTCCATCAGCTCTCTGGGGGTCAGAATCGCCCCCTTGACGGCACGCTCACAGCTATCTCCCATGTCGCTCACACTTCCAAAGGAGGGCATTCCCTTGGTGTCCGAAAGACGGCAAGCATCGGTGGTTCGCCTCTGGGCGCGAAGAACGAGCTCCCCGTGAATCTGGGGAGCAAGTCTTTGCGCCATCTCAGCCGCTCCCGCCGTGGGACAGGCATCGGCAAGCATCGCGCGGATCTTATCAAATTCCAACGTACAAATTGTTTTTTCGCTTATATTCATCACAACTTATTCCTTTACCGCTCGGTAAAAATCCAAGGTATCAAAGCCTCTCTCCAAATGATTGAGCAGATAGGTCTCGGCAGCGCGGCAAAACATTTCCCGACTGCCCTCATCGCTCAGAGAGTAGGCAAATATTCTTGCCGACGGGGCGGCGCATACGTATCGCATAGAAGCCAGCGCCGACAAATCTAGCGGAAGCAATATATTTCTCGCCCGAAAAGCGTCTTCCTCGGGAAGGGGCAGATTGCCCGTCCTCTTTTTGAGACACCCGTCACAGATCAAGCTGCCGTTCATCACGTCCAGCCAAAGCCCTGTCGGAGCCTCCTCACGGCAGTCCGAGCACCCGCCAAGATTGGGGGTAAATCCCGACACGGTGGCGGCAAAGAGCTCGTAGGTCGCCTTGATCTGCCAGAGCGGCTTTTGCCGTTTGGCGATGCAATGAAGGGCGTTCAGGGTCATGCGAAGGATCGCTCCCGCCTCCGCGTCCTCTCCCGTGATCTCCTGCGCCACCTGAGAAATATAGGCGGCAAGGGCAAAGCCCTCCATATCGGAGTTCAGCTCAAAAAAGGAACGGTTCACAGAGCCCCCCGACACCCAGCATCGGTCTCCCTTTTCGTAATATTCAAAATTGGCATAGGTAAAGAGATGACACATCGACACCACTCGGCTTCGCATGGAGCGGGCTCCCTTTGCCGTCATGGTGATTCTTCCCCGTTCTGCCGTCAGGACGGTGAGAAGCTTGTCGCTCTCCCCCACGGGGTATTCCCGCAGAACCAATCCATCGATCGTTTTCTTCATAAAGAAGCTCCGTTACGATTCTTCGCGGTAGCCGAAATTTCCTACCGTTCTGGCGCTCTCCCGCCAGTTCTCCTTGACCTTGACCCAAAGATTCAGGTACACCTTGGTTCCCAGCATCTTCTCCAGATCCTCTCTGGCATAGGTGCCGATCAGCTTCAGAGACGCGCCGTTCTTCCCCACGATAATGCCCTTATGAGACGCTTTCTCACAAAAGATCTCGGCGCGGATCCGTACCATGGTCCTCTCATCGGTAAATTCCTCGATGACTACCGCCGTTCCGTGGGGCACCTCCTTGTTCAGGGTACGCAAAATCTTCTCGCGGATAATTTCCGCGGCAATCTGTCGCTCGGGCTGATCGGTGATCATATCCTCGGGGAAGAACCAGGGCGATTCCTCCAAGAATTTGGCGCACTCGTCCAACAGCTCGGGAACGTTCTTTCCGCTTCGGGCGCTGATGGGCACGAAGGCGGCAAAGGAGTGCTTCTCGGCATAGCGGCTGATTGCCTCTGCCAGCTCCTCTCTCCGATACTGGTCGATCTTATTCAGCGCCAGTACGGCGGGGATCCCACTTTTCTTTAAGTAGGCAATCACGTTCTCCTCCACGGGAGAGATTTCCTTCCCCGTGTCTACCACCAAAACAACAGCATCTGCCTCTCTCATCGAGGAATCCGCCGCCTTGACCATAAATTCGCCAAGGCTGTTCTTGGGGTTATGCATTCCGGGGGTATCCAGAAAAACAAATTGCTCCTCGCCTCTCGTAAAAATACCCGTGATCCGATTTCTCGTGGTTTGGGGCTTGCTGGAAACGATGGCGACCTTTTCTCCCAGAATCGAGTTCAGAAGCGTAGATTTTCCTACGTTTGGACGACCCACGATTGCAATAAATCCTGTTTTTTTCATATCTGTTCTTCCTTATCCTTTTCCTTTATTTCACCGAAAGACCCATACGATCGAGGATCTCTCTCTGTCTGCGGCGCATCTCAGCATCCTCTTCCTCACCCTTTACATGATCGTAGCCAAGGAGGTGGAGCATGGAGTGAACGCACAAAAACGCCGCCTCCCGCTCAAAGCTGTGTCCGAATTCCTCTGCCTGTGCCGCTGTTTTTTCCAATGACAACACGATGTCTCCCAAGGATACCGTAGGCTCGTCCGCAGGAGGCTCCTCGCCCCCCTCAAAATCGGTCAGAGGAAAGGACAGCACGTCGGTTTCCTTGTCGATTCCCCGATATTCCCGATTCAGCTCCCGGATCCCCTCGTTATCCACAAAGGTCACCGACACCTGACAGGAATTGCCAAAGCCCTCGTAGGCAAGGGATTCCACCACTGCCCGACGCACCAATCGCTTCAACCGATAAGAAATCGGAAATCTGTCCTGCTCGTTGCTAAAATAGATCATTACTCCGTCTGTCATGAGCCCATACCTCCCGAGGAACGGCGGGAGCTGTGCTTCGCCGCCTTTTCCGCCCGTTCCTTCTCATATTTTTCATAGGCGCGAATGATCCGCTGTACCAGCTGATGCCGCACCACGTCTCGGTCGGTAAAGGCATGAACGGCGATGTCCTCTACCCCCTCCAAGATCTTTACCGCCACCGAAAGTCCGCTCTTCTGTCCGCTTGGCAGATCGGTCTGGGTCAGATCTCCCGTGATCACCGCCTTGGAATTAAACCCAAGACGGGTCAGAAACATTTTCATCTGCTCGGGCGTTGCGTTTTGCGCCTCGTCCAGAATAATAAAGCTGTCGTCCAGCGTTCGCCCTCTCATGTACGCCAGAGGAGCGATCTCAATGACGCCCTTTTCCAGCTGCCGCTGATAGTTCTCAGGTCCCATCATCTCATACATGGCGTCGTACAGAGGACGGAGATAAGGATCGATCTTGCTCTGCAGATCTCCCGGCAAAAAGCCAAGCTTTTCCCCCGCCTCTATGGCGGGTCTGGTCAGGATAATCCTGCTGACCTGCTTATCCCGCAGAGCCCGTACCGCCATCGCTACCGCAAGAAAGGTCTTTCCCGTTCCCGCGGGACCGATGCCGAAGGTCACCGTATGCTTCCTGATTGCCTCCACGTATTTTCTCTGCCCCACGGTCTTTGCCTTGATGGGCTTTCCTCTCGTAGTCACGCACAGACAGTCTCGCTCCAAGCCCGCAAGCTCCTGCTCCTGTCCCGCACGAAGCATATCGATCACATACCCCACCTGTTGCTCGGTCAAGGTGTCGTTGTATCTTGCCATATCTCCCAGATAGCGAACCGCATCTGCCGCCAGGCGTACCGATTCCGCGTCCTCTCCGCTGATCGACACGGCATCGCCCTCCTCTCCGCCTCGGTTGCGGATCACCACGGAAAATTCCTTTTCCAGAATCCGCACGTTGACGTCGTAGCTGCCGAACAGTCTGGCAGTCAGCTCACTATTCTCAATGGTTACCGTTCTTTGCTCCATTTTTCGAAAATCCCTCTATCTCAATTTCCTGCACTTTTGCGATATTTTCAATATATTCCGCTTTGCAATGAAGAATATACGCCCCCTCCGTCAGATCCCCCCGAAGGGTCTTACGGGTCAGTATTCCCTCGGGTACCGCCGATTCCATCTGACAGCGTAACCTGTAAAGAGCCTGCTCCACGGCGGCGTCCTCGCTCCGCGTCGCCTCCGCCGTCTCGTACTCCATGGTACGAAGAGTTCGGATTCCGATGGGTAGGGTCACCCCTCCCGGAAGGGTCCAATACTCTACTGTATTTATTGTATCACAAGTGGTATATGAATTTCCAGTATTTCCGAAAAATTTTATCTCTTTTTCGAAGAAAATCAGCCTTTTTTCCACTTTTCCCTCTCCCGTATAGGCTTTTTTGGCATAGATCAGAGGGATCTCCACACAAAACTCTCGCTCGGTTCGGGCAAAAACCTTTCCTCTGGCACAGGTGGTTCGGATTCCTCCGCCGGCAATCTCGTAGATCCCGCCCACCAGAAGCTCTCCCTCTCCTACCGTATCCCCCACGCCAATGGCTACGTTTCCCCGAACGTCCTCCAGCCATTCGATCCGTCCCGACCGCGCCGCCACCAAATTTGCCGCCGCATAGAACTCCTCCGCGTCAGGCGCCTCAACCTCACGGATTTCCACCTGTGCCACCGTCCCGATCATGTTGATGCTGATCCAGGAGATCTCGTCCGAGGCAATCAGCATTCGATTTTCCAAAACCGAGGTATTCAGTGTGCTGATGGGATCCCCCACACTCATGCCGCACTCACGAAGCGCATCGATCACGTCGCTATCCTTCAAGCTCTCATTTCCCTGCACTCGAATGCTCCAGACCACCCGCCCCGAAAAAAATAAGATCCCGCAAAACACCAAGGCGCCCACAAAAAGTCCTGCCCGATGACGGTACCGCCAAATCAGCGAGGGGAGTCCTCGGTCCTCACTCACCACAGCAGGAATCCCACGATCCCGACATGCCTCCAGAACCGCGGGTGCTACTCGCAAGCTGCACTCCAACGTCACATAATCCCCCGTAAATCGCAGATTCCGATATATAAGCCCTCGCAGGCGGCAAAGCTCTGCCAGCTCCCCCGCATATTGTCGATCCAGACGGATCACTCGATACCCAAGCAAAAACAAAAACGGTCTGACCATCTCACCCCTCCTCAAAAGATACCCGATCAATCATGCCGTCGACCCCGATCGCCCCCGCGTGATAGGAGGTACAGATCAATCGCTTCCCCTCAATTCTCAGGCATCCTTGCCCCATGCGCACGCAGATCTCCTCCGGCGTATACGTAAGAATTTTCCCACAGCCCTTCACACACACGGCGTATCTTCCGCGAATCTCCACAAGACCCTCCCCCAAAAATACGTCCGGAGGAAGATCCAGTCGCTGACACAGCCGCTCCTTCCATCCCCCTCTCTCCTCCGATCTCGCTCGTTTTTTTTCCATACGCCGTCCTCCTGTCGCATATTTTCAAACCAATGTCCGTACACTTTATCAGGTGCGCTCACAAGGAGTATATGAGAAAGGGGGGGTGGTCATGACCGAACGGAAGCACATCACACCCCTCCCTTCCCGACTCAAATCCGCATCCGCGCTTTCCTTTGGAAGAGTTTCCTTTGGTCTGATCTGCCTCTTTTTTTTAGGGCTTCTGATGCGAAATTCACGGGTTGCCATCGGCTACGTTTCCGAGGGCCTTTCTCTTTGCGCCAAAACTCTGATTCCCTCCCTTTTCCCCTTTATGGTGCTCTCGGAACTGATCGTCTCCTCCGGTGCCATTCGTCCGCTTGGACGTCTGTTGACCCGTCCGACCCGCTGTCTGTTCGGCATTGGCGGGGAGGGGGCGGGGGCGGTGCTTCTTGGTTTTCTTTGCGGATTCCCTCTGGGGGCAAAAACCGCCGCTTCCCTGTACCGCGGGGAGCGGATCGGTCTTGTTGAATTTCATCGCTTGATGACCTTTTGCAACGTTCCAAGTCTTGGATTTCTGGTTTTTGCCGTTGGGGAATCCCTGTTTTTTAATCGAACCCTTGGTATAGAGCTATATGGGATCACCCTCCTCTCCGCCTTGCTGATCGGTTTATTCTCCAAACATTTTTTCAAAGGCGAGGAAACGGATCGTCCCATCGCCCATCCCGATTCCTCCGCCTCGGTCTCTCCCATGACCGCCCTTACCGATGCCGTTGCTTCCTCCACCACGGCAATGCTCCGCATCTGCGCCTACGTTCTCTTTTTTTTCGCACTGGTGGGAATTTTAGAGGATATCATCTCCCCTCTGGCTCTTTCCTCGGAATCCTCCGCGCTGATCTTTGGATTCTTCGAGTTAACGGGCGGCATCACCCGCGCCGCTGCCTGCTCCTCTCTCACAGCCCCCTATCTCTGCGTGGCAATTGCCGGCTGGTCAGGTCTTTCCGTGCATTTTCAGATCATTTGCCTTTGCGACGGAATCCGCTTCCCTGTCCGCTCTTATTTTTTCTCAAAGACAATTCACGCGCTCCTCAATGTTCTGCTTCTCCGAGGATATACTCTATTAAAGGCTCTCCTGATGTAAAAAACACCGACGGCAAATGCCGTCGGCGTTGCTTTTTTATGAATATACCGAGGACCTCTTCACGGTAAGCTCCCGATATCGGGATCCGCTCTCTCGCCCTTCTACGGTAACGTCCAGCGCACCGTCCGTTACGTAGCATTGGAACAGATAGGATTCTCCCTCTACCGAATAGTTCTCATTGCAAAGCACCCGCATACCGCGAAAGTCCGCAGAATCCAAGGACACCGCGCCTCCCGCCTGCTCCGTGTGAATCAGTACCACCAGCGGGAGCTTGGTATCCCGAAGCATCTGCGGCAATTTTACCGTACCGTCTTGTGACAGGACTCCGCTGATTCTCAAAAGATAGAAGCCGTAGGACTCCGATCCCGCGCGGTAAACCGCAACCGTCGGTCCTCCGCCCCAAGTATTCTCCACCGTAACCGCCGTGATTTCCTCTCCCTTGGCGAGGGCGGGGAGCGCCTCACCCTGCTGATCGAAAATCCTTTGATAGTCGGGATACAGGCTATCTCGTATTCTACTCAGTAAAATCTCATTTCCGCCATCCAGCAAAACGCCATCAGGCAAGCTGTCCCGTAAGGGGGAAATCAAATCGGTAAGCTTGGAAGGGGTAGAAATGGAACTCCCGCTTCCCGTGCCGATGGAACCGATCCGATACAGGTCCTGCTCGTACGGAACGGAATGAGCACTTTCGATGTCGTACCGAGCCTCTCCCTCCGCCTCTGACAAAACCAACATCGCCTCCAGCTCGGACAAGCCGACAGAAAAGCCAAACAGCCCGTGCGCGCTGATTTCAATTCCCCAGGATACGGGATTGATATGAGCCAAATAGCTCGACACACCGTCCCCGCTTTCCGTCAGGCGGATCTGCTTTTCCATTCCCTCCATCTCGGAATCGGAGCAAATATCCAGTACGTATCCGCACCGTTCCGCCAGACGGTCACGGAATCGCTCTACAAGGGATCGAATCCGCTCATCCGCGCCGTGCGGATAGACCAGACGGTAGTGTTCCAGCTCAAATCCGTTCAAAAGCACCCGAGACTCGTCATAGTCCCCCACAAAGGAAAAGCCTCCGTTCTCGGGAATCAGACACTCGCCCGTAGCGGCGGGAAGGATCTCTCGGCAAAAGCGATCAATCGCCGCTATGGTCGCCCCGTCGGTTTTCCCTCCGATGACAGCGCCGCCCAATCCATCGGGGCGACAAAGATAATCGTCGCTTCTCAACGACGACAGATACTCTCCGGACAACGGTCGGGACGTGTATCCCAAAAGCAATTCCGGCACCTCGGATTCCAAAACCGTATCGTAATCAAACTTTACCGTAACCGACGCTCCCACTTGCTCCGCAAGAAGACGCCCAAGGGCTTCCGCTTTCTCATAAAGAGCGGAGGAGCAGTCGGCGGGAAGAATGATCCGATACGCGGGAACGATACTCCCACTTCCGTTATCAAGGGTCTCGAAGGGATAATTCTCGGTATTTTCTTGACAGGAACAAAGAGCAGAAATCAAGGAAAGCAGCAAAAGAACGCATAAAAATCTTTTAGCGATAATCAAAGCGCACTCCCCTCTCAACGGGGATATCTCTGCCATACCCCGCCTCGATAATCTTTTTGATCAGCGCCTCGCTCTCCTGCTTTCGAATCGCAAAGCGAACGCACACATCCGCCTCGAAATCCGTTCCGTCGATCAGTGCGCCGGCTCCCTGAAGGATCACATGATATTTCCCGTAATCAGAATACCCGCACCGAAGCGTATATTCCGTATAGGGCTCGTAGGTAATGATCCCCGCCGCATCCAGCGCCAAAGAAGCCGTGTGAGAATAGGCGCGCACCAAGCCGCCCGCCCCAAGCAGAGTCCCGCCAAAATAACGGGTCACCACCACGCAAACATTGCGAACACCGCTTTTGCGGATCACGTCAAGGGTGGGCATGCCCGCCGTTCCCTGTGGCTCTCCGTCGTCGGAATATCTGGCGATCAGATCCCCTCGCATCATATAGGCAAACACGTTGTGGGTTGCATCCTGATATTGCTTTTTCAGCTCCTTGATAAACGCCTGTGCCTCCTCCTCCGTGTCGGTTCGGATCGCGTGACCGAGGAAGATCGACCGCTTCTCCTCAAATTCCACGTGGGCTTCCCGACTCACGGTAGTAAAGCGTTCGGTTATCTCACTCATTTTGATTCTCCTGTTCCCTGAAGTAAAGTGATAGCCTATTATACCATATCCGTCGAATTTTGTCAATCAAAAACGGATCGGAGATTCCTCTCCGATCCGTCCTCTTATTCGTCCTCTTCCTCGCGCTCGCAGACATCGTCCACCGCGTATCGGCGCATCATGCCTCTTGCCTTGGCGTCGGCAAGGGCAACCACCGTCATAAACTCGGCGCCGTATTCCACGTCCTCCACCGTCGCAAAGCGATACAGCGTATTCAGCGCGCCTCCGTCGGCGTTGGGGATCCGATAGGTGACGCGCCGCTTTCCCGCGGACACGATCTCCTCCAGACGCGCCACCATAGCGTCCACACCCTGACCCGTTTTGGCGGAAATATAAACCACGTTATCGGCAGGCGCCTCCACACCGATCCGTCCCAGCTCCGCCAGTCCCCGATCGCACTTGTTGAACACGTACAGAATCGGCTTGCCAACCGCGCCAAGATCAGTCAGAAGCTCCTCGGTCACCCGAAGCTGATCACGAAAATTGGGATCCGACGCGTCGGTCAGAATCAGCAAAACGTCCGCCTGACACGCCTCCTCCAGCGTCGAGCGGAAGGCTCGGATCAGGTGGTGCGGAAGCTTATTGATAAAGCCAACCGTGTCGGTGAGCAGAATCGGCTCTCCCGAGGGAAGTATAAATTTTCTCGTGGTAGGATCCAACGTGGCAAACAGCTTGTCCTCCGCCAAAATTCCCGCATCGGTCAGCCGATTGAGCAAGGTGGATTTTCCCGCGTTGGTGTATCCCACGATGGCGACCTCACAGATCCCGCTTCGGTCTCTCGACGCCCGCATGGTCTTTCGATTTTTATCCATCTCGGCAATCTGCGCCTCCAGGGCGCGGATCCGCCGCATCATATGCCGACGATCGGTCTCCAGCTTCGACTCTCCCGGCCCTCGCGTACCGATTCCGCCGCCCAGACGGGACAGCTCGGTTCCGTGTCCCACAAGGCGGGGTGCTGTATACTTCAGCTGTGCCAGCTCTACCTGAAGCTTTCCCTCCCCCGTTACGGCATGAAGGGCAAAGATATCTAAGATCAACATAGAGCGGTCAATCACCCTCACTTTATCTCCCACGATATCCTCCAAATTACGGATCTGGGAGGGAGAAAGCTCACAGTCAAAGACTACCAGCGTCACGTCGTTACAGGCGCAAAGATAGGCAAGCTCCGCCGCCTTACCGCTCCCGATCACCGTTCTGGTATCGGGCGCCTCCTTGTTCTGGGTGAGCCGCGCCACACACTCACCGCCTGCGGTTTTGAGCAAGCCCTCCAGCTCGTCAAGGCTTTTGTCTACGCTTTCCTGCGTTTCACTTCCCCATACTACGCCAACCAAAATCGCCTTATCGGTCAGTCGGTCTTCTCTTTGTCGGATCATTCCAATCCTCCTTTCTGCTTCAGCAAAAAACGAAGGCAGGTCCGCGTTTTTCGCGCATAACCTGCCTTTTGCAATCAAACTCTGTTCGAATTAGCGGTTGACACTTTCCAGTCTCTTCTTGAACTTGTCAACACGTCCGCCCACGTCAACAAACTTCTGCTTGCCGGTAAAGAAGGGGTGGCACTTGGAGCAAATTTCCACTCTGATCTCGCCGCCCTTGGTGGACTT
>JAZNDP010000017.1:0-15105 GCA_045588165.1 Eubacteriales bacterium | reverse complement strand
CTGACAAAGGTGACGGATACCCGATATTCCTTTTCTGTAACCTACAATGCAGTTTGCTGTATTACGTCTCTCACCTACGCATTGGACGGACATGTGGCATCCGCAAATTGTACCCCCGTGAAATTTGCTTTCTATTCCTTTATCACGGAGGGTCTGACAGAGATCCGAACGCCCGAGGATTTGCTGAATATAACCGCCCGTGGCAAATACAAATTGATGAATGACATCGACATGTCGGGAAAGACTTGGATCCCGATGTCCTTCAATGGATATTTGGATGGAAACGGATACAAGATTCAAAATCTGAAGATCGATCAGTCGGTAATGGATGACGATTATGGCACAGAAGATCATTATGGAATGTTTAGTTATCTAAGCGGAACTTTAAGAAACGTGGTTTTGGAGAACGTAGAGGTTTCTGTACAAGGTGCTAGGGATTACACTTATGTCGGTACATTGGTGGGAAGTTCGAGTTGGGGCGATAATACTAAAATAGTAAATTGCCACGTATCGGGTGATATTCATGTGAATTTCAATAATGAAGTTACCATTGGTGGACTTTGCGGATATGGAGACGGAGTAATTTTTGATTCCTGTTCCTTCGAAGGGGATATTACCCTTCAATGTAACACGAATGACGACTATATTTTCTATGACATTGGCGGAATTTCAGGTTTCCGAGGCGAGGGAACGAATTGTACTCATGAAACAAACGCAGTGATGATAAAGAACGGAACCAATACGGTCGTCAATGTGCCCTTGTATGGTGGTCAGTTTGAAGAATTTTAAGTTAAGATGACCGATGGCGGTGGGCAGAAATGCCCACCGCCATTTTATCCGTTTTTTGTTACTTCGAAAAAATAACACAACCTAAAAAGAAGGGCATACGGAAAAGAGGGACAAACCGTCTCGGCTCCCGCAGGGCGCGAAAGAGCCATTCGGTGCCCGTTCGCTGAAAGGCGGCGGGGGCTCGCCTCTTTTGCCCCGACCAGACGTCAAGACAGCCCCCAAGACCCATGGAGAGCCGCAAGGAGGGAAGGGTGGGGGTGTTTTCCGCGATCCATCTCTCCTGGGCGGGACAGCCGAAGCAAACGAAGAGGAGATCGGGAGCGGCTGCCCGAATCCTTGCCACGACCTGTCGGTTTTCTCGGCTATCTCTTCGTTTGTCAAAATATCCGTGGTGCATTCCCGCAATCCGCAAGTTGGGAAATCTTTTTTTCAGCCTGTTTGCCGCCGATTCGGCAACGCCCAACTTTCCTCCAAGGAAATAGACCGAAAGCCCCTTTTTCGCGGCGCAGGACAGAAGCCACTCCGCCGTATCAATGCCTGTGATCCGCTGGGGCAGGGGCGTTCTCAAAAGATGGGAGGCAAGGATCACCCCCACTCCGTCGGGCAAAAGCAGCTCCGCTCCTTCAAGCGCCCGTCGAAGCTCACGATCCTTCCGCGCCTTCATTAAAATATCGGGATTTGGAGTGAAAATACGGGCGTTTTCCCTCCTTTTCAGCCATTCGGCAATTTCTTTCCTTGTCTGCCCCTCGGTCATAGGGCGAAAGGGAACTCCCAAAATATCAATTCGGTGGGACATAAAGACCTCCAAAAATATGGTTTTACGATATTTTTCCCCGACCGCGAAAAATTAGTCCCTCCGTCTATTGACATTTTTCGAAAGATGATTTATAATATTATAGATATAGAATAACATTTTTACCCAAAACAGGAGAGAAAGAATGGCAAACGATAAGAAAATGGTAGAGCAGATCACGTCCATGGATGTAGATTTTGCTCAATGGTATACCGACGTTGTAAAAAAAGCGGAGCTTGTGGATTATTCGGGTGTGAAGGGTTGCATGATCATTCGCCCCTACGGCTACGCCATCTGGGAGAATATTCAGCACGATCTGGACGCCCGCTTTAAGAGACTGGGCCACGAGAACGTATATATGCCCATGTTCATTCCCGAGAGCCTCCTTCAGAAGGAGAAGGATCACGTGGCGGGATTTGCTCCCGAGTGTGCCATCGTGACCATCGGCGGACAGAACAAGCTGGCAGAGAGACTGGTGGTACGTCCCACCTCCGAGACCCTGTTCTGCGATCACTATAAGAATATCATTCATTCCTACCGCGATCTGCCCAAGCTGTATAATCAGTGGTGCAACGTGGTTCGTTGGGAAAAGACCACCCGTCCCTTCCTCCGTACCTCGGAGTTTTTGTGGCAGGAGGGTCACACCATGCACGAGAACGAGGAGCAGGCAAGAGAAGAAACTCTGCAGATGCTGAAGTGCTACGAGGATTTTTACCGCGAGACGCTGGCGATCCCCGCCGTGACGGGACGCAAGACCGAGAAGGAAAAGTTCGCGGGAGCGATGGAGACCTACACCATCGAGCCGATGATGCACAACGGCGTGGCTCTTCAGGGCGGTACCTCTCACTACTTTGGCGACGGATTTGCCAGAGCCTTTGACATTACCTACACCGACCGCGAGAACAAGGTGCAGTATCCTCACCAGACCTCCTGGGGTGTTTCCACCCGTATGATCGGCGCCATCATCATGACCCACGGCGACGACAACGGTTTGATTCTACCTCCCAAGGTGGCTCCCATTCAGGTTGCCATCATTCCCGTGGCTCAGCACAAGGAGGGCGTTCTGGAGAAGGCAAACGAGCTGAAGGCGCTGCTGTCCGAGCAGTTCCGCGTCAAGCTGGACGACAGCGACAACTCCACGGGCTGGAAGTTCAGCCAGTACGAGATGAAGGGTGTACCGCTCCGTCTGGAGATCGGTCCCCGCGACATTGAAAACAACTGCTGCGTGCTGGTCAGCCGTGTCAGCCGCGAGAAGAGAGTGGTATCTCTCGACAACCTTGCCGAGGAGGTGGCGAATGCCCTTCAGTCGGTACACGACGAGCTCTACGCCAGAGCAGAGAAGAATCTGGCGGAGAAGACGAGCGTTGCTACGACCCACGAGGAATTTCTCGACATCGCCGAGAATCACCCCGGCTTTATCAAGGCAATGTGGTGCGGAGACAGCGAGTGTGAGGACCGCCTCAAGGATGAGACGGGCGGTGTGAAATCCCGTTGCATTCCCTTTGTGGAGGAGCATATTTCCGACGTCTGCGTATGCTGTGGCAAGCCTGCCAAGCATATGGTGGTTTTCGGTAGACAGTATTAAAAAAGAAGGGGAATCTTGCTGATTCCCCTTTCTATGATGTTTTATGATGAATCGAAGAAAGGAGGAGGAAAATGAAGATCTTTGGCGAATCCTTGGGAAAACGGATCAAGTGTATGGATCCCGTGATCCTTGGGTGTACCGTCTTTTTGTCGGTGATGAGTATTCTCACGGTTATTGGCGCTGTGGATAACTTCGGCAGAAGTAAGCTGATTATGCAGATCGCCATGACGGCAGTGGGGCTTCTTGCCGTTTTCGTTCTTGCCAATCTGGACTATCATTTTCTGGTGGAGCGGCTCTCTTTCGTGATGTTCCTCGCCTCCGCATTCCTCCTTGCCATCACGCTGATCTTCGGAAGCACGGGAGAGAATATCGATACCGCCAACCGAAGCTGGCTACGGCTCCCCGTGGTGGGGATCGCCATTCAGCCCTCGGAGTTCGTGAAGATCACCTTTCTTTGTACCTTCTCCCGACACATTGAGATGGTGCGGGACAGGATCAACCGTCCGCTTCCTCTGCTGGGGCTTTTGGCGCATGCGGGAGTGATCGTCGGACTGATTCTGCTGTCGGGCGACCTTGGGGTTGCGTTGGTCTATTTCGGGATCATTGCCGTGATGCTCTACTGCGCGGGACTGTCCGTGTGGTATTTCGTGGCGGCGCTGGGCATCCTCGTCTTCGCTTTTCCGTTTTTGTGGGATCTTCTCAAGCCCTATCAGCAAAACCGCATTATCGTAGGATTTCAGCCCGAGCTTGACCCCAATGACATCGGAAGACAGCCGCTGATGAGTCGGGATACCATCGCGGCGGGAGGGTTTTTCGGGCAGGGAATGTTCGGCGGTGAGCGATACGAGACCCTTGCCGCCTCCCATACCGATTTCATCTTTGCCACGGTCTGTGAAAAGTTCGGGTATCTGGGGGGGGCTCTGGTGGTAGCGGCGCTGGTGCTCCTGACCATTCGTCTGCTGTGGATTGCTTTCCACTGCCGCGATATGGTGGGCAGACTGATCTGCAGTGGCGTGGCGGCAGTCATTATGATCCAGTCCATTGAAAATTTGTGGATGTGTCTGGCTCTGGTGCCCGTGGTGGGAATCACCCTCCCCTTTATGAGCTGTGGCGGCTCTTCGGTGCTGGCTCTTTACGCCCTGATGGGATTGGCACATAGCGTTGCTGCCAGAGAAAAGCGCTTTTATTTCAAATCCGATTTGCAAACATAAAAGACCTCCCGACCGAATAGAATGGAGTAGAACACTATTTCGGATCGGGAGGATTCTTTATGTTTATTTATTCCTTGCGGGCAAGTACCCTGAAATTTTTTGCGGTGGTTTGTGTGGCACTGGTCACTCTGATCACGCTGATCGCCTTTGTTCCCGCCTATGGAGAGGACGGAACCGCCGTCAGCGGGGAGGTAGAGTACGACTACGACGGCGTGAAAACGGGAGAGGATCGGATCGAATTTCTCCGCCAGTTCGGTTGGGAGGTCAAAACGGAGCCCGTGGAGGCGGTGGAGGTGACCATTCCCTCGGAATTTGACAAGATCTTTACGGGATATAACGAGATCCAGAGAAGACAGGGCTTGGATTTATCGGATTACAAAAAGAAAAAGGTGATGCGCTATACATACGAGGTCACCAATTACGAGGGCGCAAAGGGAACCGTTTACGCCAACATTCTGGTCTACCGCAATCGGGTCATCGGGGGAGATATCTGCTCCGCTGACGTGAATGGGTTTATTCATGGGTTTGAGAAATAAGAAAAAAGGCTATCGTACGATAGCCTTTTTTGTATGTAACTTACGCGGCAAAATATCCCTTGGTACAGAACGCCACGGCATATGCCAGAAGACCTGCCACGGTGGGGGAGCTGACCCAAGCGATGGCGATGTTCTTGAACACGCCGAAGTGGACGTGCTTGACACCGCGAACCAATCCTGCGCCCATAACCGCGCCAACCACTGCCTGAGAGGTGGAAACGGGAATACCCATCAGCTTCTCCATCAGAAGGATGGTGATTGCCATAGCGATGACCACCATGAAGCCGTCCATCTGGCTGATATCGGCAATGCTGCTGCCGACCGTCATCATCACGCGCTTGGAGAAGGTAAGCACGCCGATGGCGATGGCGATACCGCCGATGGCAGCCGTCAGTCGTGCGCTGGTCAGCAGATTCGCGCCTGCGCCGGTAGCGTCATAGTACAGCGCCGTTACGTTGGCGGAGCTGTTGACACCGATGCTGTACGCGGCAACGGCGCCCGCGATCAGATAACCGATCTTAACGATTTTATCGTAGCTGCTCAACGAGGACAGTCTGTTTGCCAAGAATTTATTGAAAAAAAAGACCAGAATAAAGGATATGATACCTGCGCCCAGCGGATTGATCAACCATGTAATGGCGAATTTACCGATCTGGGGCAGATTTACCGCCAATACCTCGGGATCGGAGTAGTCTACGTGGAACAATCCCCATCCGATAATCGCTCCCGTGATCGATTGGTTTGCCGAAACGGGAAATTTCAGATAGCTCATTACGAAAACGGTCAGACCCGCGCAGGCGAAGATGATCGCCGCCTTGAGGGCGGATTTCAGCTTCAAGGTAGCGATTGCCGCCTCGTCGCCGGCAATTCCCGCCACGTCCTCCGCCGATGCGCTCACCGCGTTGCTGGTGGCAAGCTCGGAGATCTTGTTGATGTTTCCGTCACCTTGAATGGCAGCACCGAGAACGACGCAAATCGCGATGATAATAACAGCGGTGCGGTATTTGACTACACGGGTGGCGACGGCGGTACCAAAGGCATTCGCAGCGTCATTGGTGCCCAGAGACCAGCCCATGAACAGACCGGCACCCAAAAGTAAATAGATCCACATAATGTCCGCTGTCCCTTACGCCTTTCTGGTGATCAGCATGATCTGGATCTGGTCGGCAATATTCTCGATAACGTCGGAGATGTCGCAGATCGCGCCCAATACCTGAGTGGTCTGCATTTTTTCCGCCAGCTCGACGTCCATGTCGTAGATCCGCTCGTACAGCTTCTTCTCGATGTTGTCAACCTCGGACTCCTTCTCGCGGATCCGGTCAAGGATGGTGTGATCCTTCAGCAAATTGCCGAAATCCGAAAAGAGCTTACTGATCGTCTTCTCCAGAATCTCGAACTGAGCTCGGGTAATTGCGATAATATCGGTCAACTCCTTGGAAAAGGAAGCAGGGAAACGGAATTTCTGGGCGATCATCACGTTGGAAACGTACTCGCACTTGTTTGCCACGTGGTCACAGCTGGTGGCGATAGAGATCAGGCTTTCTCTGGTAGAGGGCAGATAAGCGCCGCCTGCCAGAGAATCGATCATACGGCGCAGGGAAGAATCCGCCGAAGCTTCCGCCTGACCCACGCAGACGGAGAGCGTGCGAAGGGTTTGCGGCACGGTCTCAGGGGTGGTTGCAGCCTGCATAAAGCTTTCAAAATGAATCAGACAGGTCTCCACGTCCTTGATCTGCTCGGTAATCATGACATGCACGCTTTGCGTTTTTTTGCTTTTGGATAACATAATTTCCTCCTAAATTGCTTTGTTACTATTATTTTATCATTTTTTACAATACATGTCAATATATGTCCGACTTTTCGTTATCTCTTTTTCGATAGATTCCTTGAAAAATCGGCGGATCCGTGATATAATGTTGAAAAATTTGACAAAGGACAAAAACTCTCCATGAAGCAATCCTATACCCGTCTCAGGCTTGCTGATCTATGCCATGATGCCTCTGCTGTTTCCTCTGTGCGCCATCGCCGTCTTCGGCGTGTTGCATAGAAAAAGCAATCCATCTTAAAGAAAAAAGAGAACCGCTTGTAAACGGTTCTCTTTTTTTATGAATTATTCCGCCGCGGAGACGGTTTTCTCAACATTTCCATTCTTGACAGCCTCGAAGTCCTCCTCGATCTCCTTGGAAGGAGCCCTCGTGAGGAGCGAGACAACCACGATACAAATAGAGGAGAAGATGAAGGCGGGAAGGAGCTCGTAGATCGCAAACGCGCCGCCCAGCTTACTGATAACCAGCTTCCACAGGAAGACCATTCCCGCGCCGCCGATCATACCGGCAATTGCGCCCGCGCGGTTGGTACGCTTCCAGAACAGACAGAAGAGCATCAGAGGTAGGAAGGTAGCGCCAAAGCCTGCCCACGCGAAGGATACGATCTTGAAGATGACGCTGTTCTCATCCAACGCAATGATCATAGCCACCACGGCAATCACCAGCAGAGTAATACGGGTAACCAGCATAACCTGTTTGTCGGTGGCGTTTTTCTTGATGACACCCTGGAATACGTTCTTGGAAACGGCAGAGGCGGCAATCAGCAGATAGGAATCCGAGGAGCTGATGGTAGCTGCCAGAATACCTGCCATCACGAATCCCGCGATGAGAGCGGGCAGAGAGCTGGTGGAAAGGGTAATAAAGATATTTTCCGCGTCGGATGCGGTGAGGTGCTCGGTGGGGAACACGGTTCTGCCCATGATACCGATGAATACGGCAACGGCAAGAGAGATGATAACCCAGACCATTGCGATACGGCGAGAGGTTTTCAGCTCGCTCTCCTTGCGGATCGCCATGAAACGGAGAAGAACCTGAGGCATGCCGAAGTAGCCAAGACCCCAAGCAAGCATGGAGAATACGCTCAAAGCGCCGTAAACCTTTGCCTCTCCAAAGACGGGAGAGCCGGCAGCGTCTACGAGCTGCTTTCCGGTCTCGGGATCCACGGTGGGATTTGCCAGACCGAAGAACTCCAAAAATCCGGGAATGCTTTGAGAGTTTTCAACGACAGCGCCGATACCGCCCGCGGAAACAGTACCGATGACAACGACTACCACCAGAGCGGTAATCATGACGATGCTCTGCATGAAGTCAGAGGCACTCTCCGCAAGGAATCCGCCCAGAATGGTGTAGATCAGAACGAAGGCTGCGCCAAGCAACATCATGGCGATATAAGGCGTGCCGAAGAGCTTGGAGAAGAGTTTGCCGCAGGTAACCAGACAGCTTGCCGCGTAAACGGTAAAGAAGATCAGGATAAAGAGGGCGGCAATGGTCATAATGATCTTTTTCTTCTCGCGGAAACGGTTGGAGAAGAACTCGGGGAGAGTAATGGAGTTGTTTGCCTGCATGCTGTAGCGACGGAGGCGCTTGGAAACGATGAGCCAGTTGAGGTAAGTACCCACGGCAAGACCGATGGCAGTCCAAGCCGCGTCGGCAAGACCGCACCAGTATGCCACACCGGGCAGACCCATCAAAAGCCAGCCGCTCATGTCGGATGCCTCGGCGCTCATCGCGGTGACCCAAGGACCGAGAGAGCGTCCGCCGAGAAAGTAATTTTCGGAATTTTTGTTTGCACGCTTTGCGTACATGATGCCGATGGCAATGACAGCCGCCATATAGAGGATCATTGCGATCAGAATCTGAATCGAATCGCCGGTCATAAAAATGCTCCTTTTCTGGTAATAATAATGAAAATATTAATTTATTATATCACAAAAAGAGAGGGATTGTAAAGAGATTTTCATAAAAAAAAGGAAAAAGTATGCAAAAGGAGAGCGAAAAAAGGGCGGAGAGCAAAAAAGAAAAGAAAAATTTTCAGAAAATTTTGCAAAACCCTATTGACAAACCATTTGCTTTGTGGTAAAATATTATCCGTTGCGGAGGAAACACCTTCAAAACGAAAATTCATATGCGGGTATCTTTGTGCTACGCACAAGTAAAGAACGCAAGCGTTCTTTAGGCATCGCCATACCACGCTCATTTCATTCGCGGGTATGGCGGAATTGGCAGACGCGCTAGATTCAGGTTCTAGTGGGGGCAACTTCGTGGAGGTTCAAGTCCTCTTACCCGCACCAAAAAAGCAGGAAGGCAATCGCCTTCCTGTTTTTTTGCGCCGGTAAAAGAATCGAAGAACTTCCCAACGCCGAAGGCGTTAGGAGGTAGCAAGTCCTCTTACCCGCACCATCGGCAGTGCCGACAGCCAATCGTTGCTGTCAGCGCTGCCGAATTTCTTTGTTCAGCGCCCGATGGTACAATTTAGTAAACACAACAAAAAACAGCCTTGAAAACACTGCGTTTTCGAGGCTTTTATATTTCAAAAGCTTTTTGGCAAACGCATCGTCATTCGTAAGTTTTTATACTACCGAAAGATCGCCCACTTTTTTGTAAATGAAAAGCATTTTTGCTATTTTTCTTGACTTTGATCAAAATTTTAGTTATAATAGTTGCGTTGGAAACCGTTGCGTTTGCAACTATTTTGTTTGAGGGGTATCGTATGTCAAAATTTATGAAAATGCTGAATAACATCAGCCGTTCCCAAGCGATATACAGGCACAGCAGGATCTCTGCTAAGGATCTGCAAACAGGGCATTACGCGTTTGTCTTGGCTATATGCCGAGCTCCCGGTCGCTCTCAAGAGGAGTTAGCTCAAGAGCTTTGTATCAACAAAAGTACCGTTGCAAGAAACCTTAACTGTCTTGAGGAAAAAGGATATATTTCCAGAAATTCTCTACCAAACGACAAACGGCAGTTTTCGGTTTATCCTACCGAAAAAATGCTTGCCGTGCTACCCGAAATCAAAAAGGTGTCAGGCGAATGGATGGCTCTTCTCTCAGAGGGAATAGACCAAGAAGAGCTTGCCGTATTCAACTCGGTGCTGGAGCACATGCAGAAACGAGCAAGAGAGATTATAACAAAACAAGAGGAAAATAAATGAAGTGGGTTTTTACATATTTGAAGCCGTTACGCGCAAGGATAACGGTGGGAACGTTTATAAAGATTATCGGCACGTTAGCGGAGTTGATGATCCCGTTTTTGCTGTCCTATATACTTGAGCATGTTATTATTACCAACAACGTGCGAAACATCTTGTTTTTCGGAGCGCTTATGGCGATTTGCGCCGTGATTGCTTGTCTTGGCAATATCATAGCCAACCGAATGGCTGCAAAGACGACGATGATTTTCTCGACTCGAATGAGAAAGGATCTCTTCTCCAAAACGCTTCATCTATCAGCAAGAAGCAGAGATCGCTTTACGATTCCGTCGCTAGAGTCGCGGATCACCTCGGATACCTATAACGTACAGAATTTTATCGGAATGATGCAGAGAATGGGAATTCGCGCGCCGATCCTTTTACTTGGTGGAACGATCATTACTATGATTATGGACAGAAAGCTGGCGCTCGTTATGATAGCCACGCTTCCTCTTATTTTCGTTGTTGTATACAGTATTTCCCGTATGGGTGTACCGCTTTATTCCAAAGTTCAGCAGTCTGTTGACGGTATGGTGAGAATTGTCAGAGAGGACGCGCAAGGCATTCGTGTAATCAAGGCACTCTCGAAGATCGATTATGAGAATGCCCGTTACGACAAGGCGAATATGACGCTACGAAAAAACGAGACCAAAGCCGGAATCATCATGGGCATCGTAAATCCCATTATGACACTGCTGATGAATATGGGTATCGTCGCGGTCATCGCGGTCAGTGCCTATTTCGTTGCAAGTAACCGTTCTTCCGTAACGACCGTAATTGCCTTTATGCAATATTTCACGCTGATCTCTATGGCAATGATGTCACTGTCAAGAATGTTCGTTATGTATACCAAATGCGCAGCGTCGGCAAAACGTATTTCTCTCGTTATGGAGTGTAGCAGCGAGCTTGAGCTTTGTCAGGACGACGGAAAGGGAGATCCATCCGTTCATATTTCCTTTGAAAACGTAAGCTTTTCCTATCTGGGTAAAAAAGATAATCTGAAAAACATTTCCTTTTCTCTGAAAAAAGGAGAGACACTTGGTATCATCGGCGCGACGGGAAGCGGAAAGTCAACATGTCTTCGCCTCCTTATGAGATTTTACGATGCGGATTCAGGTATGATACGGATCCATGGTAGGGATGTTCGCTCCTATACGCAAGAAGAACTCACCTCCATGTTCGGTGTTGTATTTCAAAACGACTTTCTCTATGCGGATTCGATAGAAGAAAATATCCGCTTTGGACGCGACATTTCAAGCGAGGATATCACTGTGGCGGCAAAGATCGCCCAAGCGCACGATTTTATAACTTCCTTTTCGGATGGCTACGCGCACAGCGTGTCTGCAGGAGGAACGAATCTTTCGGGCGGTCAGCGCCAGCGTGTGCTGATCTCCCGCGCAATAGCGGCTTGCCCCGAGATATTGGTGCTTGACGACTCATCATCGGCGCTTGACTACAAGACTGACGCCAATCTGCGACGCGCGCTTTCTGAGCATTTTCCCGATACTACCGTTATTACCGTGGCGCAAAGAGTAAGCTCGGTAAAGAACTGTGATCTGATACTGGTCGTAGAGGACGGCGTGATCATCGGAAGCGGCAAACACGAAGAGCTTATGAAGAATTGCCTGCAATATAAGGAAATCAGCGATTCTCAGATGGGAGGTGCTTTCCTTGAGTGATAAAACTACCGAAAAGAAGTCGAAAAAAGGTATTTTTTTAAGGCTGAGTAAATATGTGTTGCAGCAATGGCCTCTTTTTATCGTTGCGTTGTTGCTGACTCTTGGCGCAAATCAACTCTCACTTCTCGGACCGAGATATTCGGGAGCGGCGATCGACGCCATCGAGCTTGAGAGTGGCGTGGATTTTCCTGCCGTTTGGGAGAATATCGTCTTTATGATTTTCTGCTATGTGATCTCCGCCTTGCTTTCCTATGTCCTTTCCATCGTTATGATCCATCTGAGCCAGAGAATCATATATAAAATGAGGAAACAGGTTTTTGAAAAACTGACGATACTTCCCGTCAATTATTTTGATACGCACGCAACAGGAGATATCATAAGCCATCTGTCGTACGATATCGATACGATCAACAGCACCCTCTCTCACGATCTTATCCAAGTAATGACGAGCGTCTATACCGTTGTCGGATCTCTCGTATTTATGTGGCAGATATCAAAGCCAATGATACTTATATTTGCGATAACGGTTCCCGTATCTATCCTGTTTACTCGGTATCGCTCCAAGGTGGTGCGCCCGCTTTTCCGAAAAAGAGCAAAAAAATACGGCGAGCTGAACGGCTTTGCCGAGGAAATGCTTACCGGATCACAAACGATCTCGGCTTACGGAAGGCAAGAGGTGGTATCCTCGCGGTTCAATAAGATCAATGACGAGGCAATGGACTCCTTCTACAAGGCAGAGTATCAGGGAGCTATGCTTTTCCCAACGATCAATTTGATCAATAATATCTCACTTACGCTTGTGGCAATTATGGGCGGAATATTGTATATGTATTCGCAAAACGGCACGATCCTTGCCGCATCTGCCTTTTTTATCACTCTTGGCGGAGTGGCTCAGTTCGTGCAGTATTCCAGAAAGTTTGCAGGTCCTATCAACGAGTTTTCCAATATTCTTCACGAATTCCAATCCGCATTTTCCGCAGCCGAGCGTGTCTTTGCCATTCTTGACGAGCAGCCCGAGAGGGAAGACGCTCCTGACGCGAAAGAGTTTACCGATGTAAACGGCGACATTGATCTGAAAAATATCACCTTTGGATATACAAAGGATAAAACGATACTGAAAAACGTCTCGGTAAATGCGAAAAAAGGACAAACCGTGGCGATTGTAGGACCTACGGGCGCAGGGAAGACCACGATCATCAATCTGCTGATGCGCTTTTATGACCAGCAGGGCGGAGAGATACTGATGGACGGTATCCCATCGGCAGATATCAAACGGAAAGACCTACGTCTCGCGTTTACTATGGTGCTTCAGGATACGTGGCTCTTTTGCGGCACGATATACGACAACATCGTATACGGCAGAGAGGACGCAACACCCGAGGAGGTATACGCGGCGGCAAGGTCCGCAAGAATTGCAAACTATATTGAGGGGTTACCCGACGGATATCATACGGTGCTTTCAGATGACGGAGTGAATATCTCCAAGGGTCAGAAGCAGCTGATCACCATAGCCCGCGCTTTTCTTTCAAACGCGCCCATATTGATTCTTGACGAGGCAACGTCAAACGTTGACTCGCGCACAGAGATACAAATTCAGAGCGCGATGAATGAGTTGATGGAAAATAAGACCTGCTTCATTATCGCTCACCGACTTTCGACGATTCAAAACGCGGATACGATACTGGTTGTAAAGGACGGGGCGATCATCGAGCAGGGAAATCACGAAGAGCTTATCAAGAAGGGTGGCTTTTATTACTCCTTATACCACTCTCAGTTTGCGTGATATCCGATAAAAAACTTTCAAAAGTTAGGCAGACACATAACTACGGCTCATTGGCTTATGTTACGTGTCTGTCTTCTTTTTTTCTTACACTTTGTATTCTTTTATAATAAAAATTTATAAAACCTTTTCACTTGAACGCAGGCGCGTGTGTTTCCCCCGTTGCAAAGGCATTCGGTCCGGGATCCGACATGCAAAAATACATTTTAGCAGCCTTTGTCGTGCCAAAGTCGCGATTCGAGCCGCTCTGTTGTACCTTATTGAAGGCATCGCGGAACATCTGATTGTGTGCTTCCTCGCGGTTGAGGAGGAAGTCAATGGTTTCTCTGACTTTCTTGTCCTCAATTTGACGGTAAAGATACTCGTAAACGACCTTGGCTCTTTGCTCGGACGCGATGTTGGAGAGCAGATCGGCGCACAAATCCCCCGTGACGGTGACGTAGTCCGCGGTCCAAGAGTACCCAGACGCGTTGATGAGTCCCGGATTGAGTCCGTTCTGAACGTGGGTCTGTATCTGTCCTGACTGTACCTTGGTAGCATCCACGTTGTGACCGTTGAGCAGGTTGATCGTCTGCGCGATCATTTCGAGATGCCCCAGCTCCTCGGCGGCAATATCAAGAAAAAGATCCTTGATCTCGGGATCCTTGATTCGGAAGCTTTGCGACATATATTGCATTGCCGCCTTGAGCTCGCCGTTCCCGCCACCAAGCTGTTCCTGAAGCAAAACGGCATACTGGGGATTCGGTCTCTCCACCTCTACGGGATGAAATAACTGTTTTTCATGTTTGAACATTACGAATATTGACCTCCGTTTATGGATTTGATACTATTATTTCCCATAACGTGGTAACATATACCGCTATATTCTTTTGTCATCCGTGGCGGGATTGTCGATCAGCTCGCCGTCCTCACGAAAGCGGGAGCCGTGGCAGGGACAATCCCAGGTGTGCTCCGCACGGTTGTATTTCAGGGCGCAGCCGAGGTGAGGGCAGCGTGGTGCGGTAGGCGTGAGAAGTCCTACAGTGGACTCAAAGGCGTTGACGGTAAGCTGTGGGCGCAGGATGGTGCGCGAGGGATCGAAAACAGCCGCGTAAGGATTGGACTTGTCTTGAACGAGGTCGCAAAGAATATCTGCGGCGACCATGGCGTTTGTCATGCCCCATTTGTTAAAGCCCGTCGACACGAACACGGCGGGCGTGGACTTTGCGTACTGCCCGATATAGGGAACGCTGTCCAATGTCATACAATCCTGCGTTGCCCACCGGGCTACAATCTCGGCGTTTTTGTAATGCTTCTTGGCGAAATCTTCAAGCTCCTGCCAACAGCCGCCCTTTTTACCCGTGCGGTGCCCGCCTCCGCCGAGGAGCAGAAGGTCACCGTAGCTTCGGAAGGATAGCCCCGTGTCCGATTCGTCCACGTACATTCCGCTCACGTTTTGCGCACCCCTCAAGGCTATGACGTAGGAACGGTGCTGATAGAGCTTGAGGGAATACAAGCCGTGCTTATTGAGCATCGGAAAATGAGTGGCGATGATCAGCTTTTTGTAGGTGATTTCACCGTGGTTGGTGATTGCTTTGTGCGGCATCAGCTCCACGACCTTGGTATGCTCGCAGATCGGCAAGTCTTTTGCGATTTCATATAGAAATTTCAATGGGTGAAATTGCGCCTGCCCCTTCACACACACCGCCCCCGCAACAGAGAAGGGAAGCTCGCGCGCAT
>JAZNDP010000016.1:0-3219 GCA_045588165.1 Eubacteriales bacterium | reverse complement strand
CACAGACTTTCGCACAGAAGTATTTTACCCTTTATTTTTATTACTTTATGAAGTAATGGAATAAGGGTGCTTTTTGGCGCGGAGTTCAGTTTCATTCGCTTATCCGTCGGGAAACCGAAGAATAAAGCCTTGCATGAAGCCTTTCCGGTGAAAAACACCGCGAAGGCTTCATTTTTTCTCTGTGGTGAGGCTTCGTTCCCTCTCACACGCAGAGAAAAAAGAATGATAAGGAGAACAAATATCATGATCGCAGTATTGAAACAAGGAACAACAGACACACAAATTGAGAATCTCGCCCATTGGCTGAAGCAACAGGGCCTTGACGTTCACCTGTCCCGCGGAAGCGTGCACACCATTATCGGCTTAGTTGGAGATACCTCCAAGATCGACGCCGAGCTTTTGGAATCCTTAGAAATCGTAGAATCCGTAAAGCGCATCAGCGAGCCCTTTAAGAGCGCCAACCGCAAGTTCCACCCCGATGACAGCATGATTTCCGTAGGAAATACCTCGGTAGGCGGCGCGGATTTTGCTATTATGGCGGGTCCCTGCTCGGTGGAGAACGAGGAGCAGGTCATGGAAATTGCCCGCGCCGTGAAGGCGGCGGGAGCTACCATGCTTCGCGGTGGCGCCTTTAAGCCCCGTACCTCTCCTTATGATTTCCAAGGACTGAAGGCGGACGGCATTGAGCTTTTGCTGAAGGCAAAAAAGGAAACGGGACTTCCCATCGTTACCGAAATTATGAATGCGAATCACCTTCCCCTTTTTGAGGAGGTAGACGTCATTCAGGTTGGAGCGAGAAATATGCAGAACTTTGAGCTTTTGAAGGAGCTGGGCAGAACGCAAAAACCAATCCTTCTCAAGCGAGGCCTTGCCAATACTCTCAAGGAGCTTCTCATGTCTGCCGAATACATTATGGCGGGAGGAAACGAGAACGTGATCCTTTGTGAACGCGGCATCCGAACCTTTGAGACCTACACCAGAAATACGCTGGATCTCTCCGCCGTTCCCATGCTCCACGAGCTGACCCATCTGCCCGTGATCATTGACCCCTCCCACGCAACGGGCGTGGCGCGTCTGGTCAAGCCCATGGCAATGGCTGCTGCCGCGTGCGGTGCTGACGGCTTGATGATCGAGGTGCACAACGATCCCGCCCATGCTCTTTGTGACGGCGCACAATCCCTGACTCCCGATGCCTTTGCTGACGTAACGGCAGCCGTCAGACGGGTGCGCTCCGCCGTGGAGGAATGCTAACATGACGGTTGGAATTTGCGGATTGGGTCTGATTGGCGGATCCATGGCGAAAGCCTACAAGGAAGCCGATGCAAGGGTACTTGGCTTTGACAAAAATGAAGCAACTCAAGGATATGCCTCTTTGGCGGGAATCCTGGACGGTACTCTCACCTCGGAGACCATCCCCTCCTGCGATCTGATCCTGATTGCCCTTTATCCGCGTCAGGCAATCCACTATCTGGAACAGATTGCGCCTCTCGTGTCCCCTCGCGCCGTAGTCATGGATCTGTGCGGTACAAAAAAGCAGATCTGTGAGGTAGGTTTTGACCTGGCGAGGGAACATGGCTTCACATTTATTGGAGGACACCCTATGGCGGGAACTCAATTTTCCGGAATTAAGCACGCAAGAGCAACGCTATTCCGAAACGCGCCCATGGTGCTGGTTCCTCCCGTATTCGACGATATTGCCCTTCTTGACCGCATCCGCGGACTTCTCGCGCCCGCGGGATTTGGAAAATTTTCCGTCACGACGGCAGAGGCGCACGACCGTGTTATCGCCTTTACCTCCCAGCTGGCTCACGTGGTATCCAACGCCTACGTAAAAAGTCCCTCTGCCAAGGAGCATAAGGGCTTTTCCGCAGGAAGCTACAAAGACCTGACACGTGTTGCGTGGCTGAACGAGCAAATGTGGACCGAGCTGTTTTTGGAAAATCGGGATCCCCTGCTCTTTGAACTGGATACCATCATTCACGCCCTGACCGAATACCGCACCGCCATTGCGAATGGCGACGGAGAGACCCTGCAAGGACTCTTGAGAGACGGACGAATCGCGAAAGAGCAAATTGACAGATAAATCCATACTACAAAACCGAAAAGGATATTCATCATGAAAAAAATCAAAGTACACGCGTCAAGTGAATACGAAATCGTCATCGGGGACAATCTTCTTGACAAGGCAGGGGAATACTGTCAAGAGGCTCTTGGCGGTGTTTGCCGCCTGTGTCTTATCACGGACGATATCGTAGCGCCCCTCTATTTGGATACGGTCCATCAAGCGCTGGAGAAGGTGGGCTTTGACGTCTTTTACTACGTTCTTCCCCACGGTGAGGAATCCAAGTCCACAGAAAACCTTGTGGAACTGTTGGAAATTCTCGGAGAGAGTCACCTGACACGAACCGACGCGCTCGTCGCTCTTGGCGGCGGCGTGGTGGGAGATCTGACCGGCTTTGTTGCGGCTACCTATCTGCGGGGGATCCGTTTCATTCAGATCCCGACGACCCTTCTGGCGGCGGTAGATTCCTCGGTTGGAGGAAAGGTCGCCATCAACCTGCAGGCGGGCAAGAATCTGGCAGGCGCCTTTCATCAGCCCTCTCTGGTGCTTTGCGACACAAATACGATGAACACCCTTCCCGACCACATCTTTGCCGACGGCTGTGCAGAGGTCATCAAATACGGAGTAATCAACGACCGTCCTCTCTTTAACCGTTTGTCCAAAGGTATTCAAAATCAGATAGAGGAAATTATCGCTGCTTGCGTGATCAACAAGGCAGCGATTGTGGAGCAGGACGAGTTTGACCGCGGCACACGCCAGCTGTTGAATCTGGGGCACACGGTAGGACATGCCATAGAGCGCCTCTCGGATTTTGCCATCTCTCACGGATCCGCCGTTTCCATCGGCATGGTAATCATTACCCGTGCCGCTGTAAAATTCGGCTATTGCCCCGCCTCGGCGCTGGACGAGCTTCTGACTCTTCTCCGAGCGCAGGGACTTCCCGAATCATGCCCCTTTACCGCCCGGGAGCTGACCGAGATCGCTCTGTCGAAGTCGGATCGTAGCCATGTCGTTCTGTGAGCCAAGGAGTTGTTTCATACATTTGTCTTCCTAAGACCGCTTGGCCTCCGACTTAGCTTCTGACTCTTCTCCGAGCGCAGGGACTTCCCGAATCATGCCCCTTTACCGCCCGGGAGCTGACCGAGATCGCTCTGTCG
>JAZNDP010000015.1:0-84619 GCA_045588165.1 Eubacteriales bacterium | reverse complement strand
AGAACGTCACCCATGCCGAGGATTCTCGATGCCATGCGGTCGGGATAAAAGGGCTCAATGGCATCCAGCTTTTCGCCAATACCAATAAACTTGATGGGTTTTCCCGTGACATGCTTTACCGACAGAGCGGCACCGCCTCTGGTGTCACCGTCAAGCTTTGTCAGAATGACACCCGTTACGTCCAGAAGCTCGTTAAAGGTTTTGGCAACGGTTACGGCATCCTGTCCGATCATTGCATCGATCGTCAATAAAATTTCCGTAGGCGCTACGCAGGATTTGATATCCTGAAGCTCCTGCATCAGAGCCTCGTCGATATGAAGCCGTCCCGCGGTGTCAAGAAATACCATATCGTGTCCGTGCTTGATCGCGTAAGCTACGCCTTCTTTCGCGATCTTAACGGGGGATTCCTTGTCTCCCATGGTGAACACGGGGATGGAAAGCTTTTCGCCAACGATCTCCAGCTGCTTGATGGCGGCGGGACGATAGATATCACACGCCACCAGTAAGGGGTTTTTGCCCTGTTTTTTATAAAGTCCCGCAAGCTTTCCCGCATGGGTGGTTTTTCCCGCACCCTGAAGACCAACCATCATAACGACGGTTGGGGGCTTGGATGAGATCTGAAGCTTAGATTGTGTTCCGCCCATCAGATTGGTCAATTCCTCATTGACGATCTTCACGACCTGCTGCGCGGGAAGTAAGGATTCCAAAACCTCGGTACCCACCGCTCGCTCGGAAACGGTGCTGATAAAATCCTTGACGACCTTAAAGTTTACGTCGGCTTCCAGAAGGGCAAGCTTGATCTCTCGCATACCCGCCTTGATATCAGCCTCGGTCAGTTTTCCTTTGTTTCTGAATTTTTTGAAGGCATTTTCCAGTTTTTCACTCAGACTTTGAAACATGTGGTCACCTTCCTTTCTTCAAGGGCGTCCAAATGGGAAGCCCACTATTCCTTAACGGCTTGCGCCAACTGCATAATCTGTACCCTTACGTCCTCCGGCAGATCGTGTCGGTTGGCTAAGTGAAACAGTGACTCGGAATATGCCTCTACCCGTAACAACTTTTTTGCCAAACCTAATTTTTCTTCGTAAAAGAAAAGATCGGCTTCGGTTTTTTTGATGATATCTCGGACACCCTGTCTGGATATCCCGATTTCCTCCGCAATTTCCGCAAGGGAATAATCCTCGTTATAGTACATTTCCAATACGGTGCGTTTCCGCTCGGGGAGAAGCTCTCCGTAGAAATCAAGAAGATAGCCGACGTTCAGGTTTTTTTCAAACATTTTTCGTTCCGATCTCCTTAAAATAAACACTGTAAAGCAAAACGCTTTACAAGTATACCACAAAAAAACTGCCTTGTCAATAGTTTTTTCAAAAAAATAAAAAAATCCGCGTAAGTTTTACGCGGATTTTGGTGCCGGTGGTCGGGGTCGAACCGACACGGTATCGCTACCACTGGATTTTGAGTCCAGCACGTCTGCCAATTCCATCACACCGGCAAATGGAACGAAACATATTATATCATTGTTTTAAAAAAATGTCAAGAACTTTTTGAAAAATGGATGGGAAAAATTTTTTCTTTTAAAAATCCTATTTTCTTTTTCAAAAAGGTATGGTATAATAATGTGTGTCTATATATTTTGAAAGGAGGCGCATGAGCATGAAAAGGATCGTTTGTTGGCTTTTATTGATATGCTGTATCATGGGATGCTGTATTCCAACGGTCATGTCTGCGGATGGACCCGAATCAAGCGAACAGCAAGAGTCCGAGGCGCTTCCGTATCAGACGCTGAAGGAATATTCCGTCACCTACTTTTGTCGGTATCTTTCCGATGACAATGTCATTTCCATCAGCGGAAACATAAGCCACGAAATTATGGTTTCCTATAAGAACCATAAAATAGAAATATTTGCGTTGGGTCTTGGAGAAAATATTGAAACGGGATTTGGGCAGATCACAAGCCGAGAGCCCTTGGCAAGCACCGATCTTGCCGTAAAGTTTGAGTTTTCTCTGAAGGCGGACAGGATCACAGATCGATTTCTTCAATACGCCGTTGTGTTGCGCTCTCCGAACGGAGAGGCAATCCTTGCGGCAGATCCTCAAATGGTGAGCATCGAAGCTGCCTTGCCGCAGCAAGACGATTCCCGTCTTTCCTTAAAGGGCGTACGCGGTGGAGACACCTCCGCGGTCGGTTCTTTGGGCTTTGGAACGGTAATCGTACCGATTTATCTGGATCGTCTTTTGTGTAAAGAGTCCGCAGGGTATATGTATCCTATGGAAAACGGATACTGTTATTTTGATGCCGACTACATTCATACGTTAGATGCGCAAATCCGTACGTATTCCGCAAACGGAGGACGGGTGTATTTGCAGCTGCTGCTTCCTGTGGGCTCGGAGGATTCTATGCTTGGTAAGGTACGGCAGGGGAGTCTATATGCTTGTCCGAACGTATATTCGGAGGAGACGATAAAACGCTTGTCGACCTCCGCGGGATTTTTGGCATCACGATACAATACCTATCAAAACGGGCTGGTCAAGGGTATGATCGTCGGCTCATCCATTGATCTTTTTGCGATGAATGATTGCGGTGACCGTTCCTTGGAGGAATATGCGGAAATCTATGCCCTCTATTTTACGATTATCGCGAATTCGGCAAGAACCGCTCAAGCGGATCTGGACGTGGTCATCCCCTTTAGCGATGCAAACACCTATCGATCGGAAAGTACTGTTCAAAACGGATATGAGCCCCATCGACTTCTGGAAGCCATTCTGGAGATCCTTGATTCGCGTTTTTTCGAAAAGATTCCCAATAGTACGATGATTGAATCCTCCTCATCTCCGCTGGTAATGGATGATGAATCCGGTTTTTTGGTCCCCAATGACGCGGAGAACGTATTGAGTATTCACAATCTTCCTCTGTATGAGGAGTATCTGAAGGATATTCGATCTCGTTACGCAAACGCCCCGATGCATTATATTTACGTATGGAGCGTGCCCGGGGACACTGCGCTGAACGCCTTGGCGTGCTCCTATGCGTACAGTTTTTATTCCGCGTTGAGAGCAAATGATCTTGCATCCTTTGTGATTTCTTTTGACTACGGAACTCCCGAGGATTCCCTCATTTTTGATGTCCAAAAAATTCTTCGGTACATAGATACGGAAAGAAGCCTCGAGATCACGGAAAATCTTTTGCCTTACCTTGGGGTAGAGGATTGGAAGGAAATACTTAAAACCGATACCGATAGTCACACCGACATTCGCAAGGTGTATCGGCTAACGCCCATAACAGAAGACCATACGTTTAAGGGAGAGTTTTCCTACGTTGACTTCTCCTCGGAGGAATTGTTCGGCTGGTACGGAGGAACGTTATGTAATAAGGTCAAGCTTTCCTACGGCTCGGACGGTGCTCGTGTTTTGCGAGCTGATATGAAAAAGCCGGAGTCGGAGGGATATGCGGATCTGCTCTGTCTTTATGAGTTTCCGGAAAATTGGATCTATACACCGTATATCCAATTCACGGTAGAGTTGGACGGCGGAGCAAAAAACCACGGTGCCTTGTACGAGGTGGTTATTACCGCGGGAGATGACCGAAGCGTTTTTTTTGCGGATTGTTCGGTGCAAGGAAATAAAAAGACGAATATCATGTTGGACGTGAGCCCTTATATTTCCGACAGTACGGTAAACTATATCAAAATCAGCGTTCGACCGTTAACGGAGGACGTTTCCGAGGTTTCTTTGCTGTTGCACGATATGAAAGGCTTCAGTACCGTGTATTCTTCCGAGGAGCTGCAGAGGCTTGTTGAAGATGAGCGGCTGAAAATCCGTAATCAAACCGATGAGGGAGATGAGGCTCAGGCGGATTCTTCCCAAATCTGGATTATTTTCGGTATTCTTATCGTCGTAACCACAGTTGGAGCATGTTTGTTTATGGTATTCCGACGCTATGATGATTCCGAGAATGAGGAATCCGATGACAAGGACCGGTCGGAGGACGAAAATTAACTAAATATTTAAATCTTTAAATTCATCGAAAGGAGCCCGAGGATGGCAGAATTTGTACACCTGCATTTGCATAGTGAATACAGTCTTTTGGATGGCGCGTGCCGTATTGATGAAATCCCCCGTCGGGCTCTTGACTGCGGACATACCGCCGTAGCGCTGACCGATCATGGCGCGATGTATGGAGCGGTAGCTTTTTATCGCGCCTGTCAAAGGGCGGGGATTAAGCCCATCATTGGATGTGAGGTTTACGTTGCGGGAAAATCCCGTTTGGAACGGGGAGGAGGATCGGACGGGAAATATCACCATCTCGTTCTCCTTTGTAAAAACGAGACGGGATACAAAAATCTGATTGCCATGGTATCCAAGGGGTACACGGAGGGCTTTTATTCCAAGCCCAGAGTGGATTTGGAGCTGCTGAGGACCTATTCAGAGGGATTGATCTGCCTGTCTGGTTGTTTGGCGGGTCGGATTCCATCTCTGCTGTTGACGGGTGAATACGGTGAAGCGGTGGCATATGCCAAAACACTTTCTCAAATATTTGGGAAGGAAAACTTCTATATCGAGCTGCAGAATCATGGACTGAGCGATCAGCAACAGGTTCTTCCCGAGCTTGTTCGTCTGGCGCAGGAGTGCGATATTCCCTTGGTTGCCACCAACGATTGTCACTATCTCAAGCGAGAAAACGCTCATACCCAAGCCGTTTTGATGTGTGTACAAACCAACTCCGTCATCACGGACGGCAGACCCATCGGCTTTGAGACAGATGAGTTTTATTATAAAACCACGGCAGAAATGAAGATGCTGTTCGGAAAATACGAGGGTGCGATAGAAAACACGGTCCGTATTGCGGAGCGGTGTAATTTCGAGTTTCAATTTGATTCTCCCAAGCTTCCAACCTATCCTACCCCTGACGGAAAAACCTCGACAGAGTATCTGCGGGAGTTGACACTTCTCGGTCTTGAGCGGAGACGGAAGAGCGGAACACTGGTGATCTCCGCGGAAGAAGAAAGCGTATATATGGAACGAATCCAATATGAGCTTGGTGTAATCGCGGATATGGGGTATTCCGACTATTTCCTGATCGTTCAGGATTACGTGGGCTTTGCCCGCTCCAAGGGGATTCCCGTAGGCCCCGGAAGAGGATCGGGAGCGGGAAGTCTCGTAGCATTTCTGAACGGGATTACCGACATTGATCCGATTCGTCACGAGCTTCTATTTGAGCGCTTTTTGAATCCCGAGCGTGTCAGTATGCCCGATATTGATATCGACTTTTGTTATAACCGACGGGATGAAGTGATCCGATATATGTTTGATCGCTATGGATCGGACCGTGTTTCTCAAATCATCGCCTTTGGAACCTTGGCGGCCCGCGCGGCAATTCGGGACGTGGGGCGAGCGTTGGGAATGCCGTATTCCGAGGTGGATCCGGTTGCCCGCGCCGTTCCGCAGGGACCCGGTGTTACTCTCAAGAGCGCATTGCGCGGACAGGCGCTGGGGAGCCTTTATGAATCCTCGGAGTCCATCAAGCGCCTGGTGGATACGGCAATGGAAATTGAGGGGATGCCCCGAAATATAACCGTACATGCGGCAGGGCTTGTGGTTACCGATCTTCCTGTGGCGCAATATGTGCCATTGGCGGTCAGTAACGATACGGTGGTTACCCAGTTTGATATGGACACAATTGCGGATCTCGGACTTTTAAAGTTCGATTTTCTGGCATTGCGCTATTTGACGATTATTCACGATGCGTGTCAGACCATACGGGAAACCGATCCGAATTTCAATATTGAAAAGATTCCAATGGATGACAGGGAAGCATATCGCTTAATTTCCAAGGGGGACACCTTGGGACTGTTTCAGCTGGAATCGGCAGGGATGCGGCAAATGCTGACTGAGCTGAAGCCCGATTGTCTGGACGATATCATAGCCGCTATCGCGCTGTATCGTCCCGGACCGATGGATTCCATTCCCCAGTATATTCATGCTCGGCATAATCCTGCGGACGTGAAATACACGCACCCCTTGCTGGAGCCGATTTTGCGCTCTACCTACGGGTGCACCGTGTATCAGGAGCAGGTAATGAGTATCTTTCGTGTGATTGCCGGCTATACCTACGGTCACGCCGATGTGGTTCGGCGCGCCATGTCGAAGAAAAAAGCCGACGTTCTGGAGGCGGAGCGGGCAAGCTTTCTTGAGGGCGCGGAAAAGAACGGTGTTTCTCGGGAGATCGCCCAGGGTCTGTTTGACGATATGGCATCCTTTGCGAATTATGCCTTTAATAAGAGCCATGCGGCGGCTTACGCCGTGATCTCTTACCGTACCGCGTATCTCAAGAGACACTATCCTTGCGAATATATGGCGGCATTGATGACCTCTGTACTTGGCAATCAAACCAAGCTTGCGGAATATATCAGCGACAGTGCCAAATACGGAATTCAGGTTCTGCCTCCCGATATCAATGAAAGCCGTCTGTATTTCCATCCCGCCAAGGGAAATATTATATTCGGGCTGTTAGCTCTGAAAAACGTAGGGAAGCAGTTTATTGAGTCGATCTTGCGAGAGCGTTCCTCCACCCCCTTTACCGATTTTGAGGATTTTGCCAGAAGAATGGCGCCGTACGATCTGAATAAGCGTATGGTAGAGGCGTTGATCAAGGCTGGAGCGTTTGACCGACTGGGTGTCTATCGCAGTCAATTGCTTGCCGCTTTTGAACAGCTGATAGAAACGATTCAGCAAAAGGATCGGAACAACATCGCAGGACAGTTGGATATGTTTTCTACGGTTTCCTACGCCAAGGAGTTGACGCCGAATTTTGAGTATCCGAATATACCCGATTTCTCCTTGAAGGAAAAATTACTTCTTGAGCGGGAAAGCTCGGGCATGTATTTTTCAGGGCATTTGCTTGACAGCTATGACCGACACGTGGCAGAGCTGGCTGTCATGGGTATTGCGGAGATTGTCCACAATGCCGATCTGGCGGATAAAACCCCCGCTTCCGTTGCGGGAATCGTTTCTGCGATTACGGTGAAAAACACCCGAAAAAATGAAAAAATGGCGTTTTTTACACTGGAGGATCGGTACGGTGAGATTGAATGCATCGCATTTGCCACTCAATATGTACGCTTTTCCCATTTTTTGCGAATGGAAGCCCCCTTATATGTAAAGGGAACGGTTTCAATCCGCGATGGGGAAGATGAGGAACCCAAGATTCTTGTAAACGAGATACGAGAACTGACGGAAAACAATAAATTCGTTCCCCAAAAGGTACAGCCAGAGCGCCGCGAAGCGACGGGGACGGAGGAAAGAAAAAGGGAACCGTCACCGACGTCTGCAAACCAAATTCCATCCAAGCTGTATCTTCGGGTAAGCAGTATGGATTCTCCGCAGTATCTCAAGGTGCGAAATCTGGTGGAGATATTCGACGGTCCCACCCGTGTTTATTTCTATGACAGCGCAACCTGTGCTTATCATGAGCACGTTGGTGGAATCGAAATCAGCGAATTCGTAGTCAAAGAGCTGATGGGGATTCTCGGAAAGGAAAGCGTGGTTCTCAAATAAAAATCAATCGCTGTAATCTTCAATCAAGGATCGGAGCTCTTGCTCCGTGTCCGCGTAAATTCCCTCTCCAAGCATACTTTGGTCTGCTTTGGGGAGGGTTTTTACGTAGGTATCTATGACTTGAATTAATGTTCCCGTCGTATCAAATATCCCAATCCGTCCTTGGTGCTCCTTTAAGGTCCAGCCTGTGGATTCCGCATCGGGCTTGAGGGAGGGTGGCTCGTCATTTTCTTCTTTAGGTACGTAAACGTAGATATATTCGGTTTGAATGTCGGGCAAGGTGCTTCTGTTCTTTTGCATAGCATAGATCAGTACACCTACCGCAAGACAGGAAATGATCATCAAGACCGATCCGAAAAGACAGATCGTTATCAAAAATTGCTTTTTGTTCATCGTTTGCATCTCGTTTCCACTGTTCTTTTTTCACTATTATGAACAGACTGATGTTTAATTATTCCATTTTATAGCAATAATAGTTTGTGAAGAGAACAAAAGAGATGGGAGAGCATTTGTGAGAGGAATTGTTAAGGTTTTGCTGATTACCTTGCTTTTTTTGGTGATTGCGGGGATGATTGTTGGGCTTGTCTTTGCGATTTACGTGAACAAAAAAATTGAAAAAAATATTGATGAATCTCTGTTTTCCATGGTTGGATCTGATTCCTCCACGACGTTATATTATTATGAACAGTCGGACAACGGGGGGAAAACCGAGGCAGTAGAGCTGACGGGGGAGACACTCTACGGCGGATACCGCTGTGTTTACGTTGATTTTGAAAAAATTCCTGATCACCTGGTAAATGCGTTTGTGAGTATTGAGGATAAGCGTTTTTATGACCACAAGGGGGTAGACTGGAAACGAACTGTATCCGCGGGAGTCAATTATTTTTTGAAATTCAGCGATAGCTTCGGCGGATCCACCATTACGCAACAGCTGATCAAAAACGTAACCGATAAGGATGAGTATTCTTTTCAGCGAAAGCTTCAGGAAATATTCTGGGCGTTGGATTTGGAAACCAAGATGGACAAGCAAGAGATTCTTGGGCTGTACTTGAATATCATCAATCTATCACAAGGGTGTTACGGCGTTCAGGCGGCATCGGAGTATTATTTTTCCAAAAGCGTATGGGAGTTATCCTTAAGTGAATGCGCTTGCATTGCCGCTATTACCAACAGTCCATCCTATTACGATCCGATTTTAAACCCCGAGAATAATAAAAGCCGAAGAGATCTGATTCTGAAGGAAATGCAAAAGCAGGGGTATATTTCCGTTGAGGAAATGGAAGATGCCATGCAAAAGGAACTTGCCCTGAAAATCAATGAAAAGTATGATTCAAGCGAGATCAATTCCTGGTACGTGGATATGGTGCTGGAGGATATCATCAACGATCTGGTTGAGGAAAAGGGCTATAGCCGTACCATGGCAAATCTGATGATTTATACGGGAGGATTGAAAATTTATACCGCAATGGATCCGCAGATTCAGTCGATTCTGGATGGCTATTACGAAAATACGGCAAATTTTTATTCCAACGCGCAAGGAGAAGCGCCACAGTCGGCAATTATCGTCATTGACCCTCAAAACGGGGATATTCTGGGTGTTGCCGGAGCTATCGGAAGGAAAAACGCAAACCGCATACAGAATTTTGCCACGCAAACGAACCGTCCCGCGGGATCTGTGATCAAGCCGCTGTCGGTATATGCCCCCGCTCTGGATCGGGGCTTGATTACCTGGGCAAGTGTTTACGACGACGTACCCGTAAGCTTTGGGAAATATAATTTGGATGCGGAAAAGGGGGAGATCGTTCAGCCTGTAGCATGGCCTAAAAATTCCACGGGAACATATCGTGGATTGACCAACGTCAATTACGCGTTGGCGCATTCGGTTAATACCGTGACGGTGCGGGTTCTTGAGGATCTTGGCTTGCAGGAGTCCTTTGATTTTCTGTATGATGAGTTGAATATGAAAAGTCTGATCTCCTCGGGGTATACGGCAGACGGAGCGTATATAACGGATATTGATCTTGCCTCTTTGGCGCTGGGACAAATGAATTACGGCGTTACGGTTCGAGAGATTACGGCGGCGTATTCTATTTTTGTCAATCAGGGAATTTATAACGCCCCCCGTTCTTATTATAAGGTAACGGATAGCGCGGGAAGCATTGTGCTGGAAAATCGGTATGCAGGAAAAGCCGTCATAGGGGCAGATAGTGCCTCGGTTGTCAGCCGTATGCTTCAAGATGTTGTCAAGAGCGGTACGGCGACGGCGATCTCCCTGCAAAAGATGGTGGAATGCGCGGGCAAAACCGGAACAACACAAAATAATTATGACCGATGGTATGTGGGATATACGCCTTATTTTATCGGTGGTGTGTGGTACGGTTATGAGTATCCCAAGGCATTGAGCGGAAGTAATATCTGTATTGATATCTGGGATGACATCATGACACGGATTCACGAAAGAGAGGTGCTTCCATCAACCGATCGGGAAAATCTGGATACTTTTTCCTTGGGAGAGAACGTAGTGGCACGGGAATATTGCTCGGATTCGGGTGCTCTCATGACACAGGCGTGCCAAAGAGATCCCCGCGGTACACGGAAGGAGATCGGGTATTTTGTTGCGGGAACAGAGCCTACCGAGTACTGCACCTGTCATATACCGGTAAAGTATGATTCGGCGGATGGCGGTGTATGCTTGGATAATCTGTGCCCGTCGGAATCTGTTCAATATGTGGGCATGATCCAGGTAAAACGGAGCTTTCCGATACAAATTACCGTGACGGATGCCCAATACGTTTGGCGTGAGATCGGCAGTTCAACGTTGCCCGAAACGTCTCCAACTCTTCCGTTTTTCAATCATGCGTTAGCGGAGAACGAATTTTGCGGAATATCAAGTGCGGAGGTGCAGTATAATCATTTTTGCAGAACCCATTTTGATTATATCGCATGGAAGGAAAAACAACGAAAATAAAGACAGGAGACGATTGCTCTGCAATCGTCTCCTGTCTTTATTCGGTTGCAAATTGACTGTGATACAACTCGGTATAAAATCCATTGTTTTTCAGCAATGCGGCGTGGGTGCCTTGCTCGATAATGTTACCGTCTTTCATCACGAGAATAATGTCCGCTTCCTGAACGGTGGATAATCGATGAGCAACAACAAAGCTGGTTCGCCCCTCCATCATGGTGGCAAAGGCTTTTTGAATTCGGATCTCGGTTCGTGTATCAATCGACGATGTCGCTTCATCAAGAATCAGCATTTCAGGCAAACAAAGCATGACTCTTGCAATGCAAAGAAGCTGTTTTTGCCCCTGTGACAGGGAACCGCCGTCCTCGGAAATGACCGTTTGATATCCATTGGGCAAACGGCGAATAAAGCTATGAGCGTGAGCGGCTTTGGCAGCGGCAATAATTTCCTCGTCATCAGCATCCGGTTTTCCGAAGGCAATGTTATCCCGAATGGTTCCTCCGCAAAGCCAAGTGTCCTGCAATACCATTCCGTAGGAGGTTCGAAGCTTGTGGCGTGTGTATTCCTGAATATTGACGTCATCCAGCGAAATCACACCCGCTTTGACATCGTAAAAGCGCATCAGTAAATTGATCAGCGTCGTTTTTCCGCATCCCGTAGGACCTACGATGGCAATGTGCTGCCCGGGTTTCGCCTCCATGTTGAAGTCGCGAATCAGCGGTTTATCGGTAGTATAGGAAAAATCAACGTGAGAAAATTTCACGTTTCCCTCAATGGTTTCGGGGACGCAAGGATCCTCCGCATCCGGAGATTGGATGGGTTGCTCGATCAGGTCAAAGACTCTTGCCGCGCAAGCCAGGGCATTTTGCAGCTCGGTGACAACACCCGAGATCTCGTTAAAGGGCTTGGTATACTGGGTGGCATAGGAAAGGAAACTGGAAAGAGTACCGATCGTGATGCTGCTGCCACCGCCGATATAAAGCAGTGCGCCAACAAGGGCAATCAATGCGTAAACCAGACTGTTGACAAAGCGAGTGGCAGGATTGGTGATGGAGGAGAAAAAGATGGCGCGAAGGGAAGCATCGGACAGACGGTCATTGATCTCGTCAAATTCCTTTTGTACCCGATCCTCCTGTGAAAATGCTACCACCGTCTTGTGTCCGCTGATCGTCTCGTCGATCAACCCCGTTTGCTCCCCGCGAATTTCGGATTGCAGCTTAAACATAGAATAAGTTTTTTTCGCAATATACGCGGCTACAAACAGAGACAGCGGGGTAACGATTACCACAAGAACGGTAATGGGAGGGCTGATGATCAGCATAAAAATCAGAGTTCCCAGAATGGTCATAATGCCATTGAAGAACTGGGTGAATCCAACCAGCAGTCCGTCGGAGAACTGATCCACATCGGTAATAATTTGGCTGACGATCTCTCCCGTTCGGTGAGAATCAATAAAGGAAATGGGAAACTCCTGAATTCGAAGGAAGGCCCTGTGTCTTATGTTTCTCATAATCCCGTAGGTCATGCGGTTGTTCAGCACGTTGATCAACCATCCAAGCAAGCCCGTGATCAGAACGGAAACTGTGATTTTAATCAGAATTCTGCCAATAGACGGCAGGTCTACCTGTCCCTGACCAATGGCAAAATCGATGGCGTTACCAACCAGAATGGGAACGTACAGAGTAAGGGCGACCGAAATAGCGGTAAAGAGCAGAGAAATCAGAAAATGGATACGATAAATTTTCAGGTACCGTAAGACCGCACCAAAGGTTTTTACGTTTTCCTTGACCTTCATTTGGACTCACCTCCCTCGGGAAATTGAGAATGATAGATCTCGCGGTATACGTCACAGGAATCCATCAATTCCGCATGGGTTCCTTGACCCACTACGATGCCGTCATCCAATACGAGAATCAGATCGGCGTGCATGATGGACGAGGCGCGTTGAGAAACGATCAAAATTGTTGGATCGTAATCCAAACCGGCGATCGCTTTTCTTAATTTGGATTCGGTCACATAATCCAATGCGGAGGCGGAATCATCCAGAATCAAGAATTTTGGTTTTTTCAAAAGGGCACGGGCAATGGACAGTCGTTGCTTCTGACCGCCCGAAAAATTGCTTCCGTTTTGTTGAACCTTCTCGTCAAGACCGTTCGGCTTCTGCTCTACAAAATCCTTTGCTTGTGCCAGTTCGAGAGCGCTCCAGATCGCTTCGTCCTCCGCGTTTGGGCATCCCCATAGCAAATTGGAGCGGATGGTACCCTTGAATAGCGTTGCTTTTTGAGAAACGACACCAAAGAGATCTCTCAATTCATTCTTTTCGTAAAGAGCCGTGTTTTTTCCGTTGATGAAAACACTTCCCGCACTTGGATCGTAAAAGCCGGGCATCAACTGTACAAGGGTTGATTTTCCCGATCCCGTTCCGCCAATAATACCAACCGTTTGTCCCGGAGTCACAGAAAAGGTAACGTCCGAAATCGCCGCATCACCGTCCTTATGATAATGATAGGATACGTTTTTGAAGGAAATTGCGCTTCCGTCACACATATGTTCCTCCTCCGCCGTTCTGCGGATGTCCGAGGGAGTATCCATAATATCCGAGATGCGCTGGGCGCTGGCGGATGCCTTGTTCAGAGTGATGATCAGATTGGCGAGCTTGATCAGCTCAACCAGAATCTGCGACATATAGTTATACAGCGCAATCAGCTCACCCTGTGAAATCGTTCCATCCTGTACGGTAATCGCTCCGTTTCGAAGCAGCAAAACCACCGCCAGATTGATAATGACATAGGTGAGAGGATTCATCAGCGCAGAGATCCGTCCCGCAAAGAGCTGGATTTTGGTCAAGGCGCCATGCTTTTGATCAAAATCCTCAATCTCATAGGACTCCTTGTTGAATGCGCGTACTACTCGCGTTCCGTTGTAGTTTTCCCGCACCTTACCAACCACAATATCCAGATTTTTCTGTGATTTTTTGTAAATCGGAACGGTAATCAGCATAATCCCGAAAACGACGATCGCCAACAGAGGAATGGTTGCGGCAAAGATCAGCGCAAGATTTACGTTGATGGTAAACGCCATGATCATAGCGCCAAAAACAATGAAAGGGGAGCGCATGAACAGACGAAGGAACAGATTGATTCCCGTTTGAACCGAATTGATGTCGGTGGTCATTCTGGTAATCAAGGTAGACGTCCCGATCCGATCCGTGGTGGTGTAGTCGAAGCTTTGTATATGAGAAAAAAGAGCGCTTCTCATTTTCGTGGCAAAGCCAACGGCAGCCCGTGCGGCAAAAAATTGGGCGCAGATCGCGCAAACTAGTCCGATGACACCGAGCGCGATCATGATGCCGCACATGAAAAAGACGGTTTTTGTGTCTCCCCTGTGCATTCCCGTGTCAATAATTTGCGCAACTGCCAAAGGAACCAAGAGCTCAAAAATCGCCTCCAGGCATTTGAAGGCGGGAGCCAAAATGGATTCCTTTGTGTATCCGTTTAAATACTTCAACAGTTTTTTCACGCTGTCCTCCAACATACAGAAAGTACAATAAGACAAGCCCCAAAGGCTCACGCCTTTGGGGCTTTGGTGGAGACAACTGGAATCGAACCAGTGACCTCATGCATGTCAAGCATGCACTCTAACCAGCTGAGCTATGCCTCCGCAACAAATAGTATTATATCACATTTCCTTTTCAATTGCAATACTTTTTTGAAAAAAATTGTTTTTTTCTGCAAATAAAGTCTCTATTTTAAGTGAAACTCTTTATTTCCTCAAAAAAATATGATATAATATTGAAGATAGGTTAAAAAATGACGGAGGTGTGGTCGATGACGGAACGAAAATTTGAATTGTGCTCAAGCTATCAGCCCAGCGGCGATCAGCCCCGCGCGATTCAAGAGCTGACAGACGGCATAAAAAAAGGGTTGAAAAAGCAAACGCTTCTGGGAGTCACCGGATCGGGAAAAACCTTTACCATGGCGAACGTGATCGCCAACGTGAATAAGCCCACCTTGGTTCTGGCGCACAATAAGACGCTGGCAGGACAGCTGTGCTCCGAATTTCGGCAGATGTTTCCGGACAATGCCGTAGAGTATTTTGTGTCCTATTACGATTACTATCAGCCTGAAGCATATATCCCGGGAAAAGACGTATATATCGAAAAGGATGCCATGATCAACGACGAGATCGATATGCTTCGTCACAGCGCCACCTCCGCGTTGTTTGAGCGGAACGACGTCATTATCGTGGCGAGTGTGTCCTGTATCTATTCCTTGGGAGACCCGGAGGAATATAAAAAGCTGGTTCTGGCACTTCGCCAAGGTATGGCAATGGAGCGGGACGAGCTGATTCGTCGGCTGATTGCCATCAGCTATGATCGAAACGATCTTTCCTTGGAGCGTGACAAATTCCGTGTTCAGGGTGATACGGTGGACATCATTCCCGCAAACATGCAGGACAAGGCTTGGCGCGTAGAATTTTTCGGGGATGAGATCGATCGGATCTCGGAGATCAATATTGTTACGGGTGAGGTCTTAAGGACTCTCAATTACGTTGCCATCTATCCCGCTACGCACTATGCGGTGTCCGATGATAAAAAAGAGAGAGCTATCGGTCAGATCATGTCGGAAATGGTAGAGCGCGTGGAGTTCTTCCGTTCTCAAGGAAAGTTGATCGAAGCCCAGAGAATTGAGGAGCGGGTCAAATACGATATGGAAATGCTCCGTGAGGTGGGATTCTGCTCCGGAATCGAAAATTATTCCCGTATTTTGGCGGGCAGACCCGCGGGATCCACTCCCCATACGCTGTTTGATTATTTTCCCGATGATTTTCTTTTGTTTGTGGATGAGTCCCACGTTACGATACCGCAGGTCAGGGGAATGAGCGGGGGAGATACTGCCAGAAAGAAAAATCTGGTTGATTTCGGCTTTCGTTTGCCCTCGGCGTATGATAACCGTCCTCTTTTCTTTGAAGAATTTGAATCAAAGATTCATCAAACGGTTTTCGTCAGCGCCACTCCCGGAGAATACGAGGCGGAGATGTCCGAGAAAACCGTGGAACAGATCATTCGTCCTACCGGACTTGTGGATCCGGAGGTCGAGGTAAGACCCATCGAGGGGCAGGTAGATGATCTCATCGGTGAGATCCGCCTTCGTGTCCAAAGGAACGAGCGTGTGCTTGTTACAACACTTACCCGAAAAATGGCGGAGGATCTGACCGAATATCTGGAGAAGAACGGCATCAAGGTCAAGTACATTCACTTTAACGTGGATACGCTGGAGCGCATGCAGATCGTTCGTGATCTCCGTCGGGGAGAATTTGACGTTTTGGTGGGAATCAATCTGTTGAGAGAAGGACTGGATATTCCCGAGGTGTCCTTGGTTGCCATCCTTGATGCGGATAAAGAAGGATTTTTGCGTGCGGAGCGCAGTCTGATCCAGACGATTGGACGGGCTGCCAGAAACGCGGAGGGAAAGGTCATTATGTACGCGGATATCATGACGGGCTCTATGAAGGCTGCGATTCGGGAAACCAATCGAAGAAGAGCGCTTCAAATGGAATATAACGAGGCTCACGGTATTATTCCTCAGACCATCGTCAAGGATGTACACGACGTCATCGAGATCGGAAAGGCTACGGGCGAGTCCGGTCGGAAGAAGGACAGCGGCAGAAAGCTTTCCGCGAAGGAACGGGATAGACAGATCGAGGATCTGACGGCACAAATGAGAAGAGCGGCAAAGAATCTGGAGTTTGAGCAAGCCGCCTATATTCGCGATAAGATCGCGGAGCTTCGAAAGGGATAAATAACATGCCAAAATCGATTGTAATACGCGGCGCTCGCGTTCATAACCTAAAAAATATCAGTCTGGAAATACCCAGAGATCAGTTGGTGATCTTAACCGGCTTATCCGGTTCGGGAAAGTCCTCACTTGCCTTTGACACGATCTACGCCGAGGGGCATCGAAGATTTGTGGAATCGCTGTCCTCTTACGCAAGACAGTTCTTAGGTCAGATGGACAAGCCTGACGTAGACTTGATTGAGGGATTGTCTCCCGCGATCGCCATTGACCAGAAAACCACCTCCAAAAACCCACGTTCTACCGTGGGTACGGTAACCGAGATCTATGATTATCTGCGTCTGCTTTACGCGAGAATCGGAATCCCTCACTGTCCCATCTGCGGGAAAGAGATCCGAATGCAGTCTACGGATACCATTATTGACAAGATCATGGAATTCCCCGTGGGAGAGCGGTTCATGATCTTGGCTCCTGTGGTGCGTTCTCAAAAGGGAATGCACGAAAAGGTGTTTGCTACCGCCAAAAAGAGCGGATACGTGCGTGTTCGCGTAGACGGAAGCCTGTACGATATCTCCGAGGAAATTAAACTGGATAAAAATAAAAAGCATAATATTGAGGTGGTGGTTGACCGCTTGGTCATGAAGCCCGAGCTTCGCTCCCGTGTGTCCGATTCGGTTGAAAATGCCCTGCGTTTGGCGGAAGGACACCTGATCGTCGTCACAGTTCCGAGAGAAGGCGAACCGTCGGAATTGGAATTTTCTCAAAGCTACGCGTGCGAGGAGCACGGAATTTCCTTTGGCGATCTGGAGCCGCGTATGTTTTCCTTTAATAACCCTGCGGGGGCGTGTCCTCACTGCGCGGGACTTGGAGAGATGCGGAGAATTGCGGTTGACCGTTTGATTCCCAATCCGAAATTGAGTCTGCGTCAGGGCGCCATCGCGGTCAATGGCTTTAAAACAATGGAGGAGCAAAGCTGGAACGGACCGCTGTTTATCGAGGTCGGTAAGCGGTTCGGTTTTGACATTGATACCCCCATCGAGAAATTTTCCGAAAAGATGTATAACGTTCTGCTGTACGGCTCCGACCATGAGCTTTACGACGTGGAGCGGTGGTTTGGTAAGGAAGCGCACCGTCAAAAGACTCGGTTTGAGGGATTGGTCAAAATGATCGAAAATCGAATCGCGCAATCGGGAAACGATGAATATTACGAGCAATTTGTTGAGGAGGCGCCTTGTCCCGTATGTCAGGGGAAGCGTCTGTCCCCCAACTATCTAGCAGTAACGGTGGGGGGAATCAATATTGATGATTTTTGTCGCATGTCTGTATCGGAAGCGTTGAAATTTATTTCTGAATTTAACCCAACCGAAACCGAAGAGCTCATTGCCGCTGAAATTCTGAAGGAAATTAAGGGCAGACTTGGTTTTTTGGTCAGTGTTGGACTTGACTATCTGACCCTTGCCAGAAAGGCGGGCTCGCTTTCCGGCGGAGAAGCGCAACGGATTCGATTGGCAACGCAGATTGGCTCCGCCTTGGTTGGCGTGCTGTATATTCTGGACGAGCCAAGCATCGGCTTGCATCAAAGAGACAATACCAAGCTGATCCAAACGTTAAAAAAATTAAGAGATTTGGGAAATACGGTGATCGTGGTTGAGCACGATGAGGAAACCATGATGGAATCCGATTACCTGATCGATATCGGTCCCGGCGCGGGAATTCACGGCGGCGAGATCGTTGCGGCGGGATCGCCCGCGGAGGTTATGGCGCATCCCACCTCCATTACCGGCGCGTATCTGTCGGGAAGAAAGCAGATTCCGATTCCAAGGGAAAGACGAAAAGGAAACGGAGTGTTTTTGGAGGTGTTCGGCGCCGGCGAGCACAATCTGAAGAATATTGACGTAAAAATTCCTCTCGGTTGCTTTGTCTGTGTGACGGGTGTTTCGGGATCGGGAAAATCCTCCCTGGTAAACGGGATCATCAATCCCACGTTGTCCAGAGAGTTGAACGGAGCAATTCGTTCCCGTGGCAAATATCGGGAAATTCTTGGTATTGAAAATCTGGATAAAGTAATTGATATTGACCAGAGTCCCATTGGACGCACACCGCGCTCCAACCCTGCCACATACACCGGATTGTTTGCCGATATTCGCGACCTGTTTGCTCAAACAACGGAAGCTAAGGCGAGAGGCTATAAACCGGGACGGTTTTCCTTTAACGTTCGAGGAGGACGGTGCGAGGCGTGCGAGGGAGACGGACTCAAGAAGATCGAAATGCATTTTCTTCCCGATGTTTACGTTACCTGTGACGTCTGTCGCGGAAAGCGGTATAACAGAGATACGTTGGAGGTCAAATACAAAGGGAAGAGCATTGCGGACGTTCTGGATATGACGGTGGAGGAGGCGCTTGGCTTCTTTGACGGCATTCCGAAAATCAAAAATAAGCTCCAAACCCTTTATGACGTGGGATTGAGCTATGTCAAGCTTGGACAGCCGTCAACAACCATTTCGGGCGGAGAGGCTCAACGCGTGAAGCTTGCAACTGAGCTTTCCAAACGGGGAACGGGGAAGACACTGTATATTCTGGACGAGCCTACCACGGGATTGCACAGCGAGGACGTATCCAAGCTGATTCAAGTGCTTCAGAGACTCTGCGACGCGGGAAATTCCTTGCTTGTGATCGAGCATAATCTGGAGGTGATCAAGACCGCAGATTATATCATTGATCTCGGTCCCGAGGGCGGAGACGGAGGAGGAACCGTGGTCGCCGTGGGTACACCGGAAGAGGTTTCTATGAATAAAAAATCGTATACAGGCGAATATTTGCATAAAATCTTGCATAAAAAACGAGAAAAAATTGAATTGTGATGAATAATTTTTCAAAAAAGTATTGACAAGATAAATTTTATGCGCTATAATGTGTAACGTACACTTAAAAAACTTTTTTCGGAGGAAAAGAAAATGAAAAAAATTATTGCTTTGATTATGGCGTTGCTTTGCCTGTCCCTTTGCTTTGTTGGATGCGCAAAGGATAACAACACCAATGATGACGGAGGAGAGGGCGAGCCTCAGGCTAAGCCTGTTCTGAAGATGGCAACCAATGCTTACTTCCAGCCCTACGAGTACTATCAGGATGGCAAGATCGTTGGTATCGATGCTGAAATCGCTGCTGCAATTGCCGCCCACATGGGATATGACCTGGTAATCGAGGACATGGAGTTTGATACCATCATTACAGCCGTTAAGGAAGGCTCTGTTGATTTTGGTATGGCGGGTATGACCGTTACCGAAAAGCGTCTGCAGGAGATCGATTTCTCTAACAGCTATGCAACCGGTGTTCAGTCCATCATCGTTCCCGTAGATTCTCCCATTACTTCCGTTGACGATCTTTACGCAGAGGGTGCAGCCTACAAGGTTGGTGTACAGCAGGGTACAACCGGTGATATTTACGCAACCGATGATTTCGGTTCCGATAATGTAACCCCTTACAACAACGGTAACAATGCGGTTCTCGCTCTGGTTGGCGGCGATGTCGACTGTGTTATCATCGACAACGAGCCTGCAAAGGCACTTGTTAAGGCAAACGCCGGACTTAAGATTCTGGAGACCTCTTACGCTGATGAGGATTACGCGATCTGTGTCAAGAAGGGTAACTCCGATCTTCTGAACAAGATCAACGAGGCGATTGTTGCTCTGACTAAGGACGGAACGATTGACAAGATCGTCGCAAAGTATATTCCCGCTGAGGGCTAATCAACATCCATTACGGAACGAATAATAATTGCAAAAAAATAGGAATGTTTCGGCTTTCCTATTTTTTTGCGGTTTAGGAAGGCTTATTTTTTATGAGAAATACAAATCATCGTCGCAATTTTTGGATTGCGCTGATTGCTTTGCTTGTTGTTGTTGGCACGGTTGCCGGATTATTGATCTTTGATCGATTAAGTCGTCGGGTGTCAGCCGATATCAATGTGGAGGCAGCACAGGAAATCGTGGACTCCGCATTGGATTCCTTGCCTCTTAATATCGCAGATACTGCAAAGCATATTCGCTCACTCAGCAAAGTAACGGTCCAGTCCTTGGAATACGGCTCGGAAAAGGATATTCGTCTGAAGTGTACGTATGAAACCATTGACGTGCACGGTACAGTCAAGGATCATGTGAATGCTCTTCTTCGAGATGCAAACACTCCGAACCAAAATGGACGTCCCAAAAATGCCACTCAGGTTATGTTGGAGATTGAGCCCAAGCTGCAAGCTCTGCTGGCATCCGCTCCTGTAAAATCGGGAGAGATGGAGATCGTTCTTTATGAGATGAATGATGACATCGTCGTTTATCTTTCCGACGAAACCGTAGATACTGCATTTGGCGGAATTTTATCCGCTCAGGAAATTGTAAAGAATACCATGACGCTGGATATCGGCGGTGGGGAAACGGTTGATATCAGCACCAGTAATACGTTGAGAAACGGATTTATTGATTGCATCAAGCTGAACAATTATGACAGCGCCAAGCCTGATACCTCAACCTTTATCAGCCGTACATGGAATACGTTTAAACAGGATTTTCATAAAAACTTTATTGAAGAAAACCGTTGGACCTACCTTGCCAAGGGTCTTGGAAATACGCTCCTGATTACATTCTTTGCTCTTATTCTTGGCGTAATTATCGGTTTTTTGGTTGCGGCAATTCGTTGTACCTGTGCAAAAACCGGAAAACTGAAGATTCTGGATGCTGTTTGTCGGGTTTATTTAGCAGTGATGCGCGGTACTCCCGTCATGATTCAGCTTTTAATTATTTACTTCGTTTTGCTTCTTCCCCTGGGTGTTGATAAATTTGTTGCCGCGGTTCTTTGCTTTGGTATAAATTCCGGTGCATATGTATCGGAGATCATGCGTGGCGGTATCATGTCTATTGATGACGGACAAACCGAAGCAGGAAGAAGCTTGGGACTTGGCTATGTGGCAACCATGTGGTATATTGTGATTCCGCAGGCATTCAAGGCGATTTTGCCTTCCTTGGCAAACGAGTTTATCGCTCTACTGAAGGAGACCTCGGTTGCGTTCTATATCGGCGTTGCCGATTTGACGCTGGGCGGTTTGAAGATTCGTGCAATCACCTACAGTAACTTTATGCCGCTGATTGCTATTGCCGTTGTTTATCTCGTATTGGTTCTTGGTTTGTCCTATTTGGTATCGCTTCTGGAGAGGAGGTTGCGCAAGAGTGAAAAATAAGAATACAAAAAATAATATTTTGGAATGCGCGCCTAATCCAAATGCTTTGATCGAGGTTAAAAATCTTGTAAAGGATTTCCATAACGGTGAAATTAAGGTTTTGCGCGACTTCGATTACTCTATCAAAAAGGGTGAAAAAATTGTAATTATCGGTCCTTCCGGCGGAGGAAAGAGTACCTTCTTGAGATGCTTGAATCTTCTGGAAACTCCCACCTCCGGTGAGATCTATTTTAAAGGTGAGCTGATTACATCTTCGAAATGTAATATCAATGCCGTTCGAAAGAAAATGGGTATGGTTTTTCAGCATTTTAATCTGTTCCCGCATAAATCGATTGTCGAAAACCTGACCTTGGCTCCTGTGAAATTGAAGCTCAAAACAAAGGAAGAGGCGGTTAAAAGAGCAAAGGAGCTGCTGGAAATGGTTGGATTGCCGGATAAAGCCGATGCCTATCCGTCTCAGCTTTCCGGTGGACAAAAGCAGCGTGTTGCCATTGCCCGTGCTCTGGCAATGGATCCCGAGGTAATCCTTTTTGATGAACCAACCTCCGCGCTAGACCCCGAAATGGTTGGAGAGGTGCTTGATTTAATGAAAGCGCTTGCCGCAGAGGGAATGACGATGGTTGTCGTTACCCACGAAATGGGATTTGCTCGTGAGGTTGCGGATAAGGTTTTGTTTATGTGCGACGGTGTAATTGCGGAGGAGGCGCCTCCGGAGGAGTTTTTCGGAGCACCCAAGAATCCTCGCTTGCAGCAATTCCTGCAAAAAGTTCTTTAAAAAATATAAAAGGCTCTGCCGTCTGGCAGAGCCTTTTTTCGTGATCAATCAGTCTTGTGCGTCCTCTGCCTTTACGTCAACCTGACGAACGGCGGTCTTGAGGATTCTGATCTTCGTGCGGTCGTGACCGGTTTCAATCATCAAGGTCTCTTCCTTGATGCTGACGATCTTTCCGATGATACCGCCGATGGTGGTGATCTCGTCACCAACCTGCAGATTGTTTCTCATGTCATTGATCTGCTTCTCCTGCTTCTTCTGAGGTCTGATCATGAAGAAGTAAAGAGCTACGAACATAACGACGATCAAAATGATCGATCCAATGCTTCCACCCATAATGGTTGTTCCTCCAAATCATAAATTTACACTATAATACCATATTTTTTCAAAAAAAGCAATACCCCATTTGTAAATTCTTTGTTTATAATTGAATTTTATAAATTAAATTTTTAAAACTGTTGAAAAAAATGGGAATTTGTGCTATAATAATGTAATGTATAAATGCATCAAAAAGTCGAGGGATCACAATGTTGTCAAGCTCTTATATTGAATGCGGAAAAATCGTCAACACTCACGCTTGTCACGGGGGATTGAAACTGGAGTCCTGGTGTAATGAGCCGGAGGATCTTGCCGCGTTAAAAAAAGTATATATCAGGTTCGGTAAAGAGTACCGTTGTTATCGCGTACTCAAGGCATCAATCTTTAAGCAATTTGTTATTTTTACCTTGGAGGGCGTAGATACCATGGATCTGGCGCTTTCTCTCAAGGGTCAGACCGTGTACGCCGACAGAGAGGACTTCGATCTGGAGGACGGGGAATATTTTATCGTTGATCTGATTGGCCTTGACGTGATCGATGCGGACAATGGAACGGTATACGGAAAGCTTTCCGACATGATCAATCGCGGAGCGTCGGATATTTATGTGGTAACGACCCCGTCGGGGGAGAGAATGATTCCGGTTGTGGATGAGTTTGTGGATCACGTGGATATCAAGAAAGGGATTTTCGTTCGCCCCATTGAGGGGATGCTGGACTGATTTCCGGAGGATTGTATGAAATTCGATATTATGACGCTGTTTCCCGATCTGGTGGATACCGTGCTGGGAGAGAGCATCATCGGAAGAGCGCAAAAAAGCGGCGCGATTGAGGTAAAGACCTATAATATTCGCGATTACTCCGAGAACAAGCACAGACGGGTGGACGACACCCCGTACGGCGGGGGAAAGGGAATGCTGATGATGGCACCGCCAATTTATCGGTGTTATGAAGCGGTTTGCGAGGCTCGTCCCGAGCAGGCGGAAAACAGACGGGTCATCTTTATGTCCCCCTCGGGTCAGCTTCTGAATCAGAGAAAGGCTGAGGAGCTGTCGAAATACGATCAGCTGATCATTCTTTGCGGTCATTACGAGGGTGTGGATCGAAGAATCATTGACGAGATCGTTGATGAGGAAATTTCGATCGGAGACTACGTTTTAACGGGAGGGGAGATTCCCGCGTGTATTCTGGTGGACTGTGTCGCGCGCTTGATTGACGGAGTTCTGTCCGATCCGGAGTGCTACGAAAAGGAAAGCATATCCAGCGGATTTTTAGAATACCCCCAATATACAAGGCCCTATGAATTTCACGGAGTCAAGGTTCCGGATGTTTTAATATCCGGTCATCATGAGAATATCGATATCTGGAGAAAGGAGCAGGCATTGGAACAAACAATGCGGAACCGTCCGGATATTCTTGAAAAATTTGGAAGGAGGGAAGCTCTTGAAAAGAAATAAGGATAAGCGGAGTTCTAATGAAAGAACGGCGGGGTTCTCCTCCATCAGCTGGTTCGTTTTCTTGTTGGACAAGCTTTCGTTTGCCATTTACCAAGCAATCAGCAATGGCTTTTTTGGAAAGATTTTCACCTCCTATTCTCAAAAGCAGAATGCATTTGAACAAGGTTTTATTAAAAATTATTCTCAAGGCGGAACAAAACAAAAATCTTATTTTCGAAAGGTAAAAGAATACTTTTCCAGATCCTTTGAGGAAAGCCGATTTATTCAACGAATGGAAAAACGGGCATACGGATTTCTGTCGGTTCCGCTGAAATCATGGGGAAGCTTTTTGTTTTTCTTTGGCGTCTATACGGTATTGGTTTATCTGGTTCGGTGGATGGTTCCCGGCTTGGCGCAATCCGAGTTCAGCTTTGTCATGACAGGAATTGCGTGTTGTATTCTCGCGATTCCGTTGTTGCTCACCCGAGACAATATTGCCACGGCGATTGTAAAAGGAAGAATCCCTCGCTCAATTTTTATTGACGGGCTTGGTTTCCGCGAAGAAACCTTTGATATTCCCGCCAAAAACAATCGCTCAAGATCCAATATCTCGTTTTTCCTCGGAATGCTCTTTGGAATTTTAACTCTTTTTGTCAACCCGATTCATATTTTAGTTACCGTTGTATTTTTGATCGGGGTTTTACTGATCTTTTCCAATCCCGAAATCGGTGTGATCTTTGCGCTGTTTCTTGCTCCTTTTATGTCCATTTTCTCCTCGCCTGCCGTGGTTCTCGGCATGTTGGTTTTGTTGACGAGCTTCAGCTATGCCGTCAAACTGATTCGCGGTAAGAGGATCTTGAAAATTGAGCTGGTTGATCTTGCAGTGGTCTTGTTTTTCCTGACTCTGTATTTTTCTGGCGCGATTTCTGCGGGAGGCAAACAGGGATATTGGGAAGTAGTGCTTTCTTGTGTTTTGATGCTTGGTTATTTCCTTGTTGTCAATTTGATGCGAACCGAGAAATGGATACGCAGATGCATTTTGACCTTGGTCAGCTCAGGAACCATTGTTGCCATCATAGGCATCGCTCAGTATATGCTAGGACTTGTGACGGAGGGCGCTTGGCTGGATCTGACTCATTTTTCCAATATCAAGGGGCGTGTGGTTTCCGTCTTTGAAAATCCAAATATTTTGGCATCGTATTTGTTGTTGATTCTCCCGTTTTCCTTGTTTTTGCTGACACGGGCAAAGCAAAAGAAGACGAAATTCGTTTCGTTATTCAGTATCGCATCAATTCTCCTCTGTATCATACTGACGTGGTCCAGAGGTGCATGGTTGGCATCTCTTGCCTGTGTGCTGCTGTTTGCTTTGATTTATAGCAGAAAAACACTCAGAAACTTATTTTTCTTAGGCTTTGCCATTCCGTTCTTATCCTTCCTTTTGCCCCAATCTATCGTTGGGCGCTTTACAAGCATCGGTAATTTTTCGGATTCCTCCACCGCATATCGCGTATATACATGGAAGGGAAACCTGCAAGCCATCAAGGATTATTTTTGGAGCGGAATCGGATACGGTAATTCCGCATATCGGGCGATCTATCCTCAATATGCCTATGCGGGAATTGAGGCGGCACAGCACTCCCACAGCTTGTATTTGCAGATTTTATTGGGAATGGGTGTCGGCGGTTTGCTGATCTTTTTGACAGTCATTGTCCTCCATGCGCAAATGAGCCTTGAATATATCAAGACTGCCAAGGATCAGGGTTCCCGCTTGACCGTTGCCGCCGTGATGGGTGCATTGCTTGCGGCTCTTGTGATGGGAGTTTTTGATTTCGTTTGGTACAATTATCGTGTGTTCTTCTTATTCTGGGGCGTTTTGGCTATCGGATGCGCATGTGTTCGAATCGGAAAGGATGAGCAGCGACGTCACGAATGGAATGCATATATGGAATCGGATCAGGCGTCTCTTGATCTGAATTTATAATTAAGGAGCCAAACTCCAAGAAAGGAAATCAAGCATGAATCATTCAAATAATGGAAATGCGGCAGTTGTTTCCAAGAAGAAACGCACCGGACGCTTTAATCTGATCGATTTGATTATCGTCATCATCATTCTTTTGGTGGTTGCTGCAATTATTTATGTGTTCGCTCCGTTTCGTTGGATCCAAACAATCGTCAGGAGCGAGACGAAAACAATTCAGTATACGGTGGAAATTACGGGTGTCGATGAAGCCTTTATTAATAAAATAAAGGAGGGTGACCTTGTCGTTGACGCTGTAACGAAGAACAATTTGGGTACGGTTTCGCAAGGTGTGGATTATCATACAAAATATTCTGAACTGAGTTATAAAACAGAGGAAAACAGCACCGTTGGCGTATTGGTGGAATATCCAAATCGTTATAACTTGATCGTGACGATTACCGCGACTGCGGATTACATGGAGGGAAGCGGCTATTCGGTTAACGGATGCCGAATTGCTGTCGGGGAGAAAATGTCTCTTCGTTTTCCCGATTATTCATGTGAAGGATTTTGCATCGGCCTTACTCCCGTGTGATTAAGGTATCTGCACGAAAATCTATCCATATTGTGTGAGGAAAGATATGAAAAAGCAAAAAGAGAAAAAGGAAAAGAAAATCAAATCAGGTCCCCGCTTTCGCGCGCTGGATGCATTTATTATTCTTTTGATTCTTGCGGCAGTAATCGGCGTATATTTGCGCTATAACCATTTGGATATTTTTACGGGTTCCCGTAATCAATCCAATTACATTGTGTCCTTTTCCATCAAGGATGTTCGCTATACTACTCCCGAGTATTATTTTTCCGTGGATGACGTGGTTTATTTTTCCGATGATGGGAAAGAGATGGGAACCCTGATTGGCGCTTCAGAAGGACAAAACCGCGCGCTGTCGTACCAGCCTGCCACCAAACAGTTTGTGACGGAGGATGGCTTGGTTGAGGAGGTTCAGTATCCCAATAATGAATCCCGCGTGGATGCCAACGGAAGAATGCGTTGTCTTGGAAGTTATACGGAAGATGGCGGCTTTTTGGTGAACGGATCTCGATATTTATCCGCAGGGCAGACTGTGTCTGTACAAACAGAACGGGTAACGGTAGTGATTTTGATCGAGGATATCGTGCCGGAAGAACAATAAAAAAGTCGATTTCTGTATGGTTTTTGCCATCTTGTGTACAAAATGAAACAGAATATCTTTTTTGACAAGCAAAAGTTTATACAATATCACCAGCATTTCCTACTTGATTTTGCGTCGCATTTTTGATATACTATTGTATGTAGAGTATTATTTTATGGAATATAGTTACGCTTTTTATATTCTATTTTGAGGAACAGGAGCTAATATATATGGTAAGAAAAGAAGTCACAATCACGAATAATATCGGATTGCACGCAAGACCTGCGACCTTTTTCATTCAAAAGGCGAATTCCTATAAGAGTTCTATTTGGGTAGAAAAGGACGATCGGAAGGTAAATGCAAAGAGCCTGTTAGGTGTTCTTTCTTTGGGAATTGCGAAGGGAATGACTGTAACCCTGATTGCGGAGGGACAGGATGAATCGTTGGCAATTGACGGCTTGATTGCCCTGGTACAAACCGGATTTGCTGAATAATCGACATACGGGCTGTGTTTCCACAGCCCTTTTATGTTTTTTAGAAGGGAGGCAAGAAGATGCCAAAGTCTGTCAAGAGAACCGAAGAGCTGCTTCAAAAGGCAAATTCCTTGCCTGCCTCTCCGGGCATCTATATCATGCGTGATGGGCATGATAAGGTGATCTACGTTGGAAAATCAAGAAAGCTGAAAAACCGTGTTTCTCAATATTTTCAAAACAGCAAGAAAAACGTAAAAACGGCGCAAATGGTTTCTACGGCTGAGAATTTCGATTATATTCTCTGCAAGACCGAGATCGAGGCGCTGACTCTTGAAAATGCCTTGATCAAGCAATACGCGCCAAAATACAATATCAAGCTCAAGGATGCCAAAACCTATCCTTATATTAAAATTACACAGGGTGAGTATCCAAGAATCATTTTTACCCGCACAAGAGCGTCGGATAAGGGGAAATATTTCGGTCCCTTTTCCGGAACGGCAACAGCCTATTCTATTTTGAATATTCTTCATAAATCCCTCGGTATTCCCAATTGTAAGCGCTCCTTTCCCAAGGATATCGGAAAAGAACGCCCATGCATCTACTACCAGATGCGGCAATGCTGCGGGTTGTGTACGGGGAAGGTGTCCCGAGAGGAGTACGAGGATTTGATTCGTTGCGCGATGGATATTCTGAAGGGACATACCGGAAGCGCCGTTGCCAAGCTGGAGCAACAGATGTATGCTTATGCCGAGGCGGAAAACTACGAGGCTGCCGCGGGATGCAGAGATACGATCAAGGCATTAAAGCAGTTAAATCAGAAGCAACACGTGGTAGCGTCTCCCGATGTCAACATGGACGTATTCGGTTTGTATGCGGAGGACGCCTTTGGGTGCATCTCATTTATACAAGTCCGAGACGGTGTTGTTGCGGATAAATCGGATTTTTTGCTCGGGTCAGATGCCATTACTGACGGCGCGTCTCTGGGCGCGTTTTTGATGGAGCATTATCAGTTGAGCGAATATATCCCCAAACAGATTATCACCTCCTTTGAATTGGATGAGGAAGATCGTGTTTCCTTGGAGGAGTATTTTAGCCGTCGAACGGGACACAAGGTGGAGATTCGCCATCCCGAACGGGGAGCTGTCAAGGAAATCTGCCAAACTGCCACAAAGAACGCCGAAGAAAAGGCGAGACAGAGCAAGCTGGATGCCCAGAAGGACGAGTCTGTTTTGTTTCGATTGGCACAACTCCTGCGACTGGAGTGTTTGCCGATGCGAATCGAGGCGTACGACATTTCCAATATCGGAAGTGAAAATATCACCGCGGGTATGGTGGTTTTTGAGAACGGAAAACCCAAGAAAACCGATTACAGAAGCTTTCGGATTCGATCCGTTGTGGGACAAGCGGACGATTATTCTTCTATGCGGGAGGCACTTCAGAGGCGAATCCGTCATCTGAAAGAGGATCAGAAGGGATCCTTTTCCGAATACCCCGATCTGATTTTGGTAGACGGGGGAAGAGGGCATGTGTCCGCTGTAAAAGAAATTCTGAAGGATGAAGATGTTTCCATTCCCGTTTTCGGTATGGTTAAGGACGAGTTCCATAAAACGAGAGCCTTGTGTACCGAGCATGACGAGATCAATATTGCCCGTGAAAAATCTACTTTTATGTTGATCTATAAAATACAGGAGGAGGTTCACCGCTTTACCGTTGGGATTACAACCAAGGCAAAGCAAAAAACCTTAAAGCATTCCAGTCTGGAAAAGATCGATGGAATCGGTCCTGCCAAAGCAAAGAAGCTGTTGGATGCCATGGGCACCCTTTCGGCAATTAAAAACGCAACGGCGGAGGAGCTTTCCGCGGTCAGCGGAATCAGTCGGACGGACGCTGTTACCGTTTACCGTTATTTTCATGAGAAACAAACAAATTGAGGAAAGAATAGTATGATGAGAATTATTACAGGACGGGCAAAAGGAATCCGTCTGAAAACCTTGGAGGGAGATGCTACCAGACCTACCGCGGAGCGAGTCAAGGAAGCCGTTTTTTCCATGATCCAGTTTGATCTGGAAGGAAGGGAAGTATTAGATCTGTTTGCGGGATCGGGACAAATGGGCTTGGAGGCGGTGAGCCGCGGTGCCCGACACGCCGTTTTGGTGGATCGTTCCAAGGATGCTGTACGAGTGATTGAGGAGAATGTCACCAAAACCAAGCTGACCACCGATTGCTCGGTACGTCTGTCCGATTGTATGGACTATATCCGTCGCAATCGGGGGCGGAAATTTGATATTGTTTTTTTGGATCCTCCCTATGCGTCGGGATTGTATCAACCGGTTCTGGAGGCGCTGAAGGAATACGACATGCTCAAGCCTACCACGATCATCGTTTGCGAGGGGGATATGGAAAATCTGCTTTCTCAATACACCTCCTTGGCTTCTGTCTATTGCGCAAAAAGAATTTCCAAATACAGCAAAACCGTGATTACTATTTTGGAGCCTACGGGGAAGGAGTCTGAATGCTGATGAAAAAAGAAAAGGCGCGAATTGCCATCGTTCCCGGAAGCTTTGACCCTATAACCGTGGGACATCTGGATCTGGTACGGCGCGCGGCGGAGGACTATGATACCGTTTATCTTGCCGTGATGATCAATTCCCAAAAGCAATATATGTTCACCATGGAGCAGAGAAAACAAATCGCAGAGGCGGCTGTTAGCGGTCTTGATAACGTCTGTGTAATTACCTCTGACGGAATGCTGTGGAGTCTTGCCAAGGAGCTTGGCGCGTGTGCCATCGTGAAGGGATACCGAAATGAGAAGGATCTGGCATACGAGGAATCCATGGCAAAATTCAATCGTGAGCACAATCCCGAAGCAGAGACTGTTTTATTAAAATCCAATGAGGAGCTGGCAGAGGTCAGTTCAACTGTTGTTCGTGCAAAAATTCTGGCGGGCGAGGATCTTCATACCCTTTTGCCCCAAGCGGCAATTGACGAGATCTATAAAATTCTGCCAAGATCGCTGTAACGACAGCTCCAAAACAAAATAGTTCTAAAATAAACAATCCTCCCATATAGTTTACTGAAACATTGATCGGGAGGATTAATTTATTATGGCAGAGCATTCAATTTATCAGGATATTGCCGTGCGAACCGGGGGCGATATTTACATTGGCGTGGTAGGGCCGGTTCGAACAGGAAAGTCAACCTTTATCAAACGCTTTATGGAGTCTCTTGTTCTGCCGAATATGGAGGATGGGTATTCCAGAGATCGGGCAAGAGACGAAATGCCCCAGTCGGCGGCGGGAAAGACGGTCATGACCACCGAGCCGAAATTCGTTCCCGATGAGGCGGTCACCATTCGTCTCGATGATTGCGCCTCCCTTCGTGTCAAAATGATTGATTGCGTGGGGTATATTGTCTCCGAGGCGCTTGGAACCATTGAAAACGGTCAGCCCAGAATGGTCCATACGCCATGGCAGGAGGAGCCGATGCCCTTTGTGGAAGCGGCAGAGATGGGGACGGAAAAGGTTATCAAGGAACACTCTACCATCGGTATGCTGATCACCTCGGATGGCAGTATCGGAGAGATCTCGCGAGAGAGCTATGTTGAGGCAGAGGAGCGGATCGTCGGTGAGCTGAAGGAAATCGGAAAGCCTTTTGCTATGGTATTAAACTCCGCGGATCCCTCAGCGGAATCGGCAGTAGCTCTTGCTTATGAGCTGGAAGAAAAATACGGTGTGCCTGTAGCGCTTGTTAGCTGTATTGACTTGAACGCGGAGGATATCCGGCACATTCTGGAGCTTGTGTTGCATGAATTTCCCGTATCGGAGATCTGTGTGGAAACACCCGGTTGGATGAGTGCGTTGGATCAGGATCATCCAATCAAGGCGTCCTTGCGGTCGTCGATCTGCTCCTGTGCCGATCAGGTTCATAAAACGGGAGATATCAAGAAGGCATTCCAACGGCTATCCGATAATGAATACGTACAGGACAGCGCCATTGAGGATATTGATCTTGGAACGGGAAAAGCCAAAATCCGTGTTTCCTTTGACGACGCGCTTTATTACTCGGTGATCAGTGAGCTGACGGGATTTGAAATTCCCGATGAAAACGCGCTGATTGATCTCCTGAAGGATCTTTCCGTCGCCAAGGCGCAATACGACCGCGTTGCGGAAGCTCTCGCTATGGCAGAGGAAAAAGGGTATGGTATCGTCATGCCACGCATTGAGGAGCTGCATCTGGAGGAGCCCGAGATCGTCAAGCAATCGGGCGGATACGGTGTTCGTCTTTGCGCTTCGGCACAGTCGATTCATCTGATTCGAGCCAATATCGAAACCGAGATTAACCCCATTGTAGGAACAGAACAGCAATCTCAGGAGCTTGTGCACTATATGCTTCGGGAATTTGAGAAGGAGCCGGGCAAGATCTGGGAATCCAACGTGTTCGGAAAGAGCCTTTATGAGCTTGTCAACGAAGGCTTGCACACGAAGCTTGAGCACATGCCGGAGGAATCCAGAACAAAGCTTTCCGAAACTCTGGAGCGAATCATCAACGAGGGCAGCGGCGGACTGATTTGTATTATTCTTTAACTGAGTAAAAAAGGAAGGAGCCATGGGTTCCTTCCTTTTTGGTTACCTTATTCGTCGGACAATCCCTCTTGTGTGGCGAGGGGGTTATGCTCCATTGCCTCCTGCATACTGCGGTTGCTGACATGGGTATAGATCTGGGTGGTGTTCAATTGCTCGTGTCCAAGGATATCCTTTAGCACACGAACATCCACGTTGCCCGATTGATACATCAGGGTGGCGGCGGTGTGGCGAAGCTTATGGACGGAGTAGTGCCTGGATTCCAAGCCCGCAAGATCCAGATATTTATACACCAACCATTGAACGGTTTTTACGCTGATTCGTTGCTGACGCTTGCTCAAAAAAAGGGCAGGGGAGTTCACTTTTACGTATTTTTCACTCAACCGTTCATTCATATAATCGGAAAGGGCATCCCGACAAGCTTCATTCAAATAAATGATTCGCTGTTTGTTTCCTTTTCCCGTAACACTCATGGAGCGAAGTTGTCGGTCAACGTCGTTCAGATCAACTCCCACAAGCTCGGAAACTCGCATGCCGCAGTTGAGAAAAAGAGTAATAATTGCAAAATCACGCACTCTGGATGGAGATTCCGTATCGTTTCGCACGGCATCCAACAGAGAAAGACTTTCCTCCAAGGACAAGAATTTGGGAAGGGATTGCGCTCTCTTGGGAGACTCGATATTCGCGGCAGGATTTTCCTCCAGCATCATACGCTTTACCGTTAAGTATTTAAAGAATCCCTTGATTGCGGAAAGCTTTCTGGATTTTGCCGCCGCCATATTTCCGCGAACGCTGTCCGCATACATCAGGAATTCATAGATATCTTCGGTTGTAATGTTTTTGATGTAATTCAGATCAATTCCGCTGATATCGATCGCCTCGAATTCCTCCGTGTTCGGTTGAATCTTTTTCTCACGAGCCAATAAAAAGCGAAAAAAGGTACGTAGATCCAGCAAATATTCCGAAATTGTTTTTTCGGACGAGTTTTGAATGACTGCTTTATAGGACGCGTATTCCCGTACCAGAGTCGGCAGGGTTTCAAGGGGAACACTGTAGACCATTTTGAACCTCCGTGAAAGTATCTACCTATATTATATAACATTCGGTGATAATTTAGTGGATAAAGTGTAAATTTTTTGCCGAATGTCTTGCAAAATGTTGAAAAATCATCTATAATAACCAAGATAGCAGGTATCTTTTCAATGGGAGGATCGATATGAAAGGCTTTTTTAGTCAGTATTCATACAGCATGATCAAAATGTTTATCAACCAGTTTGCGATTTCTATTTTCGGAAGCGTTCTTTCCTTGGCAACAAGCGCCGCTGAAAATCGGATCCTTTCTATGGTTGTAAGCGTATTTGCGATTGCTTTTTATTTGTTTTTAATTTATACGATGACCTGGGAAATCGGCGCAAAAGACAGAATTTCAGTAGACGTTGGCAAGAAGCCATACAGACCCCATACCGGACTTTTGCTCTCTTTGATCGCCAATATTCCGAACCTTCTGATCGCTCTGATCTATTCTTGTGTGTATTCCACCATGGGAACGGTTAAGATTGCGGGTAGTATCGCAAGCGTTGTGATGACGATTGCCATGTTCTTGGAAGGAATGTACTGCGGCTTAGCGTTGGAGATTTCGGTTCCGGGAGGGCTTCACCTGTGGCACTATTGGTGGACATTCTATCTTTTGGTTATTCCCGCACTTGCAACCTCTTGGATTGCTTATTTCGCCGGCTTCAAAAATTTCAGAATTCTGGCACAGTTTTTCAACAAGCGATCCGCGCAACGAAAGTAAAATCAATAAAAGACGAAGCCGCGCGCTTCGTCTTTTATTTTTGGAGCCTTTGAATATCCGAAATCGTTTTGATGCTCTTGCGTCGATGCCGCTGTCCTGACATGTAAAGATAGAGACAAAGCATGGGGATCAAAAACAGAAGAATAATAAGACTTCTGCGGGAAAGAATATTGGATTTCATTTTGGCTAGGGAAACGAGAAGGGAACTGGAATCAATGTTTTTTGCCGCGGCAATGGGACATCCGGAAATGAAGTCATCTCCTAAGTAAATGTCAACGCCTCCGATTACGGTTCCCGATTCTACAGGCGCTGTGAGGGGATTCTCGTAAAAATAGACCCGATAGTCAAGTCCCTCCTTCAGATCGGTATCCGCAGGAATAAATCCATATAAATCCTTCGTCAGAACACAAGGAACAGAGACCTCTTTTTCGCCATTTTGAGGCAGCGCGTACTGAACAGGCACGGAGCAAATTTCATCGTTCTTCTGTGCGATTGGAAGATAGGAGTATTTTTGAAACAGATAATTCAGTAAGTGATTGGAATGATAATAGGACATGATCCCGACAGGGGTTTCCGAGGCGCCCATGATGATACAGAGATATCGTTCCTCTCCGTTTGTCGCATAGCTTACGACACAGTACCCACCTCTGTCCGTCATACCCGCATTCAGCCCTTTTACGTGACGATTCTGATATCCCGCCCCGGAGAAGGTACTGATTTGAGCATTTCGATTATAAAAGACCACGGAGTCGTTGGCGCCAACGGGGGTATAGGCATAATTGACAGCCGAGCTCATTTCCAGAAAGGTGGGATGCTCCGCGGCTTTTTTTGCGATGATTACAATATCCTCCAACGTGGTAACCATATTTGCATCGTCAATGCCCGTTGGGTTAGTATAGTGGGTTTGGGTACAACCAATGGCACGGGCATAGCGATTCATTTCCTCCACAAATGCTTCTACACTGTCGCAGGAAAGGATCGCCAATACGTTTGCTGCATCGTTTCCCCCTCCGCAAATCACACCGTACAGAAGATCACGGATCTTCAGGGTTGTGTCGGCTTTTAGGTTGATTGTATACCCTTGTATGCCTGTCAGCATGTCCGCCGTGACCGTAACGAGCTCATCTTGGCGATGCTCTAGCTTTTGGAGTGCCAAAAGACCGGTCATGATTTTTACGGTAGAGGCGGGAGGGATCGGAATTTTCGGATTTTGCTGAAGCAAGACGCGGTCGCTGTCGTAATTATACAGATATGCGGCGGAAACGCCCGAAACGGTTGGGAGGGAGAGCGAGGCGGAGGCGGGGAGACTAAACAGGGAACTCCATAGCAGTACAATGGAAAAAATGAGGGTGATCCCCCTGATCAAACCCGTTGTTTTTCTCATGAGAATCACCTCCTGCCAATTTTTACGTTTCGGATTCCAAATAATTTCGTATCAGTGCCAAAAGCAGATCATCCCGATCAATGTGTCCGATCAAGCCCCTGGCGTTTTTCCAATCGGTAATATAAACGGGGTCCTCCGACAAAATATATCCTGCGATCTGTCTTGCGGGGTCATAGCCCTTCTCGCAAAGTGCCTCATATATTTGTTGAAGCGCTTCCTTCATTTGAGACTCGCTTAAGCGCTCCTTATTCTGTTCGGTATTGAAATTCATGGGCAACCTCCGAATATATAAAATAATATTTTTAATCTCTTACATTAAGTATATCATTGTTGCGCCTCAATATCAATGATTTTTTCAAAAATAAAGGAAAATATTTTTATCAAGCCTTGATTTTTCTTGACGAATGGTGTATAATACTTTATGGATAAAAATGTATGTAAAGGAGATTTTACTATGCTTGTTTCAACCAAAGAAATGCTTACCAAAGCAAAGGCCGGCAAATATGCCGTCGGTCAATTCAACATCAACAATCTGGAGTGGACAAAGGCGATTCTGCTTACCGCTCAGGAGATGAATTCTCCCGTTATTCTCGGTGTTTCTGAGGGCGCGGGAAAATACATGGCCGGCTACAAGACCATTGTTGGAATGGTAAACGGTATGCTGGAGGAGCTGAAGATCACGGTTCCTGTGGCGCTTCATCTGGATCACGGCTCTTATGAGGCGTGCTACAAGTGCATTGAAGCGGGATTCTCCTCCGTTATGTTTGATGGTTCCCATTATCCCATTGATGAAAATATCGCAAAGACCACTGAGTTGGTTTCTGTGTGTAACGAAAAGGGTCTGTCTCTGGAGGCAGAGGTAGGTTCCATTGGCGGAGAAGAGGATGGCGTTGTTGGAGCAGGCGAGTGCGCGGATCCCAATGAGTGCAAGATGATCGCTGATCTGGGAATCACCATGTTGGCGGCTGGTATCGGAAACATTCACGGAAAGTATCCCGCAAACTGGGCAGGTCTGTCCTTTGAGACGCTGGATGCCATTCAGCAGAAGACGGGGGACATGCCTCTGGTTCTCCATGGCGGAACCGGTATCCCTTCCGATATGATCAAGAAGGCGATTTCTCTGGGCGTTGCCAAGATTAACGTGAACACGGAATGTCAGCTTTCGTTTGCGGCGGCAACCCGTCAGTACATTGAGGAGGGAAAGGATCTGGTTGGAAAGGGCTTCGACCCCAGAAAGGTTCTTGCTCCCGGTATTGAGGCAATCAAGGCAACCGTAAAGGAAAAGATGGAGCTGTTCGGTTCCGTCGGTAAGGCGTAAGACAATAAACACAGAGGTTGCCGAAGGCAACCTCTGTTTCCATAAATAAACGATTTTTAATGAGGAAAATAAGTATGGTCAAAATTGATATTATATCGGGCTTTTTGGGCGCGGGAAAGACTACGCTGATCAATCGCCTGATTGGTGAGGCGCACGCGGGAGAGAAGCTTGTTTTGATAGAAAATGAGTTTGGCGAGATTGGCGTTGACGGAGGATTTTTAAAGGATACCGGTGTTCGGGTGGCTGAAATGAATTCGGGATGCATCTGCTGTTCCTTAGTTGGTGATTTCAGCAGGGCATTGTCACAGGTAATTGCCGAGTATCAGCCCGATCGTATTTTGATCGAGCCTTCCGGCGTAGGAAAGCTTAGTGACGTCACCAAGGCGGTTCTGGAGGCGGAGCTGGAGGGAGTGGAGATAAACAGCGCAACAGTAGTGGTGGACGTCAACAAGTGTAAAATGTATATGAAGAATTTTGGTGAGTTTTTTAATGACCAAATCGTTCATGCAAAGTGCATTGTGTTCAGCCATACAGATAAAACCACAGATCACAAGCTGCAGGAGGCGCTGGCGCTGGTCCGTCAGCACAATGATAAAGCAGTCATCGTAACCACTCCCGCTTCATCCTTGGATATTCATACCTTGATTCATGCCATGGAAAATAAATCTTCTTTGGAAGAGGAATTGGCTGCGGAAACGGTGTGTCCTGAATGTGGGCATCACCATGATCATGAACACCATCACGATCACGATCACCACGAGCATTGTGACTGCGAGCATGAATATCATCACCACCATCATCATGCTCATCATGAGCATTGTGAGTGTGAGCACGAGCAAGAGCATCACCATGAGCATCACGAACATCACCATGAGCATTGCGGATGTAACCATGATCATCATCATCACCACCACGCAGAGGAGGTATTTACCTCATGGGGAATGGAAACTCTGCGCAAATTTGATGCCGAGGAGATTGAAGATATACTGAGCGCATTGAAGTACGATGACGTTTACGGCATCATTCTTCGCGCAAAGGGAATTGTAGAATCGGAGAACGGCGAATGGCTCCATTTCGATTATATTCCCGGAGAGATCAACGTGAGAAAGGGAAGTGCTGCTCCCATCGGAAAGCTTTGTGTGATTGGCTCGAAGATCGACGAGGAAGCGCTGGAAAATTTGTTTCACAGTACGCTGAAGGAGTGATTTCATGAAATTACCCGTATACCTTTTTACCGGATTTTTAGAGGGAGGGAAGACCTCTATTATTCAGGAATCTCTGAATGATGAAAACTTTAACAGCGGGGAAAAAACTCTGGTCCTTCTTTGTGAGGAGGGAATTGAGGAATTGGATCCTTCTCGCTTTTGGGGACACAACGTAAAGATTCACGTTGTGGAAGACGAGAGTTGGATCACCAGAGAAAATCTGGAAGAAATTACCAGAAACAAACGAATAGATCGCATCATTGTCGAATACAACGGAATGTGGTCGTTGCAAACACTTTATGCGGCAATGCCTGCCAGCTGGGCAATTTACCAGAATATGATGTTTGCCGATGCCAATACCTTCATCCGCTACAATAACAACCTTCGCCAGCTTACCGTGGATAAGCTTCGTGACGCGGAAATGATTGTTCTGAACCGTGCCTCGGACGCCATTGATAAGGAGGAGATTCATAAGATCGTTAGAGGTATTTCGCGACGAATTGCTATTGTATATGATTATCCTGACGGACATGTGGAATATGATGACATCGAGGATCCGTTGCCGTTTGATGTAAATGCTCCCGTGATAGAAATCGCGGACGAGGATTATGCGCTTTGGTATAGAGATCTTTCCGAGGAAATGAATACCTATCAAGGAAAAACAGTAAAATTCAAGGGAATGGTTGCACCCGATCCACGGTTGCCCAAAAATGCCGTGATTTTAGGTCGTCACGTAATGACTTGTTGTGTAGATGATATTCAGTTCAGCGGGTTGATCTGTATTTTTAAGGAACCGATTATGCTGAAGGCAAGGAGCTGGATCACGGTGAAAGGATCGATCAAAATCGAACGACATAGTTTGTACCGTCAGCCGGGACCTGTTCTTTATGTTGAAAGTACGGAATTTGCCGTTCCGCCCAAGCAAGAGGTGGCAACCTTTTATTAAAACAAATAAAAAGCGCTACACAGAGTTCTGTCTGTGTAGCACTTTTTAGTTTATCATTTTGCAAAGTGAAGAATGATCTAATTATACAAAATTTTTAGCATTATTGAAGCTGATCAATGATAGAGCGTACCCAAGTAACAAGATCTTGCTTTTCCTCCTCGGTAACCTTACCGCCAAAGAAAGGAAGACCGCTGATCTTGATGTACTTGACGTCGTTGATTACATTGGTTCCTGTCTCGCGCAGAACCTCCAGCAGTTTATTCGCGATCTTTTCGTCGCCGTCAACCAGCAGAGCTACGTTCTGAGCCTTTTTCTTGTTGAGCTCGAAGCAGAAGCGGCGCAGCACGTCATCAGGCTCACCCTTACCGGAAACAGCAAGAATAACCAATCTTTCATTTTCACAAGAGTATGCGGGAGGAATGATGTCGATCGCATTGTGATTCTGCGAAAGATCAAACTCCTTTTTCACGATCTCAGCCATTGCTTGCATCTTGGCTTTACCGGAGTAATACAAAAATCTCATTTTCAGTGCCATAGTAGATTGAATCCTCCAAACAAATTATTGATATGTTCATTATATCAAGAAAGGAATAAATAATCAATAGTTTTTTGGAAAAATTGTCGATTGGAGAAGAAGATTTACAGATCAGTCAAAAATAGAGATTCGATGCCTTGACAATTCCTTTGGAATATGATAAAATTACGGTATATTTGAAAGTATTCAAGGCGGGTTTATTCTAAAAACTATCCCCCTAATTATACAAAATTTGCATTTTGTATAATTAGGTTTCGGGAATGAAATTTTAAAATCAACGTATCCATGACTTACGAAGCGGAGGTCCCCTTCTGTGTCCGTGTTAGATTTTGACTATCTCATTGTCTCAAATCAGCATCTGAACGATTCTGTGCTAAAGGAGACGTTTTCTTATTTTTGCGAGATTGGTATTCGAACCTTTGTGTTTACCGTATCCTTTGATCACAATCATCTAACAGTTTCGATGATGCAGGATCGCATTCGCCAAATCAAACAGCTGATTCGCGCCAATTGTCCACGCGGTATCAAATATTTCGTTTGTGCAGATGTGCTGATGACCGAAGGTATTTCCTCTGAACCGTTCCTTTCGCGTATGACTGTCAACCGAAGTGACGCTATCTTCTTACGGCTTCCCATTTTCTGTGAGGAGGATTGGATCAATACTGATCTGAACGGTATTATATTTCGTCAGCATTGCCGGCCGATTTTCAGTTGCTTTGAATCCAACTTAAAAACAAATCCCGAGGATCAGCTGAATCGACTGATGTCCTCCAAATCCTTTCGGGCATGTATCGATCTCAATTATATTACTTCGATCTCCTCTCGGGAGGCATTGTCTGATTTGATTAAAAGAAATACGCCCCTTCTTCCCTGCATTTCCCACTCTCTTTCCGATTATGCAGGTGTAATGGAGGGATTTGAGGATCTGAAACGCAGGCTCGGTAATGAGTTATACGTTGCGCTTTGTCGGAATATCCATCAATCAAAATTCCATATTCTTCCATTGCCAAAATAACAAGTAGAACTAATGACTCTCATGCTTGTATTTTTGCTTGGTGGCTTCGCCTCCGCGTAGATGTCTTTCTTTTTTATTTTGTTCTAAAACGGTTTTTGCTTGCTCATACAAGGGGCGATTGACCCGCTTTAAGTGCTGAGTAATATCTTTATGTACCGTACTTTTACTGATTCCAAACTGTGCGGCAACAGCCCGTACAGTCGTATGATTTTCCACCAGATACGTCGCAAGTGTTACACATCGTTCCTTGCCGGATGAAATATACATCATAGCGAATCCCTTCTTTACCAATTGGTTTATTCCTTACCAATATATGCTTCTTTTTCTCTATTTTATTATTATTTCAAAGGATTTTTTATGCAAAAGGAAATCAAGAAATTTTCTGAATCGGATATTTTGGAGGGGATGCCTTCCATTTCTGCGCTTTTGAAAGGAATTGAGGCGCAGACCAATGACAGACGGATCCTTCGTGTTCTTTTTGATCGGGAAAAGGTCGATTCAAAGAGACGGGAGCTTGGCTTCCTGCAGGCAAAGGCCCGTGAGCTGTCCTTCGAGGTTGAATTTACAGAACGTTCTGTTATTGACGAGCTGTGCGTTGGTACCAGCCATGGCGGTATTATTGCCCTCTGTACCGATCGAATCCTTCCCCCTCTGTCTCCTCATTCCATTCAAGAAAACGGCGTATATTTTATTTTAGACGGCGTAGAGGACCCTTATAATTTTGGATATGCGGTTCGTTCTCTTTACGCGGCGGGTGTTGACGGCTTGGTTTTGGGAGAGCGCAATTGGATGGGGGCTGCCGGCGTGGTTGCCCGTTCCTCCGCGGGGACATCCGAGTTGATGAAGCTTTACGTTGCCAATCCCACCGTAGCAATTCCCATGTTTAAGGAAAAAGGCTATACCGTTCTGTGCGCGGGAATCCGCGATTCCGTTTCCCTGTTTGATATTCCCCTTCAAAAACCGCTTTTGGTTATTTTGGGGGGCGAAAAAAGAGGAATTTCCAGATCGGTATTGGACATGGCAGATAAAATCGTAAGAATCGATTACGGAGGTACCTTTGGCGGATCCTTGTCTACCTCTGCCGCTACAGCGGTTTTTGCTTTTGAAATTTTACGGTATAACCGAGATCTTTAAAAAATAAACCATAAGAATTTATCTTTTGTTAAAAAAAGTATGATATAATGAAATTTAAGATGGCGAGGTGAACAGAATGAATCGAAAACTTGCTGTAATTGGCGTAGGAAACATGGCAAAGGCCATTATCTCAGGCGTTGTTGCTCATGGCATATCTATTTCCGAAATTTTGCTTTATGATAAAAATTCCAATCAATATACGGATCTTCCCACAAATTCTTCCATTCCCTATCGTTCCGTATTGACCATTGCGGATGCGGTTTCCGAAGCGGATTGTGTGCTTCTTTCGGTCAAGCCCCAGAATTTTCCCGAAGTTCTTCAGGAGATTTCTTCCGTTGACGGACACGAAAAGAAGCTTTATATCTCTATTGCCGCGGGAATTGCGGTCACCGATATTTCCGCCGCCTTGAGTGATGCATGTGTGATCCGTGTTCTTCCCAACGTTCCGATGTTGATAGGACAGGGCGTATCATTGATTTGTGAAAATCCCCTTTCCAACCCTTCGGATTTTGACTTCGTCTGTTCTGTATTTCAATGCGCGGGAAGCATCGTTTTGATCAACGAGGAAGAAATGAACCGAATGATCGGTGTAACCTCCTCCTCTCCCGCCTATGTATTTCAGTTTATTAATGCGATCTATCAAGGGGCGCTTGTTCAAAAAATTCCCGATCGGGATTTGCTCAATATCATTTGCGATATGGTCATTGGCTCTGCCATGCTGTTGAAGGGATCCAAGGATACTCCTGATATGTGGATTTCCAGAGTGGCTTCCAAAGGAGGAACCACGGAGCGCGCGCTGGAAAAATTAGACGAGTATCACTTAAGTGAAGCCGTTGAACAAGCAATGCTCGCCTGCACCAATCGCGCGAACGAGCTTGGCGCAAAAAATAAATAAAGATTAGATAAGGAAATAGAATTTTGAGAAACAAGAAAGAAAAAAAGTTTAAGCTCTTTGACATGAATCGAGACGGCAAAGGTGTTTATGAAAAGGAAAACCGAAAGCCAAATCTGAAATTCTTTTTCGTCCTTTGGGGAAGAAAGTTTACCCAATTGCTTCAATTAAATCTGCTGATGCTTTTTCAGATTATTCCTTTGCTGGGGATTTTCGGTATTTATTTTCTGGGTGCCAAAACACCTACCGTGACATCGGTAAGCTTTGCCCCCTTATACGGCATGACCAAAATTCTTCCGTCCCCTTCCCTTGCGCAATCTCTGGATTTTGCGGGTATCCAGATGGAGGTTCCTGTGTTCAATCCCTGGATGATGATTACAATGATTCTTCTGGGATTGTTTTTGGCAATTACCTGGGGTTGGCAGAACGTGGGCGCGAAATATGTACTTCGCGGATTGGTGCGCGGGGATGCCGTGTTTGTATTCTCCGACTACTTCTATGCCATCAAACGAAATTTCAAGCAAGCGTTTTTTATGGGTCTGATCGACTTTATTTTCAGCGCGGTTTTGATAGTGGATTTCCTGTTCTTCTATTATAAGACAGGCTCCTTTGGCGCAGACTTTATGTATTTCGCTATCTTTGCAATTGCTCTGATCTATATCGTTATGCGCTTCTACATTTATCATTTGTTGATCACGTTTGACCTGTCCAATTTGAAAATCCTGAAAAATGCACTGATCTTCTCTGTGCTTGGCATCAGGCGGAATCTGATGGCGGGAATCGGACTGGTGTTACTGTTTGCTCTTCACATCTTTTTGATCTTCTGGCTTATGCCTCTTGGTATTTCCCTCCCGTTGATCATTCCCTTCGTTTATATACTTGCTACCATAGGGTTTATTACTTCCTATGCGGCGTATCCGATTATTGACCGTTACATGATCGAGCCCTATCAGACCGAGGATGCTGACACGGATGAAGCGATATTTTCAGACAATCATGAGTAAGTATAATTAATATCAACAACCAAAAAGGATCGCGTACGCGATCCTTTTTTTATGCTTGGGTCAATTCATCCAGCGTGCCGAATTGGTACCCTTGCTCTTTTAGCGCTTGAATAAATTCCTCGAGAATTGCCGAGTTGGTTGCGGACGTGGGATGCAAGAGAATGACAGCGCCGTTGTGCATATAGGTCATCAGCGTATTCATTGCCGATTCCGATGATGGCTGCTTCTCATTGTCCCAATCGGCATATGCCAGACTCCAAAAGACGGTCTTATATCCAAGCTGATGGACAAAGGATAAGGATTGTCGGTCAAATTTTCCCTCCGGAGGACGGTAATATTTAGCAAGTTCTTTGCCCGTAACCTCACGGTACAGGTCATTTAGCGTATCTAATTCCTTTCTGACGGCATCAAGATCATCGAGCTTCGTCATATCCTTGTGATGTGCCGTATGATTGGCAACGATATGCCCCTCGTCTGCCATTCTTTTTATCAGATCGGGATGCGAGGTGACCAGATGACTTAAAACAAAAAACGCTCCCGTCACTTGTTCTTCTTTCATTATATCGAGTATCTTTCCAATATTTCCGTTTTCATACCCCGCGTCAAAAGTAAGATAGACTACTTTTTCTTTGTCGTTATCCCCATGCTGAGGGTCAATATAATATCCTCCGTAAGTTTCAATCCATTGCATGGATGCATCGGCAATTGGTTGTTTATGCTCCTTGTTTCTTTTGCAATACCAATTGAATATTGGTTCACTTACCGCAGAAACGGTAATGGAACCAATGATCAATATAGAAATAACAGAAAACAAATAAACACAAATTCTTTTTTTCATTCAATCACCTCCATGAATAGTTTGATTGAAATTGTTGCTCAAAAAACATGAAAATACAGCCGATCTTAGGGAGCGATGACAATCAAAACAAAAACTACCGATTGCAACGCAATCGGTAGTTTTTGTTATTTCGTCATCTTTTCTTGCTTCACTTTGTGATCAATGACGTGTCTGGAGGCGAGCTCACTCTTGATATCTTCCAAGGAAATTCCCATTTCGATCATCAGAACCATCACGTGGTAGACAAGATCGGCGATTTCGTAAATCGTTTCCGCGCGATCGTTGGCTTTTCCCGCAATGATGACCTCGGTGGATTCCTCTCCCACCTTTTTAAGAATCTTGTCAATTCCCTTTTCAAACAAATAGGTGGTATAAGATCCTTCCTTTTTCTCCAGCTTTCTTCCCTCAATGACCTTCATCAGAGCTTCCAGGGAAAATTCCTCCGACTCTCCTTGGTAAATTACCTCGTTGAAGCAGGAATCTGTTCCAAGGTGGCAGGCGGGACCATCCTTATATACGGAAACCGTCAGCGCATCGCGGTCGCAATCGGTGGTAATGCTGACGATATGCTGTTTGTTTCCGGAGGTTTCTCCTTTTCTCCACAGACATTGTCTGGAGCGAGACCAGAAGCAGGTGCTTCCCTCCTTCATGCTGATCTCCAGACTTTCCCGATTCATGTATGCAACCGTCAGTACTTTTTTGGATACGGCATCCACGACAACGGCGGGGATCAGACCCTTTTCATCAAATTTCAATTCATTAACTGTAAGCATCCTTGCTCTCCTTTATAATCTGACGTGAATATTTTCATTCTTCAATCGTTGTTTTAGATCCTTGATATTAACCTCTCCAAAGTGGAAAATGGAAGCCGCAAGTCCCGCGTCCACCTTGGGGAGTTGATGGAACAGAGTAACAAAATCGTCGATGCACCCCGCGCCGCCCGACGCAATAACAGGTACTTGAACGGCATGACAAACCGCGTCAAGCATTTCAAGATCAAAGCCTCCCTTGACACCGTCGGTATCAATGCTGTTGACCACAATTTCTCCCGCGCCGTTGGCAACACCGCGTTTGATCCACTCAATGGCTTCCATTCCCGTATCTTCTCGTCCACCCTTATTAAATACGTGGAAAGAGTTTCCTACACGTTTCATATCTACGGATAGAACCACACATTGGTCTCCGTATTTTTTGGCGGCATGGTAAATCAGATCGGGATTGGCAATGGCGCCGGAATTCACGCTGACTTTGTCCGCGCCACACTTTAATACGCGGTCAAAATCGTCCAGAGAGCGAATACCGCCCCCTACCGTCAGAGGAATAAACACACGCTCTGCCGTTTCTCTCAAAATATCCGTAAATAAAGACCGTTCCTCATAAGACGCGGTAATGTCGTAGAAAACCAATTCGTCCGCTCCGCAATCGCTGTAAAATTCCGCTAAGGAAACAGGCGAGGAAACATCCTTTAAATCCAGAAAATTAACTCCCTTGACCACACGTCCGTTTTTGACATCCAGACAAGGAATAATTCGCTTTGTAATCATGCGTACTCCTTTGCGAGGGAAACAGCCTCCCTCAAATCAATTGCTCCCGTATACAGAGCCTTCCCAAGGATTGCTCCGTACAAATTCATTTCCGCCAGACGGCGTACGTCTTCCATGGTAGAAATACCGCCCGAAGCGATAATATTCAGCTTAAATTGATCGGATAGGTCACGGTAAAGCTCCAGATTGGTGCCCGACATCATACCGTCCTTGGAAATATCCGTGCAGATGATGGTCTTGACACCCAGATCCTGAACCGATTTACAAAAATCAAAGCAAGAAAGCGCACTGACCTCAGTCCAACCCTTGATTGCAACCATTCCGTCCTTAATATCAATGCCGACGGCAATATGATCGGGATATGCCGCAACCGCGCTTTTCAAAAAGTCGGGATCTGTAACCGCTGCCGTTCCAATGATCACGCGGTCGACACCAATCTCAATGTATTTCTTGACGGTATCCATGCTTCGGATTCCGCCGCCAACCTCAACGGAAAGATTGGTTTTAGCCACAATACTTTGTATGGTCTCAAAATTTGCTGTACTTCCCTCTTTGGCGCCATCCAGATCAACGATATGCAAAAATTTTGCGCCGCTTTCCTCAAAGCTTTTTGCAACCTCCGCAGGGGCATCACTGTATACGGTTACTTTATTGTAATCGCCCTTCATCAGTCGGACTGCTTGTCCGCCAATCAGATCAATTGCAGGTATTATGTTCATATCTGCTCCTTTACATTTCGCAAAACGCTTTCAAAATTGCAAGTCCGACCTTGCCGCTCTTTTCGGGATGGAATTGGGTACCCCAAACGTTTTTATTTCGAACTGCGGCAGTCAGCTCCGCGCCGTATTCCGCGGTGGCAATGACGTAATCCTCACAATGTGCCGCATAGAAGGAGTGAACGAAATAAACACAATCCCCTTCCTGAATATGGGAAAACAAAGGATCCTTTTCTCCTTTCATATGCAGAGGGTTCCAACCAATATGAGGGATCTTCAGATCGTTCGGAATCACATCACTGATGGGACGAATTGCGCCGGGAATCAAGCCAAGTCCTTCATGCTCGCCGTATTCATAGCTTTTCTCAAACAGCATCTGCATACCGAGACAAATTCCAAGCAGGGGTTTGCCATTTGCCGTTTCTTTCATAATAACACGGTCAAGTCCGCTGTCTCGGAGTTTTTTTGCCGCATCGGCAAAAGCGCCTACACCCGGCAAAAGAATTCGGTCTGCCGCCGCAATCTGCGCAGGATCGGAGGTAACGGTAACCTCGGCACCAATGGCGCGAAAGGAGCTATTCAGTGAGAACAAATTACCAACACCGTAATCAATGATCGCTATCATATCAGCATACCCTTTGTGGAAGGAATCTTATCTGCCTTTTTAGGATCAATTGCCACTGCGGTCTCAAGCGCGTGAGCAAACGCCTTAAAGGCTCCTTCAATGATGTGGTGGGAGTTCTTACCTGCCAGCTGTTGAAAATGCAGACAAATCTTGGAATGCCGTACAAAGGCAATGAAGAATTCCTCCGCAAGCTCGGTATCAAAATCACCGATCTGCTCGGCAGGAATATTCAGACCGAAGCAAAGGCAGTCCCGACCGGAAATATCCATGGCGCAAAGGATCAAAGTCTCGTCCATGGGCAAGATCATGCTACCGTAACGGTTGATTCCCTTGGCGTCACCAATCGCCTTGGCAAAGGCTTGTCCCAGACAGATTCCAATATCCTCTACGCTGTGATGGTAGTCTACGTGGGTATCCCCCACGCATCGTACCGTAAGGTCAATGTTTGCGTGAGACGCAAGCAGGGTCAGCATGTGATCTAAAAAACCACAACCGCTGTTGATATCGGCAACACCGTTACCGTCCAGATTTAAGCTCAAGGAGATATCGGTTTCAGCCGTTTTTCTGTTGATTTCAGCTTTTCTCATTATTTTACGTCCTTTTTCAGAATTGAAGCGATCGCTTGTATTAAACAGTCCATTTGTTCTCTTGTTCCAACTGTGATTCGGTTGTAGTCGCAGATCAATGGATTGCTGAAGTGCCGTACGAGAATTCCCTGCGCCTTCAGCTTGAGATAAAGCTCCTCACCGCCGATCTCCCCACTTTTCGCAAAAATAAAGTTTGCTTTGGAATCGGTACATGTAAAGCCCATTTCTCTCAATTTTTCTTGGGTATATTTTCTGGTTTTGGCAATCGTTTCACAGTGATCCATATAATACGGATTATCCTCAATGGCAGCTTCTCCCGCAAGCAAGGTCAAACGGTTGATATTATAGGGATTGGTAGAAAACTTGATTTTTTCAAGATCCGCGATCATCTCCCGATTGCCAAAGGCAAATCCAAGTCTGGCACCTGCCATGGAACGGGATTTGGAATAGGTTTGAACCACCAAAAGATTGTCGTATTTTAAGGTAAGATCCACACAGGATTCCGCGCCAAAGTCTACGTACGCCTCATCGATCAAAACCAAACGGTCGGGATTGGCGAGAACGATACGTTCAATCTCCTTTTTGGATAATGCAAGACCTGTGGGCGCATTGGGGTTGGCAATTACTACGTTCGCATCGTTGCCCAGATAATCCTCAACACAAATGGAAAAATCCTCTTTCAGCGGGATTTCTGTGTAGCGTACGCCGTAAAGCTCGGCATAAACGCGGTAAAAGCCATAAGAGATTTGCGGGAATTTTACCGGATGATTCTCCGCGTTGCAAAAAGCCATAAAGGAGAAATTTAAAATGTCATCGGATCCGTTGGATACAAAAACATTGTCTGCTTGGACCCCATACAAGTCCGCAAGCTTTTTCTTAAGCCCCTTGCAAACAGGATCGGGGTATAGATTCAAGCGAGATACTGCATCCTCATTGACGGCTCGAAGAACACCCGCAGAAGGCGGAAAGGGGGATTCGTTGGTATTCAACTTAATGTATTTCATGTCTGTTGGCTGTTCGCCGGGTGTGTAAGCCTCAAGACGTGCGTATTTTGAATTGATGAAACGGCTCATTATTTCTCCTCGGTTTCTATGAAATCCTCAAATCGGATCACGGCGCTTTTTGCATGAGCGCCAAGGCCTTCCTTTTGAGCAAAAAACTCAATATCCTTGCTTACCTTTTGGAGCGCTTCCTCGGTATAATAGGTGAATTGTGTTTTCTTAACGAAATCGTCCACCGACAAGGGACTGGAAAAGCGTGCCGTTCCGCTGGTAGGTAGCGTGTGATTGGGACCGGCAAAGTAATCTCCCAAGGCTTCGGGACAATATTTTCCCATAAAGATCGATCCCGCGTGTTGAATTTTATCCAAATAGCGGAAGGGATCGTCTACACAGAGCTCCAGATGCTCGGGGGCTATGCTGTTTGCAACCTCTACAGCCTGTAAAATACTGTCTGTGACGATGATTTTGCCGTTCTGATCAATGGATGCACGCGCGATCTCTTCCCTTCCCAGAAGAGGAATTTGACGCTCCAGTTCAAGGGATACCTGTTCTGCAAGCTCCGAAGAATCGGTAACCAAAACCGCACTTGCCATCTTATCGTGCTCTGCTTGAGACAAAAGGTCGGCGGCTACGTAGACAGGATTGCACGTGCTGTCCGCAATTACCAAAATTTCACTGGGACCCGCGATCATGTCGATGGCAACCTTACCGAATACCTGCTTCTTTGCCTCGGCAACAAATGCATTGCCGGGACCGACGATTTTATCCACTGCGGGAACGGTCTCGGTTCCGTATGCCAGAGCGGCAATCGCCTGCGCACCACCAACCTTAAAGATCCGTCCTACGCCTGCAAGCTTCGCGGCGGCAAGAATGACGGGGTTTACACTGCCGTCCCGTGAGGGGGGGGTCACCATAACGATCTCCTTACAGCCTGCAATTTTGGCAGGAATGGAGTTCATCAATACGGAGGACGGATAAGCCGCTGTTCCTCCCGGTACGTAAAGACCGACTTTTTCAATCGGAATCACCTTTTGCCCAATAACCACGCCATCGGTTTCATTGATTACAAAGCTATTCCGAACCTGTCTGGAATGAAAGGCGTAAATGTTCTTCGATGCCTTTTTCAGAATCTCGATAAAAGTGGGATCTACCGATGCAAAAGCTTTATCGATCTCCTCTTGGGTCACCTCCAGCGAATCCGGCTTCACGCGGTCGAACCGTTCACAGTAGTCAAAAAGAGCGGCATCTCCTCTGCTTCGAACCTCACAAATAATATCGGAAACCACACCCTCGACATTTTTCGTGCTGCCGATTTCTCTGGAGAAAATCTCCGACCGATCAATCTCGTTATAATTATATATCCGTATCACAGCATCCTCCTATGGACTTACTGCCCGTTTTCGATCACTCGATTCATCTGCTCACAGATGGCTCGAATGCTTTCGTTTTTAAACTTATAGCTGACCTTGTTTGCTACCAGGCGAGCGCTGATGTTGACAATATCGCTCTTCGGCTCAAGATCATTCTCGATGAGTGTTTTTCCCGTTTCCACGATATCCACGATCACGTCGGAAAGCCCGAGGATTGGTGCCAGCTCAATGGAGCCGTTCAGCTTGATGATATCGATCTCTCTGCTCAAAGAGGAATAATAGGTCTTTGCGATATTGGGAAATTTCGTTGCCACTCGCAAGGTACGGTCTCTGCGGTCGCAGAAATCTTTTTTTGCGGCAACCGCCATTCTGCATTTTCCGATTCCCAGATCCGCAAGCTCGTAGATATCGGGCTCGTATTCCAAAATAATATCCTTACCCGCAATTCCGATATCAGCGGCGCCCCGCTCAACGTAAATTACAACGTCAGAGGGCTTCACCCAGAAATATCGAACTCCCTTTTCCGGATTTTCAAAAATCAACTTGCGGCTTTCCTCGTGAATGGCAGGACACTCAAAGCCCGCTTTTTCAAACATACCGTAAGCTTTCTCCCCCAGTCGGCCTTTGGGCAGAGCAATGTTAATCATTGGTTTCAAGGGTGATCATTCCTCCATTTGTCAATTTTACCAGTTGACGGTATCGAACCGATTCACACGGCTCGGAAACAGTGATGACACGATTTCCGTTTTCTAATAGACGGCGTTGTGCTACCAGAAGGTCCTGTGGCTTGGTATCGGGATCATACCAAAGCATTACGTCAACGTCAAAGCTCTCGCTTTCTGCCTCGAACCGTGCAAGACGGTCCAGATAAACCGCAAATCCGATGGCGCCCGATTGTTTACCCAGACGGTGCAGCAACCGATCATACCGCCCTCCCGAGAGAACGCTGTCGGGAATCCCGTTAATAAATCCACGGAAGCTCAATCCATCATAATATGTGGCATCATTCACAATAGAAAAGTCAAGATAAAGCCGATTGTCCAGTCCGTACGCGCTTAAAACCGCCCCAATGTTTTTCAGGTTTTCATAGGCTTGCTTCATCTTTTCTCCAAGCACCAGGGAGGCAAGAACGGGAAGCGCCTGATTGATGGGCAGATACAGATCAGCAAGGGTACATAGCTTTTTCTTGATGTCCTCACAAATTCCCTGTTGATCGCAAATATATGCCAAGGAATTGGTGTTTTTACTCTCGATCAATCGGATAAAGGGTTCTCTGTCCGCGGGATCGATATTGGTATATTCAAGAAGCCCGTCAATGATTCCCATGTGTGAGAGGTCCAAAATATAATCCTTGCTGACTGTTTCCAGACTGCGGAGCGCCAACATGATTACTTCGCACTCGGCGTAAAGATCAATCTTACCGATACACTCCAGTCCGGTTTGCATGATCTCGCGGAAGCCGTTGCTTTCCGCGGAGGTGCGGTATACGTTCTCATTATAGCAAAGCTTATGTATCACCGTGTCCTGATCGGGAATGTTTTTAATGATAGACAAGGTCACGTCAGGTTTCAGCGCCAACAGCTTTCCGTTGGTATCGGTAAAAGTGAGAACGTTCTGGCTGACGAGAAAGCTTTTGTTATGAGCGTACAGATCGTACTCCTCAAACTTGCTAACCTTGTACAAGGAGTAGCCGTACTTGCGGTACAGATCTCTTAAGCTGTACGTGACACTTTCTTCTTTTTTCAATACCTGCTTAGAAAAACTCATTTCTGTTCTCCCTTAATTCGTTCGAGAATACGGGAATACCCTCCGTCTCCATATAAAATACAGCGATTGACACGGCTGATGGTTGCGGTACTGGCGCCGGTTTCCTCGACAATTTTGTTATAAACTACCTGATCCGATAACATTTTCGCAACCAGAAGTCGCTGGGCGATGTCATTCAACTCCTTCTTGGTCATCAAGTCATCCAAAAATGCCATACATTCCTCTTCGTTTTGAATAGAAACGATCGCTCTCATCAACAGCTGATATCCTTTATTTTCAAGCATATTCATATTGATATCCCCTCTTTATCCAAAATACTTTAATATTTTAACACACTAAAGCGGTAAAGTCAATAGCTTTTTTAGAAAAAAATAAAAATTATAACAGCATTTGATCATTGATGATCAGGCGGAACTTCAACCCTAAGGTTTCCGCTGCTTTTCTGCAAAGAATCATACGGTTCAGGAATATCTCAAAATAATCCATGACCGAGCTGTATTGCGTTTCAATCACCAGATTCAGGCGAATCTCCCGTTCCTTATCCAGAATCGTCAGATCTGATTCCACGACTGAATAATTCACTCGGTCATGGATATCAAAGGTTGCCTCATCCCGATTACGAACGCGGCTTCTTCGTACATCGGATTTATCGGCTAAAATCAGAGCCGCGGCAATCGGATTGACAGGAACTCCCGTTCCCTCGTCGTGATTCCCTATGGCGGTGACAATGGTCGCTATATCCGCGGGATCCATGCCCATATGATCCAATAGACGAAATGCCATAATTGCTCCGCTTTGGGAATGATCCACTCTATTTACCAGATTGCCAATATCATGCATATATGCCGCGATTTTTCCAAGTTCAATATCATGCTCGGGAAAATGAAGGCTTGTTAAAATATATTCCACCGAATGAGAGACCTTCCCTACGTGAGCGAAGCTGTGCTCGGTGTATCCCAGCGCCAACAGTGATTGGTCAGCTTTGCTGATATATTCTTTGATCGTGGGATCGTTTTGAATGCTTGTAAAGGTTATCATCTTTTCCTCTCCTACAAAAAAATATACCGCAAAAAACTGCAGTCTTTTGCGGTATGGTATCGAAGCAGAAATTCATTCTTATTTATTTCCCAGAAGGCAACGTTTTATAAAGCGAAAGCCTCTTCTGAAAAATCTGATACAACGCCGATATGGCATACAGGTCCAAAAAAATACGTATATTTTATATCTTACAGAATGGAAAGAGAGCTCTTTTTCCCCTTTATATATTCTGCAAACATATCCTATGATCTGATCGGGAAGGATTCCCGTCTCCGGGACGGTCTGATTATCTCCGCACATCGTAAAGCTGCCGTCCCGACATGTTTTCATAACACGGTGAAGGACAAACTGACCGTTTTTGCGTCGGTAAAAAGCAATATCGTGCTTTTTTAGGGGCGTTGCGGAATCAGGTCTTTTGCTTAAAACAACAGAATCCTTGCCCTGCCGCAGAAGCGGTAGCATACTGGTTCCCTTCGGGTAAAGACGGAATTCCCCGCCCCCCTCCAGGACCTCCTCAATGACCGCAATCGCATCCGTCAAATTTATTTCTCGGTTATTCAAGAATATTCGCTCCCTTTAAGGTTTCTACAAAGAGGTCAAAATCCGCTTCTACCGTTTCACGGTCAATCTCGTAATCCTTCAATATCGCATCAACCGCTTCTTCCTTTTCGCAGCCGCGGGCGAGCATTTCCCAAAGGATCTTTCCCGTCGCGTTCAGCTTAATGATTCCGTTAAAGACCTTACTTGCCTCACCAAGTGCCACGACGACGCACTCACCGGCAAGCTCTCTGACTACAAAGCCCTTTTTGATTTTCATATTGATTCTCTTTCTGTGATTAAAAATTATTTTTCAGATTCATTCCCTGATACGCAACCTCTGCGGCTTCCTCGGAAATATTACATCCTAATACGTAGCAAGGGATCTGTCGAAGCATCCGATCCAGCAACGGAAATAACGCGTCTACCGTTTCCATATCCTCGGGAGACAGGATTTGATGAAAAATTCTCATCACCGCTTCATCGGCTTTGATTCTTCGAATGGTATTTGTCTGCGATCTTTCCAAAAAGCATATTGCTGTCAATGGAACCGAAGTGTTGATGTTATAGCCTTCCTTGCCGCACCAAGGTGTTCCGTAGGCGAGGAGATGATGATTCGCAAACCGCATAATCGGCTTATCTCCGTTAATGATTTTTACAGAATCACCAAACCTTTTTTGCCACAGGGCGATATGCGTGGATTTTCCCGTACCGCTTTTGGCGGCGAAGGCATATCCCTGTCCCTCGTATTCAATCACGGCGCAATGCATCAAAAACGATTGAAAATCAATTGGCAGTCGTCTGCAGATGGATCGGTATACGCAAACTCCCTCCGCATAGTCAGGTGTTATTTTCACCTCTGCGGCTTCCATTTCACGAAGGATTTCTTCCTCGGAGACCCGTACGGTCATATCCACCCCTTCGCTTTCCGGTACGGTGTAATCATTACAAAGGAGCTTTACGTAGTTATATTTGTTATCGATTGCAATACGTATATCCGCAATTTTGATACAGAACATAAAAAACTCCTTTTCCGAACATTTGATATAAAAGAACAAATACCATGCCGTTTTGTGGCATGGTATTTGCAAACGACACAAAACAGAATGAAATCAGAACAATTGAATGTTATCGTAAATATACCGACACAACTTGCCCTTCAGATAATTTCTGTTTTTCACAATATAGTCTCTCACCAGCTTCAAATTCAAGGGATTAGATCCCTTCATCTGGCGCAGGGTTCTTGCCATATCCGTATCGTAATTCATCTCCAATGCGGAGCAAAGGAATTCCACCGTCTCCTCAGATGCCTGCTCAAAGCATTTCCACGCTTGCTCGGTGTCCTTTTCTGCCAGATCGTACAGAAGCTTATACGCGACGGCGGGCTTGAACTTGTCCTCAATATCCAAGTAAGGGTTGTCCAGAATCTTATCGGTCCAAAGCTTTCCCTCGCTGGGAGCGAAGCCGGACAAATACCGATTCATTTTGCTGTGAATGATTTGGATCGTCAGCTTATTGGCGGGAATGTTTCTCTTGGTTTGACTATTATACAAGAAGTAGTTGGGGGCGCTGTCATTCTCGATCCAAAGCAAATAGAACAACTCTGCCGCCAAGGCAAGGCAAAGAAAAGAAATGATGAAGACCATGATCTTTACCACTGCGGCATTCCCGAAATCAATTGCAAAAATACCAACGAAAAAGAGTGCAATCGCAACAACTGCGAGAACGATTCCGGCGATTCCAAACACAAGTTTTAACTTACTTTGATTCATTATAACACCTCGTCCTATGAAACAAAATTATCTTTATATAATTATATCATAACAAAAAAGTCTTGTCAATTCTTTTCTTAAATCTTTTATAAAAAACTCCGTGCGGCATATGTCCGCACGGAGAAAGCTGTCGCATCATTTCCTCAAATGATCGTCCAATAGCTCTTTGACAAGACCGGGTGTGTATCCGTGTTGGATACACCATTCGATTCCTGTTCTGAGTCTCTTCTCATAATCGGGAAGATAATGATGATAATCCTCGTAAAAATACTGCTCGTGGATCAAAATATCCATAAAGCTACGGTCAGGGTACTGATAGGAAAACCACTCCAGTTCTTGCTTCATCTGATCAAGTGATCCGCAGTTCAATACGGTGTCGCAACAAAACATGATCATTTCCGTTCTTGGGTTTTTCCAAAATCCAAAGCGACGGACCGTATCAAACTCCTCTCTGCTGGATTGATAACACAACCGGATATTCCCTGCATTGCTTTGCGAAAAGTCACCAAGAAGCGCTCTTACTCCGCAATCGTACAAGCCTCTGATACCTTCTTCGGTTGTTTCCGCAAAGTGTAAGGTTGTAACAGCGCCCCTGTATCCCGCAAAGCGTTCAATCTGATCCATGACCTGCTTACATTCCGTATAGGTGGTTTTTCTGTCGGCTGTGGCATATGGATATCCGGGGGAATCCGCCTTCGCGTGGAAATGCAGTGTCACCCAATCGTTCACGGAGAGCCATTCGTCCTTGAATCGGTCGGAAAGCATAGAAAGCTGAAAACCACCGTGCTCGGGACATTCATTGTAAATATTTATATGAAATTTTGTTCCGTATTCCTCATGTAACCGCCTCAAAAGCATTAAATACGGATTTTCAAAAATACTCTTGTACCGATCTTGATTTTTTGCGATATCCTGTAAAAACCATATTCCATCGTCAATAGACACACGGTATATTTTACGGGGAGTATATAGCCGATAAACCGTACTTTCTATGCATTCTCCCGTAGTCAGGCTTTTCGCCTGTAAAACAAGGGTATTATCCAAAAGCGGAACACTCAAATACCAACGTCCGGCACGGTAGATGCACGGTGTTCCGTTGATCTCGATCTTGTAATATTCAGGTGCATCGATGACACAGTGGACGACATTTTGCCCCTTGACAATTTTTTCATCGGTCAGATGAATCATCGTTCCGTTAATAGGAGTAATAAAATGCATATCATTTCCCTTTTCTTTCTATACAATCGAAGCAAAAAGCCGTATGGTTTCCCATACGGCTTTCGCACTTTTACAGACCGCGCTTTACGTAGTGGGTATGCAAAATCTCATGTGCCTTGTGGCTATTCGGCTCGCCAAGAAACTCGTCGTAAAGCTTCTTTACACCGGAGTTCTCGTGAGACTTACGGATGTCACAGTTCACGTCATCATTATAAAGAACTGCCGCTCTGACCGTCTTCAGATCCACGGTTTCTCTTACGAGTGCGGGTTGAATAGGCTGTCCGCCGCCGTTGACACAACCGCCGGGACATGCCATGATCTCGATGAATTGAACGTTCATTTCACCCGCCTTCACTGCCTCGAGAACCTTCTTCGCGTTAGCAGTACCGGAAGCAACCGCTACGTTCAGAGTGATATCACCAAGCTTGTAAGATGCGGTCTTTACGCCCTCAATACCACGAACCTCGGTAAAGTCCAGCTTCTCCAGAGGCTTGTTCTCAATTACCTCCGCAGCGGTACGCAGAGCTGCCTCCATAACACCGCCGGTAGCACCGAAGATCGCGCCAGCACCACTACCGAACGCAAAGGGATCATCAAATGCTTCATCAGCCAGAGATTTGAAATCAATACCTGCCTTGGCAATCATTCTGCCAAGCTCACGGGTCGTAACGGCAACGTCAACGTCAGGAACACCTGCCGCAGACTGTCCGGGTCTGCCGACCTCAAATTTCTTTGCGGTACAAGGAATTGCGGAAACAAAGAAGATATCCTCGGGATTCCAGCCCATCTTCTCCGCATAATAGGTCTTGGCAATTGCGCCAAACATCTGCTGAGGAGACTTACAGGTGGAAAGATTTTCGGTAAACTCGGGATAGTAGTGCTCACAGTATTTGATCCAACCGGGAGAGCAAGAGGTAATCATGGGCAATACGCCGCCGTTCTTTACTCTTCCGAGGAACTCGGTAGCCTCCTCCATGATCGTCAGGTCAGCCGTCAGATTCATGTCGTAAACACCGTCAAAGCCCAGACGCTTCAGCGCGGCAACCATCTTACCCTCGCAATCCGTGCCGGGCTCGAAGCCGAAGCATTCACCGATCTGCGCACGTACAGAAGGAGCGGTACAAATCAAGACGTGCTTGTTGGGATCTGCAATCGCATCCAGAATCTTATCGGTATCATCTCTCTCATACAGAGCGCCTACGGGGCATGCTACGATACACAGACCGCAGTTGATACAGCTGGTCTCAGACAGACTCATCTCAAAGATCGATCCGATGTGGGTGTCAAATCCTCTGTCGTTTGCGCCGATTACACCAATTCCCTGCATATTCTTACAAGCGGCAACGCAACGACGGCAAAGGATACACTTGTTGTTATCGCGAATGATGGGAGAAGATTTGTCAATCTTATACTCATTCTTCGTGCCGGAGAACTTCGTTTCGTCAACACCATACTCCAGAGAGAGCTTCTGAAGCTCACAGGTTGTGCTGCGAACGCAAGAAAGACACTTTCTGTCGTGGTTGGAGAGCAACAGCTCCAGATTGGTCTTTCTGGATTTGTTGATCTTGGGGGTGTTGGTCAGGATCTCCATTCCCTCGGTTACGGGATATACACACGCGGTAACCATACGGAAGGGTCTTCCTCCCTCGGATACCTCAACCAGACACAGACGGCAAGCGCCGATCTCGTTGATATCCTTCAGATAACAAAGGGTGGGGATATCTATTTTAGCCGCTCTTGCAGCCTCAAGAACCGTGGATCCCTTTGGAACGGCATAGGCTACGCCGTTAATTTTAACGTTAATAGTTTCCATGTCCACTGTTCTCCTTTCTTATTCCTTATAAATTGCGTTGAACTTACAGCTGTCCATACAAGCGCCGCACTTGATACACTTTGCGGTATCAATCACGTGAGGATTCTTAACGGTACCGCTGATAGCGCCCACAGGACACTTTCTCGCGCACAGCGTACAGCCCTTACACTTATCGGGATCGATCTTGTACTGCAGCAAGCTCTTACATACGCCTGCGGGACACTTCTTGTCCACGATATGTGCTATGTACTCGTCTCTGAAGTAACGGAGAGTGGAAAGAACGGGGTTGGGCGCCGTCTGACCAAGACCGCAAAGAGACGCGCTCTTGATGTAATTGGAGAGCTCCTCCAGCTTATCCAGATCTTCAAGCTCACCGTTTCCTGCGATGATCTTATCCAGGATCTCAAGCAATCTTCTTGTTCCGACACGGCAAGGCGTACATTTACCGCAGGACTCGTCCACGGTGAAATCAAGGAAGAAACGAGCAAGGTCTACCATGCAGGTGTTCTCGTCCATAACGATCAGACCGCCGGATCCCATCATAGAGCCGATGGCGATCAGGTTGTCGTAGTCAATGGGAGTATCAATCAGAGATGCGGGGATACATCCGCCGGAAGGACCGCCGGTCTGCGCCGCTTTAAACTTCTTGCCATTTGGAATACCGCCACCGATCTCCTCAATAACCTCACGAAGGGTTGTTCCCATAGGAACTTCAACAAGACCCGTATTCGTGATCTTACCGCCGAGAGCAAACACCTTGGTTCCCTTGGACTTTTCAGTACCCATGGAAGCAAACCATTCGGGACCGTTCAGAATGATCTGGCAAATATTTGCGTAGGTCTCTACGTTGTTCAGAACCGTAGGCTGTCCGAACAGACCCTTTACTGCGGGGAACGGAGGACGGGGACGGGGCTCACCGCGATTACCCTCGATGGAGGTCATCAGCGCGGTTTCCTCACCGCATACGAACGCGCCGGCGCCGAAGCGAAGCTGAATATCAAAATTGAAGCCTGTTCCAAAAATATCGTTACCCAACAGACCGTATTCACGAGCCTGCTTGATGGCAATCTCCAGACGGTGAATTGCAATGGGATACTCCGCGCGAACGTAAATATAACCTTCGTCAGCGCCAATGGCGTAACCTGCGATCGCCATAGCCTCCAGAACCGCGTGGGGGTCACCCTCCAGAATGGAACGGTCCATGAACGCGCCGGGGTCACCCTCATCGGCGTTACAAGCGACGTATTTCTTTACGTTTCCGCGGTTGCCAGAAGCAAACTTCCACTTCAGTCCCGTGGGGAATCCGCCGCCGCCTCTTCCGCGGAGTCCGGAATCCAGAATGGTCTGGATTACGTCGTCGGGAGTCATCTCGGTCAGGACCTTACCCAACGCACGATAACCGTCCATTGCGATATACTCATCAATATTTTCGGGATTGATCACACCGCAATTCCACAGAGCAATTCTCTTCTGCTTCTTATAGAAGGTGGTTTCGGAGAGAGAGGTCGCATGATGCGTGTCCTCACTCGTTGTCTCGTGGTAAACGAGTCTTTCCACAGGACGACCCTTCAGCAGATGTTCCTGAACGATCTCGCGAGCATCCTCGGGTTTTACGTTGCTGTAGAAGGTTCCCTCGGGATATACGATCATGATCGGTCCCAGAGCGCACAGACCAAAGCATCCGGTCAGGACGACTTTGACCTCATTTTCAAGACCTGCGGCAAGGAGCTCCTTGTTCATTTCTTCCTGAATCTTGAGACTGTTGGAAGACGTACAACCGGTACCGCCACAAATCAAAACATGTGATCTAAACATATTCTTTGTCCTTTCTTATGTTCTATTGAGGCTTAGCTTTGCTTGTAGGAGCCGATGGTGTACTCGGTCACGACCTGTCCGCCCTTCAAATGTTTTTCAACAATCTCCGCAGCCTTTTCGGCATCCAGCTTGACATATGTAACCTTTTCCTTACCCTCTTCGAAGATTTCTACTACGGGCTCATACTGACAAATACCGATACAACCGGTCTGGGTGATGGTGACCTTATCGGTCAGTTCACCTTTGTTGACTCCGTCAACAAACGCTTTGAGAACCGGTCTGGCTCCCGCAGCGATTCCGCAGGTTGCCATGCCAACAACGACTCTCATTGTAGCCGCGCCTTCACGAATCACAACCTTGCTCTGCATTTTTTCTCTGATTGCGGCAAGCTCCGCCAAAGATTTCATAATGATTCCTCCATCTAATTTTGAAAAATTTATCCTAACCGATTAAAGTATATTGCTCCTTCAAATACTCTCCGATCCAAGCTTGAACTTCCGGCTCCGCGAGAGAAATCCCCTCTCCAAGCACCGCTCGAAGCTCCTTTGTTTTCAATGATACCGATCTTTCCTTGGAAGTATCCGAAAAATCAAAATCAATATCCGGACTTCCCGCAATCAGAATGCAAACAGTTGAAATAATGTCCCCGAGGGGCATACAGTCAATGCTTTTTGTATTGAATTGCGCTACCAAGGACGTCCCACTTTCCCCCTCTTGGGTGGAAGATTCCATCCGAAGATATCCTCCGGTTTGCTCTGCCGCCAGTTTCAGTAACGGCAAACCAAGACCGACCTTGCGTGTGGTTCGTGTAGTATAAAACGGATCGGTTACGTGACGCAAGATTTCTTCACTCATGCCGCAACCGTCGTCCACGATTTTCAGTGTCAACCATCCGTTTTCATCGGTATCCAAGGAAATCGTGATCAAGGACGCACCCGCTACAACCGAGTTCTTTGCTACGTCAAGAATATTTAAAGATAATTCCTTCATACGAGTTGATTATTTGTATTTTGCAAGAATTTCGTCCATGTCGGAGGGAGTCAGTCTTCCGTACACCTCATTGTTGATCGTCAACACGGGAGCAAGTCCGCAAGCACCGATGCATCTGGTTGCTTCCAAGGAATACTTCCCGTCAGGCGTGGTGGAACCGGAGGGCAGTCCGAGAATCTGGGTGATCTTGTCCAAAATTTCTCCGCTTCCCTTTACATAGCATGCTGTTCCAAGACAAACCGCAATGGCGATTTCACCCTTGGGGTTCAAAACAAACTGGGAATAGAAGGTGGATACACCGTATACCTCTTCCATGGAGATTCCCATTTTGAGAGCGATCATACGCTGAACCTCCAAAGGCAGATATCCGTAAATATCCTGAGCCTTTTGCAGTACAGGCATCAACGCACCCGGTGTGTCGCGGTACTGCTCAATGACAGCGTCCAGCTGTTCTTCCTGAGCCTTTGTACCACGGAACATAACTGTGGTCAAATTCTTTTTCATGTTGAAAAAAATCCTCCGTGTTTATTTTAATTTATTTATTGTAAAATAAATTCATTGAAAATCCGATCAGTCACGGTTCAAATACTCAAATAAACGGTGCCTGACCAATGCCGAGCTGTATGGCTCGTCCTCAATCATGATAAAATGCTCTGCCTCGCTGATGGTCCAAAGCTGATGTGCGTCGGAACACACCAAAACATTTTCCGATGATAGATATGGAAATCGATTCTGATAGGATTCCAAATTGGATTGATCGTTTAATTCATAAAAAACAAATCCGTATTCCGACGGAATATCTCCCAGAATAGCAATCATTCCATTGGATTCCCGATCAATATGGGCGGGATGAACGTGTGCGCCAAAGGATCTGGCAAGCTCAGTGGCTTCCCGCACCCAAAGATCCGTAGCAGAGATCAGCAGGATCTCCTCTTCCCCTTTGATTTCGTCATTTTCGTCCAAGATCCATTGGTTGCCGAAAATATCGGGACGGTTTTTAACGGGAAGAATATGTCCCGCAATCTCCTTGTCAAATGCCATTGCCTGCGCGAGCTCCTCAAACAGACAGATCAGATGAATGTCCTCGGCGGTGGTCAATTCCATTCCGGCGATTGGAACGATTCCCTGTCTGCGGCACGCCTCAAAAAAGGCGGGACAGTTTTTGCAGGAATTATGGTCGGTCAGCGCCAAAATCTGAAGTCCCTTTATTGCCGCCATTCCGGCAATATTATTGGGGGTCATATCGTCATCCGCGCAAGGTGAGAGACAAGAATGAATATGAAAATCGTAAAAATACCGATTCATCATACCGTGGCAAGATCGGCACATACCGAAAAGGTGGTTTTATCGGTGGAGAGTACGTTCACACCTTGCTGAATCGCTCGGTTCAGTACATCTTGCTCCAACACAACCCCTTCAGAAAGAATGATACAGGAAGGATCGGCAAGAGTCGCAACTGCCACGATATTTACATTGGACATAATGGTTACCCATGCGTTATTCGTTTCCAGTCGCCCCATGACCCAGCTCAAAAGATCACCCGCATAACCGCCAACCACTTCTCTGCCCTCGTCGGGCATGCAAAGCACACGGTAGCCAAAGGCTTCTGCAAGTTGTTTTACTGTCATGGGTTAACACCTCCCCTCGGATCAATCATGATCCTGTTTTTTTAAATGCTCTCGAAGTCGAATCAGACAATGACTCTTTTTCGCCTCACCCTTTACGATATCCTCCGCCAACGCATGACAATTGGGCGCTCCGCAGGATCCGCAATCCAGATGCGGAAGTTCTTTGTAAATCGCTTCGATCTCAGACATCTTGGCAATGGCGGTGATACGGTCATCGGATAGCTGATTAAAGCAATCAGAGGGCAAATCCTCCGTCCAATAAATGTTCTTGGGAATCTCATCCGCTACCGCAACGCGATTACGGGAGACCGGAAGGTATTTTCTCATGGATTGCAATCTCGCCTTGGCAATAAATGGGTTTTCCACATTTAGGGTTCCTCCCACACAGCCGCCGGGACAAGCGTTCAGCTCAACAAATTCCAGGTTATGCAGGGTACCGTTTTCAATCTCATCCAGTACGTGAATGCAGTTTTCAATTCCATCCGCCGCCAGATGCTTATCCGACAACAGAGACGTCGCTTCTCCGCCGGAACTTGCCCAGTTCAAACCAATGATTCCCGATTGGGATAGGGGCAGTGGATCTGAAATCTCCTTACGTTTCGCTCGGATCTTAAAATAAAAATCGCTGATGGCAAGAGATCCTGTAACGGCGCTTTTCTTCACGCCGAGGGGATTCTTTACGTAACTGATCTTTGCGGGGCAGGGAGAGAGAAACAAGACGCAGATATCGTCATCCATAAGCTCGGGATGGGTTGCCAGCGCTTCTTCTCTTGCGATTCTCGCCGCATATTCAATCGGTGGCATCAAGGGTAACAGATGCTCTTTTAAGTAAGGAAATCGCAATGCGATCAAACGAACGATTGCGGGACATGCCGAGCTGATGATCGGCATAGGAAGGTTTTCCTGCTTCATATATCGGCGGGTATATTCTGTAATCAATTCCGCCGCGCGGGAAACCTCAAAAACAGCATCAAAACCGCACTTCAACAAGGCGGTCAAGATGTAATCCACGTCGTCCAGATCCTCGAACTGCCCGTACAGCGACGGTGCGGGAATGGCGATCTTATATCGGTACCCTTGAAAATCTTCAAATTTATCGAAGGTTGCCTTCTTTGCTTGATACGGGCACAGTCTGATGCATTCGCCGCAATCAATGCAATTTTCTTCTTTAATAATCGCGTGTCCGTCCCGTACGCGAATCGCTTCGGTAGGACAGCGTTTGATGCAGTTGGTGCATCCCTTACACTTGGATAGCTCAAGTGTCACGGAGTGCTTATAAATAGACATCGCTACCTCTTCTTCATGGGAAGCAAGTCAAACCTTGACCGTCATAAACACGGTGGTTCCCTTGCCTACCTCTGACGTTATTTTCATATCATCCGTATACCGTTGCATGTTCGGAAGTCCCATGCCGGCGCCAAATCCAAGAGAACGAATGGTATCGGGCGCTGTAGAATATCCTTCCTGCATTGCCAGATCGATATCGGAAATACCGGGACCATTATCCTTCAGAATAATCTCAATGCGATCGCAATAAACGTTTACGTCCGCGGACCCGCCGTTGGCGTGGATTACCATGTTGATTTCACCCTCGTACATGGCAACCGATACGCGCCGAATGACATCGGGTAAAAATCCCATCTCACGGAGCAGCTTTTTGATCCGAACTGAGGCTTCTCCCGCCGACGTGAAGTTATCCCCGTCAATATCAAAGTGGAAATTTACACTTTCTGTCATGATTCCTCTTCTCCTCCGGGAAGTCCGTGGGTATACAGCTTACCGCAAGCGGCGTACATTCTTTCTTTCGTTGTCATAACAACGATACCCGCGTCCTTTGCCAGCGCAACTACCTCCGCAGGAGGAATCTTGCCGCGAACGAATACGATGCATCGCATATCCATCATTTCTGCCGTACGAACGACCTGCGGATTACAAAGCCCTGTAAGCAAAACTGCCTGATTTTTGACAAAAGCCAACACGTCGCTCATCATGTCACAGCCAAATGCGGATTTCACAACACCGTCCAGAGAGTCATGTCCGCACAGAATATCTGCATCCAACAACTCCGCGATTTTTCGCATCTGCATATCCGTATCTCCTTATCGCTTTATACAAAAATAATAAATATATCTATTCCTATACATTATACAATAAAGTTGTTCAAATGTCCATATGTTTTATTGATTTTTTTGCTATTTTTTTAACAAAAAATAACCACAGAAGCAAGAAACAGCGTATGTTACTTATTTTCTGTGGTTAAATTTTATTTATTTGGCATCGTACCATGTGTTGCCAACGCTTCCTTCCACGGACAACGGAATGGAAAGCGATATTGCATTTTCCATGCAATCCACCAAAATGGCGCGCGCTTCCTCCGCACAGCTTCGATGTGATTCCAGAATCAATTCGTCGTGAACCTGCATGATCAGACGGGCATCAAGCCCTCTCTTATGCAAGGAATCATTGGTTCGAATCATCGCGATCTTGATGATATCAGCCGCGGTTCCCTGAATGGGGCTGTTCATAGCCACCCGTTCCCCAAAATGCTGTACGTTTTTATTGGATGATGCAAGCTCGGGAATATACCGCCGTCTTCCCAACAAGGTGGTAACATATCCGTCTTTTTTTGCATCTTCCTGAACGCGATCCAGATAAGCGCGGATCTGGGGGAATTTCTCAAAATAGCTCGTAATATATTCCTTTGCCTGTGCTTTGGAGATCCCAAGATCCTCGGACAGCGAATAATCTCCGATTCCGTACATAATACCAAAGTTGACGGCTTTTGCCTTCTTTCTCAAATCCGAGGTAACCATATCGGGTGACACGCCAAATACCTTGGCAGCCGTCATCGTATGCACATCCTCTCCCGAAAGAAACGCGTCGATCATCGCTTCATCTTGCGCGATATGCGCCAACAGTCTCAACTCGATCTGGGAATAATCCGCGTCAATCAGAACGTATTCCTCATTCTGCGCCGTGAAATATTTACGGAATCGTCTGCCAAGTTCGGTGCGGACAGGTATATTTTGCAAATTCGGTTCAGAGGATGAGAGCCGTCCCGTAGCGGTTCCCGTTTGATTGAGAATGCTGTGGACTCTTCCCTGCTCATCTGCCGCCTTGGGCAACCCGTCTGCATAGGTGGATTTTAGCTTGGTTACCTGACGGTAATCTAAAATATCCTCGATGATAGGATGCTTTGGCAAGAGCTTTTGCAGGGTTTCCGCGTCGGTGGAATAACCGGTTTTTGTCTTTCTTGATTTAGGTAAGCCCATCTTCTCAAAGAGAACCTCCCCCAACTGCTTGGGAGAACCAATGTTGAATTCCTCCCCCGCATAGCTGTAGATTCGCAATTGCAGCGCTTGGGCAGCCTCGCTCAATTCCTCGCCGTACGCGCGAATTCCCTCCGCGTCGATCTTAAATCCGATCAGCTCCATCTCTGCCAGAACGGAAGCAAGAGGTTGCTCAATGTCATACAGCAGGGAGCCAAAACCGCCATTTTCAATTTCTTCCTTCAAGATTTTGAAAAGATCAAATATGGCAACGGCACTTGGAATGTCCTCGTTCAAAGAACGGTTCTTATATCGGACGAACAATTCGGAAAGCGTATAATTTCCCCTGCCCGAATCCAAAACGTAAGCCGCCAACAGCGTATCAAAGGAACACATCGGAATAGAAATATTCCGCTCAATCAACGTCTTATACAGTTTTTTGGAATCATGGCATACAACCGAATGATTTTGAATATATGCGGCAAGATCATTCCAATCCATATCAGCAGCGGAAGCCGTATACAGATTCACCCCGTCATAGCAATGTACCGCATCATCAACCAGATCAAGGGCAAGTACCTCTCCCGCCAGCGCGGACAATTCTTTTGCGACCTGATACCGGAATATTACATTTTCCTCGCTTTTTTTCTCTCCTTCGGGGATCTCCGTTTGTTCCAGATTAAATTTTTTGATCAACGCGGTAAAATCCAGTTGGAGGAAGAGCTTTTTCAGAGCAGGAGCATCGGGACCTACGTATGCATAATCGTCAATCTTGCTTGAGATCGGCACGGCAACAAAAATTTCTGACAGTGCGCGTGACATGACCGCCATGTCTCTTCCCGCCTCCAGCTTTTTGCGAACTCCGTCAGAAAGTGAGGCTGTCTCCAGTCTGTCGTACAAATCGGAAACGGTTTTATAGTCGGCGATCAATTTCAGCGCTGTTTTTTCTCCGATTCCCGCAACACCGGGGATATTATCCGAGCTGTCTCCCATCAGCGCCTTGACCTCAACGAATTGCTCGGGATCAATTCCGTACTGCTCCCGGAATACAGCGCGATTAAATTCGATGGTTTCCTTGGTTTTTACCAGCAGAACCGACACGTGCTCACCGATCAGCTGTAAGGAATCGCGGTCTCCGGTCAGGACGTAAACGTGAACGTCATCCCCACCCATAGTGGATGCCAAGGTGCCCAAGATATCATCCGCCTCATATCCCTCACAGGAAATAACGTTCAATCCCATCTGCGCCATACATTCCTTGGCATAGGGCAATTGAACGGCAAGTTCTTCGGGCATTCCCTTGCGGTTTGCCTTATATCCGTCGTACATCTTATGTCGGAAGGTCGGCGCCTTCAGGTCGAATGCTACCGCGCAATAATCGGGTTTGAGGCTGTCCATATAACGAGAAACCATGGTGATCATACCATAGATTGCGTTGGTATACAATCCATCCTTGTTGGTTAGCAAACGGATTCCGTAAAACGCACGGTTCAGTATGCTGTTTCCATCAATGACTAACATCTTTTTCATAAGAATTTCCCATCCTCACGATTCTGTTTTGAGCGAACTCATCTTCCTGTATAGTATACCATTTTCCTGGGTTGCTTGTCAAGCAAAACAAGCTTTAAATTCTAATTTTTAAAATAAAAACATATAGTTGTACAAAAAGGAAAATCGGGAAGGTAGCGGCATGAACAGAAGAAAACAATTTATTGCCAACGGATTGCTGGTTACGGCAGTTTCCTTGTTGATCCGTTCCATTTCAGTCAGCTTTAACGTTTATATTTCCAATCGGATCGGTGCCGTAGCCATGGGGCTTTTTACTCTGATCACTACCGTTTATTCCTTTTCTGTTACCCTTGCTACCTCGGGCATTGGCTTTGCCTCGACCAAACTGATTGCCGATGCCTTGGGAGAACATCATGTCTTGGGACAGTCTTCGTTAAAGAGCCCTAAGATTACTTGCATTGTAAAGAAATGTATTACATACGCTTTGTGCTTCAGCATTGTGAGCTGTGCGCTCCTGTTCTTTCTTGCCCCCGCAATTGGAAATAAAATATTAAAGGATCCCCGTACGGTTCTGCCGATGCAGGTGTTGGCGTTCACTCTCCCCCCCATTGCGCTTTCCTCTGTTTTGGGCGGATATTTTACCGCTGTACGACGTGTTTATAAAAACGCGATCGTGCAGATCGTAGGACAAATCACTCGGATATACGGCTGTATTCTTTTTATTTCGTTGATTGGCGCAAGAGATGTCCAAAGCGCGTGTCTTTCCATCGTGCTTGGCGGCGCAATTTCCGAGGGACTTGCCTTTTTGGTTCAATATTTACTGTTTCTTTTGGAACGAAACAGAGCAGCTTCTTCCTCCACATCACAAGAAAACGAAAAAATACAAGATAAGCTGATGAGTACCGCGCTCCCCATTGCCTTCAGTGCCTACGTGCGCTCGGGACTGATCACCCTGGAGCATATGCTCATTCCTTGGGGATTGCAACGAAGCGGTGCGTCCAGAGACACCTCTCTCGCGGCTTATGGAACGGTTCACAGCATGGTGTTCCCCCTGATCCTTTTCCCTTCCGCTCTTTCAGGCTCCTTTGCGGGACTGCTCATCCCCGAGGTTGCGGAATCCTTATCACAGGGGGACTCTGCTCGGATTGATCGAATCATCAACAAAGTATTCCATTCGGTTTTAATTTTCGCCGTTGGAACAGCGGGAATCATGATGTGCTTTTCTTGCGAGCTGGCGAATGTGGTTTACCCCTCGGTTGGCGCGGGAAAATACATACTGATGATCGCTCCTCTGATTCCCGTCATGTATCTGGATACCTCTGTGGATTCCATTCTCAAGGGTCTGGGAGAGCAGGTGTTTTGTATGGGGGTCAATATTGTTGACGCCCTGCTTTCCGTTATCCTTGTCTGGACGTTGCTCCCAAGCTATGGGATCACAGGATACATTATCACTGTCTATTTTACGGAAACCGTAAATGCTACGTTAAGCATTACCAGATTGTTTGTCATAACGAAGGTAAAGCCTCGATTGATCCATTGGCTTGGAAAACCTCTGCTTTGCACCATTCTTTCCACGACATTCGTTCGATTGCTGCTCTTGCGGTTCGGCGGCGTTGCTTCTTCTCCATGGACTCTCACCGCGCAGATCTCTCTCTCCGTTTGCATTTACATGGTTTTGCTGTATGTGACCAAGGCGGTACGGTTACCGAATAAATAAAGGAAGACGCGGAAACCATGGCTTCCGCGTCTTCTTTTATTTATCATCGCCCACGTAGGTGAATCGAGAAAAAGTCTTTCCCTCTCGCTCTACTGTTTCGCTCCACATGGAAGCGGGACGAACCCAGAGCTTTTTATCACCGTACATGGCACGGTATACAACCATCGGCTCCGTTGTCTCGGAATGGTAGGCTATGTCGATCACCTCGTATTCCATGCCCTTAAAGTGCCGATAACGCCCTTTCTTTATATCAAAGTCTGAATGATTCATATGATCCCCTTACAGTCTGTTTCGCGTTAAGTTCAAAGGCGATTCGACAGATATCCGCCGCGCCGATTCCCGCCGCATCATAAATGGTTTTGTCAGCATGGGATTTTTCCACAAAGGAATCATCGATTGCGAGAATACGGATTCGATCGTTGGGAATTCCATATTCCTGTTCCATCCTGGATGCAAGATTCATTCCCATGCCTCCGCTTTGAATCCCTTCCTCCAAAAAGATGAGATTGGTCCTGTGAGATACCAAAGAGGACAATTGCCGCGCCGTCTCCTCATAAGGCTTGAGCATTTCAAGTAACACGATTCCAACGGAAATTCCATCCGCCTCCAGTTTCTTTTTCGCTTCCATCGCTTGAAGCACAATTCTTCCGTAGGTAATGATCAAAAGATTAGGTCTCTCTTGATCCGCAAAGCTTTTTACAATACCGGGAGAGCGGTACTCCCCGTTAGGATAAAACATCCGAAGGACCTCGTCACTCTCACATCCGTTGGGATAACGAATAGCAGAGGGACGGTCATGGTAGGAATAAGACTCCTCCAGCGCTCGATCCAGCGCCCCCAAGGTGATGGGCGTATAGATCCTCATATTGGGGATCTGTGACAGAAATGCCACGTCAAAAATGCCGTGATGTGTCGCCCCATCCCCCACGTTCAGACCTGCCCGATCCACGCAGATCACGCAAGGAAGCCTTTGCAGGGCAATATCATGGATCAGATTATCGTACCCTCTTTGCAAGAAGGTGGAATATATCGCTACAAAGGGTTTCATTCCGTTTGCCGCCAAACCCGCACAAAAGGTCAGGGCGTGCTCCTCGGCAATTCCTACATCAAAGAACCGTTTCTCGTAGGTTTTGCAAAAGTCGTTCAATCCCGTTCCGTCGCCCATGGCGGCAGTCACGGCGCAAATGCGGTTGTCGGTTGCCGCTCGTTCTGTCAGCCATCGCCCCATTTCTTTGGAAAACGTTCTCTTCTCTGCCGTGTTTGCGCATACGGGAGACATGCCGTGATAAAATTCGGGAGATTGTTCCGCGGGCTCGTAGCCTTTTCCCTTTTTTGTTTTCAGATGCACAACAACACTTTCATTCAGTTTCTTTGCTTCGCGAAGCAAATGCTCTACCGCCTCAAAATCGTTCCCGTCAATGGGACCGAGATAAGTAAGCCCCATGCTTTCAAAATAGTTTGAGCCGTACAACGCATTTTTAACCATTCTCTTGATATTACTTACCAAGCGAAAAATATACCTTCCTACCAAAGGAATTTTTTTCAGGAATACGCCGGTTGCTCGTTTTGTTCTGAAATATCCGGATTTGGTGCGCAATTTGGAAAGATTTTTGGCGAAACGTCCGATGTTTTTCGAAATGGACATTTCGTTTTCATTCATAATAATAATCAGATTCAGCTTCCTGTGGCAGTTATTCAACGCCTCGTGAATCATTCCCCCGGTATATGCGCCGTCTCCGACAACGACAACCGTATAAGCATCCGAATCATTTAACTTGTCCGAAATCGCAAATCCAAGCGCGGCGGATAAGGAGGTGGAGCTATGTCCCGCACCAAAGCAGTCATGCTCACTTTCCTCCCGCTTGGTAAAACCCGAAAGACCGCTTGGCTTGCGAAGGGTATCCATGGCACCATACCGTCCGGTCAGCATTTTATGCACATAGCTTTGATGCCCCACGTCAAAGATCACGTGATCCTTGGGGGTATCAAACACCCGATGAATTGCCATGGTCAGCTCCACTACACCGAGATTGGATGCAAGATGCCCACCGTTGGCAGAGGTGATCCGAATCAATTCCTGCCGAATTTCGTCCGCGACATAGGACATCTGGTCCACGGGGATCTTTTTGAAATCCTCGGGGGATTGAATATGATTTAAATATTGTACGGTTTTTTGTTCATCCCGATTCATCCCGTCACACCTCTCCTTTCTGCACGAATTACGTTAACCAACTCATATTATATCACAAAAAATACAGAAATGAAAGTGATTTTTAAAAAACAGCAAAATAAAAAAGAGGTGCCATTCAAAAATGAATGGCACCTCTTTGGAACTCAGCAGTTTTCCTCAAAAACCTTACGGATATTCTGCAGCTTTTTCTCTGCCTCTTGGAGGTTCTTGCCGATTACACAGAAATAGAATTTACACTTTGGCTCCGTTCCGCTGGGACGAACGGCAATCCAGCTTCCGTCACCGAGAATAAATCGCAGAACGTTGGATTTCGGGAATCCCCTTCTGCTCATCTCCACGGACTCATAGTCTTCAAGGGTAACAACGTCTATTTCTCCTACCTTTCGAGGTGGATTATTTCGTAATCCCTCCACGAGTCCACGAATCTTATCTGAACCGTCCAGACCATGAAAGGTAAAGTTATCCAGCGCGTCCAAGAAAAATCCGTGCTTTGCATACAAGCTCTCCAGCACGTCGATCAGATCCATTCCTTGCTTTTGATAATGAGCTGCGGCTTCGCACAGCATCATTGCCGCCTGCACCGCATCCTTATCCCGTACACAATCGGAAATCAGACATCCGTAGCTTTCTTCGTAACCAAAGACGAAGCTTCTGTCAGAGGCAAGCTGATGCTGATGGATCTTTTCTCCGATAAATTTAAATCCGGTCAATGTTTTTTCAACGTGTACGCCGTACTCCGCGCAAATCCGATCCCCGAGGTCAGAGGTAACGACGGTATTGATCATCAGCGCATCCGCGGGAAGACTGCCCTGTCTTTTGCGCTCGGACAAGATGTATTCCAGCAAAACAGCCGCGGACTGATTGCCCGTCATACGAACGTATTCTCCGCCGTGTTTCACCGCAACGCCCAAACGGTCGCAGTCGGGGTCGGTGGTAATCACCAGCTCTGCGTTCTCTCTCTTGGCGTATTCCAAGGACAACACGTAAGCGTCGGCAACCTCGGGGTTGGGATTCAACGTTTTGCTAAACTCCGTATCAGGCGGACATTGCTCCTCGACGGGGATCACGCAATATCCCAAGCGATCCAAAACAGTTCTCACAGGAATATTTCCCGTTCCATGCTGAGGGGAGTAAACGATTTTCAAGCCACTCTTGTCAATCTCCGGCTGAAGCGTAGCGTTCATGACTGCGGAGTAGTACGCCTCATCCATGGAAGAATCCAGTACAACGATCCGATCTCCCGCCGCCTCCCTGCTGATGGTTTCCACAGAAAGCGGATCGGAGATTTTCGCAATTTCCTCAATGACTCGCGTGCTGATCTCACCGACGATCTGGCACCCTCTTTCGTCATACAGCTTATATCCGTTATATTGAGGAGGATTATGAGAGGCAGTAATCACAACACCGCCAAAAGCGTTCAGGTTTCTTACCGCAAAGGAAAGTTCCGGCGTGGGGCGCAAGGAGTCAAACAGATATGCCTTAATTCCGTTTGCCGCCAACACACACGCTGTCTCCTCGGCAAATTCAAAACTGAAGCGACGGTTATCGTGGGCAATCACCACGCCGCGTTCACAGGCTTTCGCTCCAATTTTTTTAATATATTCGGCGTAGCCCTTGGTGGTTTTTCGGACCACATAACGGTTGATCCGATTGGTGCCCGCTCCGATTACACCCCGTAATCCGGCTGTTCCAAACTCCAGATCACAGAAAAAACGCTCTTTGATTTCAAGATCGTTATTCACAATTTCTTTTAATTCAGCCTTGGTTGATTCGTCAACGGTGTGACTGTTCAACCACGCTTCATATCGGCACATATACTCCATCGCTTCCTCCTTGTAATCCATAAATGATCTGTGAACATTATACTACATTTTTTAGAAAAGCGCAAGTAAAAAAAACAAAAGTTGAATTTTTTTAATATCCATACAAAATCATCCTATGTACAAGCATAAAAAAATATTATGATTTTCGAAAAAATTTCAAAAAAAGCCTTGACAATCCCTTTTATATGTGTTACAATACTATTGCTTTAGTAAAGTAAAGCGTTAAAACGACGCAAAAAACAAAAAAACCGCATCAAGCGGTAGGAGGAAACGTTTATGAAAAAGATTATTTGTTTGGCGCTGGCGCTCCTGATGTGCGCTCTTCCCTTGGTTGCATGTAACAAGGAGGAAGAGGAAACTGCCACCCTGGTAGTTGGTTACACCGATTATGAGCCCATGAACTACACCGATGAGAACGGTAAGCTGGTTGGATTTGATACCGAGCTTGCAGAGGCTGTTGCAGCAAAGCTTGGCATGGAAATCAAGTTCCAGCTGATCGAATGGAAGAATAAGTACCTTGAGCTGGATTCCGGTAACATCAATTGCATCTGGAACGGATTCACCTCCAACTGCGCGGACGACGACGGTGTTCAGAGAAGCGATAAGGTTGATTTCTCTTACGCTTACATGAACAACGAGCAGTGCGTGGTTGTGAAGAAGGACAACCTTGCTACCTTAAACACCAAGGCAGCTCTGGCTGATAAGATCGGTACCGCTGAGGGCGGATCTGCGGGCGAGGGCGTTGTTAAGGGCTTCCTGGCTGACGAAAAGAACTACGTAGACAAGACTGCCCAGATGGATACCTTTACCGAGGTAATGGCAGGAACCGCTGATTTTGCGGTTGTTGATAAGACTCTGGCAAAGACCGTTGTTGGCAAGGGCGACTACGCGGCGTTGGCAATGGTTGATGCCATTGAGATTGAGTCCGAGCTCTACTCTATCGGCTTCAAGAAGGGTAGCGATTTGACCGCTAAGGTCAATGAGGCTCTCAAGGAGCTTGCCGCTGACGGAACCATGACCAAGCTTGCTGAAAAGTATGGTCTGCAGAACTACGTAATCACTGATCTGAAGTAAGTCGATTACGATCAACAAAAGATTGATGGCATTGCACTCCACCGCAAGGTTGGAGTGCTATGCTGTTGTTTGGTGTATTTTTACTGTTAGGAAAAGGATTACATATATATGAGTTTTTGGGACGTAACCCTATATTTGTTAGACGGCTTTTACATAACCTGTATGTTGTTTGCCCTGACGCTGATTTTTGCCCTGCCCTTAGGCTTACTGATTTCTATGGGTACGATGACAAAATTCCGTCCTGTTCGGTATTTGATGAAAACGATCGTCTGGATCGTTCGCGGAATTCCGCTGATGCTTCAGCTCTTTATCGTTTTCTATCTTCCCGGAATGTTGTTCGGAACAAGCATCAGCGGTTTTTCCTTCGTCTTTTTTGGAAAGGAAATTGCCGTCAGCGGACGTTTTATTTCTGCCCTGATCGCTTTCGCTTTGAATTACGCTTGTTATTTCAGCGAGATCTACCGCGGCGGAATCGAAAGCATCTCCCGTGGACAGTATGAGGCGGGTCAGGTGCTTGGCATGACCAAGAGCCAGATTTTCTTCAAGGTTATTTTGAAGCAGGTTATCAAGCGCATTATCCCCCCTATGTCAAACGAGATTATCACGCTCGTAAAGGATACTGCTCTTGCCCGTGTGATCGCTGTTGTCGAGATTTTGAAATTGGCAGAGCAGCTGGCATCGAAGGCGCTTCTGTGGCCCTTGTTCTATACCGGTGTGTTTTATTTACTGTTCGTCGGCGCGCTTACACTTCTTTTCAATTATTTCGAAAAGAAATTGAGTTATTTTAAAGCATAAGGAGGATCGGTTCTGTGGCTTTATTGGAAGTAAAACAAATTGAAAAGAGCTTTGGTAAAACCAAGGTTTTACGCGGAATTGATTTTTCTCTGGAAAAAGGAGAGGTTCTTTCGATCATCGGTTCCTCCGGCAGCGGTAAGACTACCCTGCTCCGATGCTTGAATTTTTTGGAAACGCCGGATGTTGGAACGATTTCCGTCAATGATAAGGTGATCTTTGACGCTTCCTCGCATAAACAGCTGAAGGATGCGGAGATTCGTGAGCGGCGGTTGCATTTCGGTCTTGTATTTCAGTCGTTCAATCTGTTTCCCCAGTATAACGTATTGGAAAACATTATGTTGGCGCCCCAATTGCGCCTCAATGAAAAAAAGCTTTCCCACGAAGAAAAGAAGGCGGAGCTTGCGAAGATTTTAGAAACCGCCAATTCCCTTTTGAATACGATTGGACTGACGGAAAAAGCAAAATCCTATCCCTGTGAGCTGTCCGGCGGACAGCAGCAGCGGGTTGCCATTGCCAGAGCATTGGCGCTCTCTCCCGACATTCTTTGCTTTGACGAGCCCACCTCGGCTCTTGATCCCGAATTGACGGGTGAGGTCCTTCGGGTTATTAAGGATCTTAAGACCAAGGACTGTACAATGATCGTCGTTACTCACGAAATGGAATTTGCCAAGAACGTATCCGACAAGGTGATCTTCATGGCGAACGGAATCATTGAGGAGCATGGTACTCCCGAGGAGATCTTTGACCGTCCCAAATCACCCACGACAAGAGCATTTCTGAATAAATCTCTCGAAACGTTTTAAATCTTTAAAAGGGTGTTGCAAGGCAACACCCTTTTTCTTTATTCTCCTTTTAATTGCCGCAACCGCATTTTCCGTTTCCGCGATGATCGTCCTGATCGGAGGTATATCCGGGAGGACAAAATTCCGATGTCGGAAATGCCATACTGCGGAACAGTGCGCAAGGATTATCCTCCTCTGCGGAAATGCACTCCTTATCGGGAATACAATATTCGGTGGCATGGATCAAGTATTGAGCGGGTCGAACGATGCGTACCACCGAGAAAACACCAAGAGATACCGTAAGATATCTTCCGTCACTGTCACTCAGGCTACCGTTGATTCGCGAGGACACGGCGCCGGGGATATCATTGCAACAGCAGCAACAGCAGCAAGGTTCCTCAGGCTCATGAATCTTGGTGTTGAGAACGATGGGATCCACCACCTCAACAACGGCGATGGGAACGTTCTTGGTGGAGCAGCAGGGTTCGGGTGTCGTACAGTAATCGGATGCATCGGGATTGCTCTTAAAGATGCTGACGTTGCTTTCACTTCCGTACAAAACGACCTTCTTTTCCGCAACGGCAACGCCTTCAAATTCCTGACTGCGTCCGCCGCACATACATGCCTCGAACACAATCTTGATATAGAATTTGATGGTTACCGAATAAAAGCCCCGATTAAATCGGATCGGATCGATACCAATGTATGTCCATGAGATACATGCGCTCTTGGCTCGAATGTTCGTGGTATGCTCGAGAATATTATTTCCAAAGTCCGTAAGCAATACCTTTACGTCCTCAAAACAGTCTCTGTCTCGGCAGGAATCTAAAATTCGGTTGGCTTCAATCGCAACCATCTCCGGTCTTGCCGAATTTTTATCAGAGCAACCGCAAGAAAATTTGTTATCTGACATTTGAATCATCAAACCTCCTGATTTCATTTGAAGCATTTCGCTCCTTTCCTTAACAGCATATGCGAGGAAACATTTTTTGACAATCTATCCCTTGGATACCGTCCTTAAAAAATAAAAAATATATTTGCCCAAAACACTTGAAAAAAAGTGCAAAATGTATTAAAATATAATATATATTGTTTTTTTGAGTGAGGGTATTATGGGTACGATCGGTTTTGATAACGATAAATATATTCGTCTGCAATCTCAGAAGATTCAGGAGCGGATCTCAAGCTTCGGTGGAAAGCTCTATCTGGAGTTTGGCGGAAAGCTCTTCGACGACTATCACGCCTCCAGAGTTCTTCCCGGCTTTCAACCCGACAGTAAGATTCGCATGCTTCTCAGCATGAAGGACGACGCGGAGATCATTATCGTTGTATCCGCTACAGCCATCGAGCAAAACAAAATGAGAGGAGATCTGGGGATCACCTACGACATGGATGCGCTGCGGCTGATCGACACCTTTAACGATATTGGAATCTACGTGGGCGGTGTCGTTATTACCCAGTATATGCAACAACCCTCCGTAGATGCATTCATCAAAAGACTGGACAACCTTGGAGTGAAGGTATACCGTCATTATCCCATTCCTGGGTATCCCACCAACGTTCGCAGAATCGTCAGCGAGGAAGGATTTGGAAAGAACGACTATATCGAAACCACCAAATCTCTTGTCGTCATCACAGCCCCCGGTCCCGGAAGCGGCAAGATGGCAACCTGTCTCTCTCAGCTTTATCACGACCATCAGCGCGGTATCAAGGCGGGATACGCGAAATTTGAGACCTTCCCCGTATGGAATCTCCCATTGAAGCATCCCGTAAATATGGCGTATGAGGCGGCAACCATTGATCTGAATGACGTCAATATGATCGACCCCTTCCATCTGGAGGCTACGGGTATCACTACCGTGAATTACAACCGTGATATTGAGGTATTCCCCGTTCTGAAGGCGATCTTTGAAAAAATTTACGGAGAGTGTCCTTATAAATCTCCCACCGATATGGGTGTTAACATGGCGGGATATTCGATTATTGACGATGAAGCCGTTTGCAAAGCATCCAAAATGGAGATTGTTCGCCGCTACTACGACACCCTGACCCGTAAGCGAAACGGTACTGCTGATGCGGAAGAGGTTTATCAGGCAGAGCTTATTATGAACCAGGTCGGAATTGACGCGAATTACCGACAGGTCGTCAGATATGCTCTGAAAAAAGCGGAAGAAACCGGTGATCCAGCGGCGGCAATCGAATTGCCCGACGGTAGTGTTGTGACGGGTAAAACATCCAATTTGATGGGTCCCTCCGCCGCAGCATTGCTCAATGCTCTAAAAAAGCTGGGAGGAATCAATGACGAATTCTACTTGCTCCCTCCCGTAGTTATCGAGCCCCTTCAAAAGCTGAAGATCGAGAATCTTGGTAATCAGAATCCGAGACTTCATGCCGACGAGGTCTTGATCGCTCTGGCGATCTCCGCTACAACCAATCCCATGGCGGCGCTGGCAATGGAACAGCTTCCCAAGCTGAAGGGCTGTCAGGCGCATATCAGTGTGATCGTTTCCGGTGTGGACAAAACCACCTACCGTAAGCTTGGAATGGATCTGACCTGTGAGCCGATCTACGAAAGTAAAAAGCTCTACCATAAATAACAAAAAACGCTCCCGCTCATGATATGAGCGGGAGCTTATTTTTTATTGATTCATGATGTATTCATCAATCGCTCGGGCGGCAAGCTTACCCGCGCCCATGGCGGAAATGACGGTTGCGGCGCCTGTTACGGCATCACCGCCGGCATATACGCCTTCTCGCGTGGTAGCGCCTGTCGATTCCTCTACAATAATACCGCCACGTCTGTTTACGTCCAAACCATCTGTGGTCATTTTTATCAGGGGATTGGGAGACGTTCCAATGGAAATGATCACGGTATCCACATCCAAGGTAAATTCGCTTCCCTCCACGGGAATCGGACTTCTGCGCCCGCGTTCATCGGGCTCACCAAGCTCCATTCGGATACAACGCATTCCGGTTACAAAGCCATTCTTGGGATCTCTCGGATTCTCCGGATTCTGATATCCGAGAATTTCCGTTGGATTGTTCAACAGCTTGAACTCAATTCCCTCCTCCATAGCGTGCTCCACCTCCTCACGGCGAGCGGGAAGCTCGTCCATGGAGCGGCGATATACGATATAGACCTTCTCCGCGCCAAGGCGCAATGCGGTTCTTGCCGCGTCCATAGCGACATTTCCACCGCCAACAACCGCGACGCGGCCGCCTTTCATGATGGGGGTTACGGGATGATCAAGGTATGCCTTCATCAGATTGGAGCGAGTGAGAAATTCATTGGCGGAATAAACCCCCTTGTATGACTCACCCGGTATACCCATGAAATTGGGAAGTCCTGCTCCTGATCCAATAAATACAGCTTCAAAGCCATCCTGAAACAATTCGTCTACCGTCAGAGTTTTTCCGATAACCATATTGGTTTTCATTTCAACGCCCATGGCAATCAGTTGATCCACCTCTTTTTGAACGATGGCTTTGGGCAGACGGAATTCAGGAATTCCGTAGACCAATACACCGCCCGCGGCGTGAAGTGCCTCAAATACGGTTACACGGTATCCCTTTTTGGCAAGATCTCCCGCGCAGGTCAGTCCGGAAGGACCGGCTCCGACCACAGCTACCCTATGACCGTTAGAGGGCTCAACCGAAGGAATTTCTGTAGAATGGGCGTTGTGCCAATCGGCAACGAATCGCTCCAGACGACCGATTCCTACAGGCTCTCCTTTCATTCCGCGAACACACTTACTCTCGCACTGTGTCTCTTGAGGGCAAACTCTGCCGCAAACAGCGGGTAAGCTGGAGCTTTGGCTGATAATCTGGTAAGCTTCTTCAAAATCTCCGCTCTTGATCTTTTCGATAAATTCGGGGATATGAATATTTACCGGGCAACCGGATACGCAAGGCTTATTTTTGCAATTCAGACAGCGCAATGCCTCATCGATTGCCGCATCTTCACTGTAACCAAGGGCAACCTCCTCGAAGTTACGAGCACGGATCTGAGGTTCCTGAGATGGCATGGGGTTTTTCTTTGGACTCATATTTGGCATCTCAGTCTACCTCCTTTTGAAATAGATTGCAGGCATCCTCGTGGGCGTGTCTTTCAAAATCGCGGTACATCGCGTTTCTGGACATTGCCTCATCAAAATCCACCTCATATCCGTTAAAATCGGGGCCGCTGACACAAGCAAATTCGGTTACACGCTTTCCGTCTCTGTTTAAGGTCAGTCTGCAGCCACCGCACATGCCGGTTCCGTCGATCATAATCGGATTCATGGAAACCGTGCATGGAATGCCTGTGGGACGCACCGCTTGAACAACGTATTTCATCATGATAAGAGGACCTATGGTAATGACCTCATCAAAGGTCTTTCCGCGGTCAAACATTTCCAAAAGAGGTACGCAAACGTTTCCCTGTCTGCCGTAGGAGCCGTCGTCGGTCATAATGATGAGCTCCTCGGAAGCACTCCGAAATTCTTCTTCCAGAATTAAAAGATCCTTGGAGCGGAATCCGATCACCGAGGTTACGGCGCAACCGTTTTCATGAAGCTTTTGGGCTATGGGGAGAGCAATTGCGCATCCAACGCCACCGCCAACAATGCAAACCTTCTTTTTTCCCTCTACGTCGGTTTTATTTCCAAGAGGACCTACAAAATCAGAGAGAGCATCTCCCTCTTTCTTGTGGTTCAATTTCTCCGTCGATGCGCCAACTACTTGAAAAATAATGGTTACCGTTCCCTTTTCTCTGTCGTATCCCGCCACGGTCAGAGGGATACGCTCTCCGTTTTCATCTACACGAAGGATGATAAATTGACCCGGCTCTGCCTTTGCGGCAACGTAGGGAGCGTCAATGGCCATTCTTGTAACGGTTGGATTTAATGATTCCTTTTTTACAATCCTATACATAGGTTTTCTCCTTGTTTTCAGTAAAAACAAACTGCACCTCCAACGTTCGTCAGAGGTGCAGTCCAAAAAGTCGGATTAGTTTCCGGTCAGCTTTGCGATCTCATCTGCGAAGTTCTCTTCCTTCTTCTGAATGCCTTCGCCCTTTTCAAAACGGTAGAAGCCGGTTACGGTGATGTTACCGCCAAGCTCCTTAGCGGTAGCGTCAACATACTGACCAACCTTCATATCGTCGTCCTTAACGTAGCCCATATCCAGCAGACAGTTGTTGTCGTAGAACTTGCTGATTCTACCGGTTACCATCTTCTCAATAATCTGGGGAGGCTTCTTTGCGTTTGCGGGATCGTTTGCGATCTGCGCCATCAGAATAGCCTTCTCTTCCTCGATTACGGATGCGGGAACGGACTCACGGTTCAGGTAAGGAGTGGGATATGCGCCAACCTGGAGAGCGATGTTCTTTGCGAATGCGCCGAACTCGTCCTTAGCGGCAACAGCCTCATCAGCATCGAAGGTTACAATAACGCCGATGCTACCAGCGCCGTGAATGTAGGTGCTTGCAAGACCCTCGGTTACAACAAAGCGGCGGATGCTCAGCTTCTCACCGATCACGAAGATCATTTCCTTGAGCTTTGCATCAACGGTAGCGGATCCGTCAATATAGGTAGAAGCCATCAGAGCGTCTACGTCAGCAGGCTTGTTTGCGATAATGGTCTTGAGCAGGTTCTTAACGAACTCCTGGAAGGATGCGTTCTTTGCAACGAAGTCAGTCTCGGAGTTAACCTCGATCATAGCGGTTACGTTGCCCTCGGTCATGATATCAACGATACCGTCTGCAGCAATTCTGGTTGCAGCCTTAGCCTCTGCCTTCAGCTCGCCTCTCTTACGGAGAATCTTAATTGCTTCCTCTACGTCGCCGTTCGCCTCAACAAGTGCCTTTTTGCACTCCATCATACCGATACCGGTCTTTGCACGCAGAGCGGCTACGTCTTTTGCAGTAATGTTTGCCATTGTTTTATCGTCCTTTCAAAATTTAGAATTTGAATCGGGAATTACTCAGCGTCTGCTGCTTCCTCGGCAGCCTCAACGGTCTCCTCAACCAGCTGTTCACCCTGCTTGCCCTCGATTACGGCGTCTGCCAGAGATGCGGAGATCAGCTTGATTGCGCGGATAGCGTCATCGTTACCGGGGATGATGTAGTCAGCATCGTCGGGATCACAGTTGGTGTCAACGATTGCAACAACCGGAATACCCAGCTTCTTTGCTTCCAGAACAGCGTTTCTTTCCTTCTTGGGGTCAACAATGAAGATGGCAGCGGGCAGCTGATCCATGTTCTTGATACCGCCGTAGTTCTTCTCCAGATCGAAGATCTCCTTCTGCTTAGCGGCAACTTCCTTCTTGGGAAGCAGATCGAAGGTTCCGTCCTCCTGCATCTTTTCCAGACTGTTCAGACGACCGATAGAACGCTTAATGGTCTTGAAATTGGTCATCATACCGCCGGGCCAACGAACGTTTACGTAGTACATGCCGCAACGGGTTGCCTCTTCCTTGATGGCGTCAGCAGCCTGCTTCTTGGTTCCTACGAACAGAATGTTTCCGCCCTGAGCAGCTACGTCACGTACGAAAGCGTACGCCTCGTCGAACTTCTTTACGGTCTTCTGAAGGTCGATGATGTAGATACCGTTTCTTTCGGTGAAGATGTACTCCTGCATTTTGGGGTTCCATCTTCTGGTGTGGTGTCCGAAATGAACACCTGCTTCGAGAAGCTGTTTGATTGAGATAATAGACATTTCAATGTCCTCCTTCGGTTTTTCCACCACATTGCACAGCGATTTTGTTGCCTCACGACAACACCGCATCGCCCCTTGCGAATGTGTGTGTATTTTATATTTTGCATTGATCGCTTCTATCAACGCAATTGGATAAATTATACCACAATCTTTATTATATAGCAATAGAAATATTTTTTATTTACAAAATATTTACATTTACCAGGAGTAATTTTTGTTCTTTTTCTTTCCCTTCTCCGATCCGCGGCATTCCTCGGGGGTAATCCGTACCAAAATCGCATCCTCACCAATACATTCGATTTTATTCCATGGAATCACAAGATCGTTTGCGTGACTCAACCACAAGAATCCGCACGGACGCGGTACAATCAATGCGGTGATCCGACCGTCACATCCGCTAAATTCAAAATCCGAAGGACACCCCAATCTTGTTCCGTCGCAAAGATTGATCACCTCTTTTTCCCTCAATTGACAGGTGCTGAACCGTTCCATAAAAAACTCCTTTGACATTAGATTGTATACTACAATTTATGCAAAGGAGTTTTCCACTTATTCAGTTCTGTTTTAGGGTCGCTTCCACGGTCGATTCGATAACAAAACGTATAAAACACAAAATGAAATCGAGGGAATCGGGATCAAGGAGGCATACGCCGCTGCGGGAAAGGCTTCGATCTCAAACAGATAACCGAATCCGCTCCATGTAAAGCACAGAAGGATCAGTAAGGCGGAAAGAGCGATCTGAAGAAGCAAAAAACGATCTTTCCACGCATGCTTCAGCGTATCATGTGTTGTGCCGTATCTGACAAGAACGGAAGCGCATAGTTGAAGGAGGAGTATGGATATAAACATAACCTCGACCCGTTCAAAATACCGCCCTCCGATGGCAAATATGCCAAAAATCTCGGGAAGTGTCAGCGCAAGCGCGCAAGAAATAACGGTTGCGATGATCATAGGCGAATCGCCGAGCAGGTACCCCTTGGGGGATTGGATGGCGGAATAATCCTTCCTATGCTTTCCTTTTTTTGTTGTGGGCGCAAACAAAGCAGCAAGAAAAGCCACTACGTCAAAGACACAACAAAACAGCATGACGTGCCGTGCATCCAAAACCGCCCGCCCAAACAGCAACGGTATGGATACCGCAATAATACGAATGATTTGCAGGCAGATCCAATGACGGAGAAATTGTGAAAATCGGTTCCGTATAGTCTTGATTTTCGAAAGGGTACTCGCAATCGCTGACAGTCCCCCTCCCTTTTTCGTGGGACGTGAAACGAGGCAGTCCGCTTCCAACTTGACGGTTTGCGCACAGGAAAGGCGGGACGGCTGTCCTAAACGGTCTGCCGCTTGTATTTCTTCATCCAAATATCCCGAAATTCTGGCATGAATCGGCGCACAGGTAATCAGACCGCGCGACAGAGAGGAGAGCTCTGCCGCATTGTCACTTGATCCTATCACGATGACACGCTTTCCACACTTTTTGGCATGTCGAAGCAATACGGCGATATCCTCATCGTCGAAGTCCAGATACGTACGGATCGTTCCAAATCCGTGAGTCAGAGGGACACGATGCTTCTCAAATTGGCTTTTGGACACACTTCCAAGAGCAATAAATTGAGGCGGAATTCCAGGGGTATTCTCTTGGCTGCCGGAAAAGGCGATGATCTTGCACCCGCTTTCCTCAATCTTTCTGACACTTTGCGTCAAACTTCGGTCCACTCCCTCGCGAAGTAAGAGAATTCCCACGAAGCATAGTGTGTCATCCTTTCCCTTGGTTTGAGTAAAAATCAGGGGAGTCAAGTATCTTTTTTCGCATCGGGAAAGGAATTGGATCAATGCTTGCCTTCCCCCCGCGCTCATTTCCTGACATGCGCCGCCAAGAAAAACATGCTGACAGCGATGGATGATTTCGGGTGTATTCCAAACCTGTACGCTAAAGCGCGTTCCCCTGTCAATATAGTCCAATCTTTCCGGTGTATCGCTTAAATTTCCGGGAGCATAGCTGACCGTAGAGCATCGAATTCGCAAGGC
>JAZNDP010000014.1:0-2863 GCA_045588165.1 Eubacteriales bacterium | reverse complement strand
CGCGGTCGGCTTTTTGTTTTGGATGATCCGTTTCAGAGCACGTCCCCCGACAGGGATTGACCCAAAATTTTGATCGGTTCCTCTCCCATGCTGTCCGCAAGCCACAGCTTGACGTACGCCGCCACGGGAGAAAGATTCATGATCGGACAAATCCCCAGCTCGTCAAAGAGCTCGGCGCTGGCGTATTTGGGTCCGCCGTACACCCCCGTGGCAAACACCGTAACGCCCCGCTCCCTTGCCCCCAAGAAAAAGGCTCTCGCCCTCTCGGACTTGGTATCCAGCGTTCCCGAATGATAGGTATTCATCATCACGTATTTCACACCCTCCGGAATTTCGGGATAGCGGATCCCCGGACGGACGGAGATCAAAAGCGCGCTGTCGTTGACCACGGACAGTCCGCCGCAGGACAGCGGCGCCATCTCATCCGCCTTTTCGTGGAATTTTGGATTTTTTACAAAATGAAATTCACCGTCCATAGACCCGTAAGGGATATCCCTCAGGCTCACCACCTCGTCGGAATAGGCGCGGGATTCCAAAAGCCTTGTGACTCGGTGGACGAAAAGAGTTTTGCTTGCCGCGTTGCGGTAAACCGCAAAGGTTCCTCTGCCGCCCCTCTGCTCAATAAACCGTACGGCTCCGCGCAGATTATCCATGGCGTTGGAGACGGGGTCCTCAATAGGCGCATTTGCCGCCACGAAGCATACGGGAACCGTATTCAGCCCCAACGTATATCCCACCGCCGCCGCGGAATATTGCAGCGTATCGCTCCCATGGGTCACCACAATGCCGTCGTAGCCCTCCCCCACGGCATTGCCGATACGATCCGCGAGAATTTTCAGGTGTCTGCCCGTATTGTTCTCGCTCAGCTCGGTATATGGCTCCGCCACGTCGTAGTCAAAAGAAATGCCGTATCTCGCCTCATAGGCGCGAAGGATGTCATACGATTTCGTCTCGTCGGCGGAAATCACGTCTCCCTTTCGGGTACTGCCAATGGTTCCCCCCGTAAATATGAATAAAAGCTTCATGCTGTTCCTATCTCCTGCTATGATTCCTTATTTATCATACCTGCATTATATCACGGCTCACTTTTTTTGTCAATATACGCAAAGACAAGGCGAAGAGCTTTTGCTCTCCGCCTTGTCTTTTTTACTTAAAGCTGCTCCAGAACAGAAGCAACGAACCCTTGATAGGTAATGGTATATTCTCCCGCAGAGGTTACCACGGTAAGCTCGACGTCATATTGTACGGTGTTGCTCGCCGGGGTTGTGCCGCTATGCTTATACGAATATTCCGCACGGGTATTCGTAATATCCGATTCGTCAGCCCCTATGCTGTCAAGAACGTCATAAAAGGGCGACAGATCCACATCCTCGATCACAAAGTAAGAATAGTTTCCGGACAAGTAATAATCCGACAGTCGATCCAAGGACAGATCCGCGGGATCAATATAAAACTCCATATATTGCTTTGCGCTCTCGTCAGTGCAGGAGGATTGACCGTATCTTGTTGTCATGATTCCGTTGTTATATTCTATGTAATCTTCCGTCTCCCCGTTTCGGAAGGAGAAGGTATAGCCCTCCGCACCGTTCCTGATATCCACTGTGTAATCACCAAAATTCAGTGACTGTTGCTGACCGTTCAAGTCAACGATCATCGTTTCACAATAAATGAATTGCAGCGTTTTTGCTTCCTTTCTCTTCGCCAGAGCGTCGATGGTCTTTTCCGCCTCGATCATGTTTCCAATGTTGCGGTAGGAGGATATATCCAACAAAAGGGGAGCGGTTTGATTATACTTGCTGTAAATCCCCTCGGCGCGGAAGGAGCTATGGCACTCCTCTCCGTCAGCGGGCTCAAAGATCAGGTCGTAGGTCATCTTGGTGGGAAGCAGATCCTCATTTACCTCCAGAACGAGCTCCATGTCCACACAGGGCTGATCAAATATACCGGTATCGAACCCGCCCAAAAATTGATCCAAAAAGCTGTCGTTTCCTTCGACGAACTCGGCGAAGGTAGCTCGATAACCTCCCGTGATTGTTTCAAAGGTCACCCGATTGCAGCTCTCGCCCGTAATGACAATTTCATCCTCCTTGTCCTTTGCAGCCTGATACGCGCGGTATTCCGAAGCCGTGTGAGGAGCGATCACACCCCATGGGTCCGCCTCACCGCTTTCCTCATAATAGAACATCGATTCTCCGAAATAACCGCTTTTCGTTGTCATGCTATTGGAAAACAGAGGCTCGTCGCCGTCACCCATCCGCATCGAAATCGAGGTAGTATCACAATAAAACAGATCCCTGTCCGACCACCGATTTGCCATCAGAATGGTTCCATTGATCTCACCGCTGAAGGGGATCTCTTGGAATATTCCCGCAAAGGAGGCGTTCATTTCGATGGTATACGAGGTCAAATAGTCAGGCTCTTTCATCTGATATTCATACACGTAAAGTGCTTTTTCCCTGTCGGTCTTTCCCTCCAGCGCGTCAGCGGGATTGGGGCGAGGAGTCGGTGTTCCTGATCCGGGTGTACCTGATCCGGGTGTACCTGAACCCGAAGTCCCTGAGCCGGATGTGTCGGAATCGTCGGAAGTGGAGGAGGACTCCCCAGATCCTCCATTGTTTTCCTGCGGCGCGGAACCGTTTTCCTCATTTCCGCCTTCATCGCAGGCAGATAACGACAATAACGCGCCAAAAATCAAACAAAAAGCGCACAACAAACAAAGAAATCTTTTCATATCCGTATATTCTCCATAAATCAAAATCTCCGTTGCTTTCGGACAAAACCGATCGTACGTGTACCTTTATTATAGCATGATCGCCTTATATTTGCAATCATTTTCCTCAAAAAGCAGGCAACCCAAAGACGC
>JAZNDP010000013.1:0-11942 GCA_045588165.1 Eubacteriales bacterium | reverse complement strand
GTCTGATCACCGAAGAAGACGGCAGCTGGATGACGATGATCGACATTCAGGGTGTTGAAGACTTCTACGGCGATATGGACTTCAAGGTTGCAGGTACGCACAAGGGTATCACCTCGATCCAGATGGACCTGAAGATCGACGGTCTGACCCCCGAAATCATCAAAGAAGCTCTCGCTGTTACCCACAAGGGTAGAGATTATATCATCGACGAAGTGATCCTGAAAGCAATTCCCGCTCCCAGAGCTGAGGTTTCCAAGTACGCGCCCAAGATGACCTCCTTCAAGATCGATCCCGACAAGATCCGTGAAGTCATCGGTAAGGGTGGCTCCGTAATCCAGAAGATCGTTGCCGAGTCCGGCGCGAAGTTTGACATTGAGGACGATGGAACCATCTGCATCGCTGCAGTCAACGGCGAGCAGGCAGCTGCTGCCAAGGCAATGATCGACGCTATCGTATTCGAGCCCGAGGTTGGCGCCGTTTACACCGGAACCGTTACCGGTATCAAGGAATTCGGATGCTTCGTAGAGTATGCTCCCGGCAAGGAGGGCATGGTTCACATCTCCAAGATCGCTCCCCGCCGCATCGAGAAGATTGAGGACGTTCTGAAGCTTGGCGACGTGGTTAAGGTGAAGTACATGGGCCTGGACAAGAAGGGCCGTATGGACTTCTCCATCAAGGACGCGGAATAATCAAGACGAAATCGAAAAGCACAAGGAGGTTGCCCGATGAAATTTTTAACCGAATATTTTAACTCCGGTTCCGCAAAGCAACAAAATAAAAAGCGGTTGGGCGCGATGTGTATTTGCATTACCGCCGTTCTGCTTTGTCTTGCGTTGATCGTTCTGACGGCTGCATCTATTGTGACCGCCGTTAAGAATCAAAATGCGAACGGGGATGACGGCGACGAGGGAGGCAGCGGGCTGCCCACCGGATACGTCACCACGGCTCTGGATCCCACCCTGGTCTCCACGGGAAATCTGATTCTGATCGATGAGTCACATCCTTATGCCACCATGCCGGAGGTGTTAGCGATCACCGACCGTCCCGTGAAGGACGATGGAAAGCCTACCTACAGCGCATATACGGACATGTGCTTTTTGACGGCAGACGCACTGGCGGCATTCAACAAGATGGCTGCGGATTTCTATGCCGCAACCTCGGACGATTGCCTGTATCTCACCAAAACCGAATACGGCACCATCCTCTCTCTGACCTATTACGATGAGGCAACGAAGAGCAATGTCGTTTCGATCTACGATGCCGAAGCAAAGGCGCCTGTAGAGGTCTATCGGTGGATCTACCAGAATGCTGCCAAGTACGGATTTGTTTGCGCTTACGCAACCGAAGGAACAGAAAATGTCTTCCGTTACGTGGGTGCCGAGCACGCTGCGGCAATGGACGCCTTGAATGCGGATAATTTCCCCGCATATCTGGAAGCCCTGAAGGCTCGTTGCAACAAACCGAACTCCGCAAGATCCGTGAACGTGAATAACGTTCGGTACAAGATCTATTATCAGGCGGTGGCGGAAACCGTACTGGTTCCCGAAAAGAACACCTATACGGTAAGCGGAAACAACGTGGACGGTTATATCATTACCGAAGTCGTTTCCACAAAGAAATAATACCAAAAAAGAGCGTTGCGAAAGCAACGCTCTTTTCGCATGGACGGAAACAGTTGTGGGAACAATAATGAAAAAAAACGAGGTGTTCCCCATGCGCAAAGCCGATTATTGGTTAATCCTTACCTCCTCACTATTGATCCTCTCCTTGGGGCTTTCCTTTTTTCTTCTACCCAAAAAAGCTTTTTCCGAAACGGAAAACCGAGCACTGACTACTCCCTCTTCCCCCACTGTTTCGGATATCTTCGACGGCAGTGCCACGGCGCACCTGTCTTCCCTCTATACCGATCAGTTTCCCCTGCGTTCCTTTTTCACGGCGCTAAAGGCGCGAGGGGAGTATCTGTATGGGCGGCAAGAGAACAACGGGATATTTTTCGGGAAAGAGGGATACCTGATTCCCCGCTCCGAATACACCGATTTCTCGGTTTTGCGGGAGAATCTTGACGCGATCTCTCCCCTTTTTGATCATGTCAGCCTCCCCGTCTCTTTGCTGATCGCTCCGCGAGCTATGGACGTGATAAGCCATTGCCTGCCCTCCTTCTATACCGTCGACAACAGGGTTTTTGAAATTTTGAATGAGGGCAACCTTCCCTATACCCTTCCCATGGATACCCTTCAAGCCGCGGCAAGGAAGGGGGAAGCCGTCTGGTATCGAACCGATCATCATTGGACCACTCTTGGGGCATATCTGACTTACGCGGAGCTTGCTCCCTCGCTGGGAATTGTTCCTTATCCCCTGTCCTATTTTCGGCAGGAAACCGTATCGGAGAGCTTTTTGGGAACCTCACATGCCAAGATCGGCGGGATCAACGTCCATCCCGACAGAGTAACTCTCTTTCGCTATGAGGGGGACGAGGCCTTTACCGCAATCAACGGAGAAACGGAGGCGGTATTCCGCGGCTTCTACGTATGGGGCGCGCTGGAGCAAAAGGATCACTACCGCATTTTTCTCGGCGGCAACACCAGCCGCTTGAGCATCTCTCTCCCCCATGCGGGAGACCGCCCCCGTCTGCTCCTGATCAAAGACAGCTTTGCCAATTCTCTCGTTCCCTTTCTTGCCCTCCATTTTGATCTGGAGCTGGTAGACCCGCGTTACCACAAGGGAGGGCTTTCCAATCTTCTTGAAGCAGAAGCCTATGACCGAATTCTGATCCTCCAAGGGCTGGACACCCTTGCCACCGACGGAAGTCTTGCCCGATGGGCGAATTAAAAAACGGCTTGCAGAGCGCCTCGGTCTGCAAGCCGTTATCCATTCATGTCGGATAGTCAAGAATTTCCTTCTGCTTCTCCAGTACGGAGAGATAGGTCGTCGCCTCCACTCTCGCCGCGCCCACGCTCAGCTCCCGATAATTGCCGCACTCTTTTCGGGTGGCGCCAAACATCTTTCCCTCGTGGCTCACGATCTGACGGAGCACCTTCTTTACCTGCTCCAGAACCGTCTGCGGGGGCGTTCCCCGCATCAGCAAATAAAAGCCTGTGCGACAGCCCATCGGACCGAAATAGATCACCTGATCCCCCACCTCGGAATTGCGGATATAGGTAGCAAATAAATGCTCCACCGAATGCATGGTAACAAGGTCCATGTAGTCCCCTCCGTTCGGGATCCGCGTACGCAGATCGTAGGTGGTAATATCTCCATCGATACGGGATACATAAATTCCTCTGGTCATTTTGTCATGATCAACGCAAAAGCTGGTGATTCTTTCCATTTTTTCCTCCCTTTTTTATGCTTTGACCTACTCATTATACAACAATCAGATCCCCTTGTCAACCGAAATCAGAAAAAAGAAAGGGTGTCCCCAAGGACACTCTTTCTTTGCGCGGTCGAACTTTTTTGGATTTTCCCGTATTTTATTGCTTTATGACGCTTTGCTTTCCAATCCGAATTTTCCGAGCAAAACACAAACGACCTACTATCCACAACGAATAGGAAGGTCGTTTTATAGAATATTAAAAACAATATTTGAAAGGTTTTTGAAAGGAGTTTCTACTTCGCAAGGCGAAGTGGCAAGAATGGCAAAAAGCCATTCTTGCGAGGGAACGCACGAAGAAGCAAACTTCTTCGTGCCAGTTGGCACCTTGGTGCCAACTGGCTTTTTTCAAAAAGTTTTCCTCAACGCATCCTCATATTCTCGCGTCCTCGCGTCCTTATCTTTTGAGCAGCTTTGCCCTGAAGCCGTTTCCTACACCCGCGGCGTTGGCGTCGTCGGTATCGATATGCATCTCCAGACGGAAGTCCTTATGGACACGGATCTGCACGTCGTAAAAGAGGCTTCTTCTTTCGCCCGACAGCTCCACGTCCACGTATTCTCCGTCCTTCACACCGAAGCGCTCCCCCTCCTCCACACTCATGTGAATGTGGCGGTTGGCGATAATACAGCCTTCCTTCAGAACTACGATTCCCTTCGGACCGATAATGGTCACGGGCGCGGAGCCCGCGATATCGCCCGACTCCCGAACGGGAGGCTTTACCTTCAGCACGAAGCTATCGGTGCGGGAGATCTCCACCTGTGACGCCCGACGCTCGGGTCCCAGAACCCGAACACCCTCAATGGCGCGCATGGAGGGACCGATAATCGTCAGCTGCTCCTTGCAGGCGTACTGACCGGGCTGAGAAAGATTCTTCAGCTTTTGTAGCTCGTATCCCTTGCCGAAGAGTGTTTCTACATGCTCACGGGTCAGGTGAATATGCCGGTTGGAGATTCCAATCGGGATATCGCCTTCTCCGTCAGTTCCGTCCTTGACCTGACCGATCACACGCTCTACCAGAGCCTTGATTTCCTGTTCCGTATATTTCATAGTCTCACTGCTCCGCTCTCAAATAATTCTGAAATTGTCCGCCATCACACATCTGCGCTTTCTGGTGAAGGACCTCGCCGAGGTAATTCCCTCGCCCGTAGGTCCCGCAATGGTAAAGGTGGTATGTCCCTCTCCGCCAAATCCGATTCCCGCGTAAGAGGGAGCGTTCTTAACGAAAATGGTGGTCTCTACCGCCTTGGCAAAAGCAGACAGACGGTCAATATTCTTGGAATGCATGTGGGCGGTGTGGCGGTTGCCGTGCTCTGCCTTGACGGCAAGATCAATGGCTTCCTCAATGTTATCCACACGAACGATGGGAAGAATGGGCATCATCAGCTCGTGCTGAACGAAATCGTGCATGAAATCGGTCTCGCAGATGATGCAACGCACGTCCTTGCCTACGGACACACCGATCTTCGCCAGAAGCACGTCGGCATCCCGTCCCACACAGTGGCGGCTGACGGTCTTGATCTTCTTGCCCGCCTTGTTGGTCTTTTCCTCCAGAACGATCTTGGCAAGCTCGTCTGCTTGCGCTCCCGTGATCAGGTACGCGCCGTTTCTCTGCATTTCGGTGATCAACTCGTCGGCGATGGAACGGAAGGCGAAGACCTCCTTCTCGGCAATACAAGGCAGATTGTTGTCAAAGGTACAGCCGTCGATGATATCCTTACCCGCCTTGCGAATGTCGGCGGTATCGTCTACGATTACGGGGGGATTTCCCGCGCCCGCGCCGATTGCCTTCTTACCCGAGGACAGAACGGCTCTGACTACACCGGGTCCTCCCGTGCAGACCAGCAAACGGATCTTGGGATGACTCTGCATGACCGCGGCGCTGTCCAACGTGGGCTTATCCATGGAGCAAACCAGCACCTCGGGACCTCCCGCGGCGGCGGACGCGCGGTTCACCAGATCCACCGCGTAATTGGATACGCAGATGGCGTTGGGGTGGGGATTGAACACGACGCCGTTTCCCGCGGCGATCATACCGATGGAGTTACAAATGACAGTCTCGGAGGGATTGGTACTGGGAGTGATGGCGCCAACCACACCAAAGGGAGCCATCTCGGTCAGGGTCAGACCGCAATCTCCCGTCTTTGCCTCGGATACGATATCCTCGGTTCCGGGGGTCTTTTCCGCTACCAGCAGATGCTTCAGTCTCTTGTGGTCCACGCGTCCCATTCCCGTCTCGGCAACACCCATTTCCGCCATGATGGCAGCCTCCGCTACCGTCAGACGGCGAATCTCGTCGATGATCTTCTCTCTCTGCTCCACAGTCATGGAACGAACGGCGCGGTAACCCTTTTCCGCCGCGTCAATGGCGTCGTTCATATCGGAATAAATTCCGATGAGCTTCCGTCCGTTATATTGAGTGGAGGTATACGCGGCGCCATCGGCACCCGCGGTTCCCTTCACGATTTTCTCTACAATTTTTCTGATTTCGGCTTCGCTGATATTTGCCACGGTCACTTACCTTCCTTTCCGTCTCTCTTACTTTCCCGCCAGACGCTGAGTGTCCACAGCGATCATATATTCCTCGTCGGTGGGAATGATCCAGGTCGCTACCTTTGCCCCTGCCTTGGTCAGATCAAAGGGTACGCCACGGGTAAAGTTTTCGTTCTTTTCCTCATCGATTTCGATGCCGAGGAAGCTCATGCTCTTGCAGACCTCCGCGCGAACGTTTGCCTGATTTTCACCAATTCCCGCGGTGAACACCAGAGCGTCCAAACCGTTCATTTCTGCCGCATAAGCACCGATGTGCTTCTTAATGCCGTTTACCATGATCTTCATGGCAAGCTCGGCTCTGTGGTTGCCCTCTTTTGCTGCTGCCGTAATGTTGCGGCAGTCATTGGAAACACCAGAAACACCCAACAGACCGCTCTTTTTGTTCAGGATATCCTCCATCTGCTCAGGGGTATATCCGTGTTTTTTCATCAGATAAGTCACCACGGTGGGGTCAATGCTGCCCGAACGGGTACCCATGGCGATTCCCTCCTGAGGGGTAAAGCCCATAGAGGTGTCGATGGCTTTTCCGCCGTCCACCGCCGTGATGGAAGAGCCGTTGCCCAAGTGGCAGGTAACGATTTTCAGCTCCTCGATGGGTTTGCCGAGAGCCTCGGCAAGACGGGCGCTGACATATCGGTGGGAGGTTCCGTGGAAGCCGTAACGGCGAACCTTGTCCTCCTCGTAAAACTCGTAAGGAATGGGATAAACGTAGCGGAAGTCCTCGATCTCGGAATAGAAAGAGGTATCGAACACTGCCACCTGCGGAACGGTGGGCATCAGCTTCATGCATGCCTTCATACCCGAAATGGCGGGAGGTCCGTGCAGAGGATTGATGGGAACGATGGTTTCCAGATACGCGATCACGCTCTCGGTCACGCGAGAGGATTCCTTCAGCTTCTCCCCGCCGTGAGCCACACGGTGTCCTACCGCGTCGATCTCCTCAATGGAGCGAAGCACGCCGTACTCGGCAGAGGTCAGCAGAGCGAGCACGCGCTCCAGCGCCACGCCGTGATCCGGCAGAGCGATCTCCTCGGAATAAGGCTCCGCACCCGTCTTTTTGTGCGTCAGTGCTCCTCCCGTTCCAATTCGCTCGCACAGTCCCTTTGCAAGGACAGACGCATCGTCCATATTAAAAAGCTGATATTTCAGCGAGGAGCTTCCCGCGTTAATGACAAGAATTTTCATATTTCAATCCCTTTCGTTCGTTTATTTAATAAATCAGTTGAATGTTTTTGTCGTTACAAAAGCTTTGCCATGCCTCGGTGGGAGACGCGTTGGTAACCAGCAGATCCACCTGATGGGCGCCGCAAACCTTCACAAAGGATTTTCGATCGAACTTGGTCTCGTCGATCACCAGAATTCTCCGCTCGGCGGAGGCAAACATTGCCTGCTTGATCAGACTGTCGTTTTCGTTGGAATCGGTCACACCCAGCTCCATGTCCAAGCCGCGGCAGGAGCAGATGGCGGTATCGACATGGTAAGAGCCGATCATCTTCTCTGCGGAAGATCCTGTCAGGGAAAGTCCTCCCTTTTTCAGCATACCTCCCGTGGAGAGCACGGTCCAATCGGACTTATCGGCGATCTCCAGAAGGATCTTGACCGAATTGGTGATCACCGTAAGGTTTTTTTTGTTCTTCAGCTTCTTCACCACGTACAGCGCCGTGGAGCTGGAGTCCAGCATGATGCGTTCTCCGTCTCGGATCAGCTCCTCTACCCGCTCGGCGATCGCCTGCTTCTGGGCTACGTTCACCGTTTCCCGAATGTTATAGGGAAGATCCAGCGCCGAGTTCTGCTTTGACACAGCGCCGCCGTAGGTCTTGGATACCAGCCCTTCCTTGTCCAGCCGCTCCAGATCCCGTCGGATGGTCTCCTCGGTTACGTCAAAATCACGCGCAAGCTCCGATACGATGACCTTTCCGTCAACGCCAAGCCTTGACAGAATCTCTCTTCTTCTTTCAATGGCAAGCACCGTCTCTCCCCCCTCTCTCTTTTTTTGTGTTACTCGTTAAAGAATACTTTCCCAAAGCCGCTCGTCGGGACCGGCAATCACGGAGCTGTCTAAATACCAGCCGTCCTTCATGTCCGCCTTCGCCCGTTCAATGGCAGCGGTAACAGAAGATACGCTGCCCGTCAGAATCACGTAGGATTTTCCGCACATACCCTTGGCAAGGCGGATCTCCACCAGCTCGATCAGAGCGGTCTTTGCCGCCGTATCCGCGGCAACCACGGCAGATGCCGCCGTGTAGGTTTCCAAAATACCGATGGCGCCCTTATGCTCGATCTCCAAAGCTCCGCAAATGGCGGGCTGAACCGTCTCGTGGGGATTTCCCAACAAAAACTTGTCGATGAGCATCTCGGGACGATAACGCTCTGCCGCCTCGATCGCCGCCTTTACGGCGCTGATCTCTCCGATGATCGTGGCGAGATATTTTCCGGGGCAGACGGGATTCGCCTGCACCACCTCCACCTCGGCGGTCTTGAGCATGATATCGGTTGCGGTAATACCCGAGGCAACCGTCTTGAATTCAATCATTCCAAGCGCTTTTTTCATACACTCTTTTTCCTTCTGTTATCGTTTCTTAATCTGAATATACCGATCGGTCACCGCCTCAACCACGCCGTCAATAGAGGCGTGAAGCGCAACGCTCAGGCTCTTATCCTTTGCCTCGGCAATCATCTGACCCCGCATGACCCTCTCTCCCACCGAAACGGCGGCAACGGCAGGGGCACCCAGATTCTGCAGGAGCATCAGCTTGACGCGGTCGGTGCTGAAGTCGTCGCAAAGAGGCGCTTCCACGTCGTATTTTCCAAGTCCCAAACGAGCGGTCAGACGCTCCACCGAAACCTTTTTCAGTTCGGAATCCTTGCGATCGGGCTCTGCGGGAAATCCTCGCGCGGGTCTTATGCCCTTCTCTCTTGCCGCTGCCTTCATCTGATCGATCATCAGCTTGGGAGACAGCCCTTGAGGGCAGGAGTAGGTCTCGCACAGACCGCACCCCGAGCAATACAGAGAGCCCTCCAACGCAGCAAGATCTCCCCGACCGCCGTTCGACAGCACCCGCATCACCAGATGAGGCTCCACAGGGTACCCCAGCACGTGGCGGGAGCAAAGATCGGTACAGCTTCTGCACTGACAGCAGACCGACATGGTTCGCTTCAGGTTGATCCCCGGATTTCTCTTTTTATTTTGGATCACGGCATGATCCTCGGGCAGCACCAATATGGCATTGGTGGTCTTGGTGACCACATCCGCTCCCCGCACGGTACGACCCATCATGGGTCCTCCCGAGATCAGACAGGGCGCCTCGCAGGTCACACCGCCCGCCGCACGAAGTAGCTCGGAAACTTTCGTTCCCACAGGCACCCGAAGCGTTACGGGCCTTGCCACCTCTCCGGCAACCGTCACGTATTTATCCGTCACGGGTTTGCCCTCCATGGCGCGGTAAATATTATAGACCGATTCTACGTTACAAACCGTCACACCCACCGAGACCGGAAGCTCTCCGGGAGGCACCAGCCGTCCCGTGACCTCCTTGATAAGGATCAACTCGTCTCCCGCGGGGTAAACCGCCCGCAGCTTGTGGATTGACAGCTTGGGGAACGCGCCGATCTCTGCCTCCAGCGCTTCCAGCGCGGAGTGATAGTGCGCCTTGATGGCAACGATTCCCCGCTCCGCGCCCGTGGATGTCAGAATCTCGGACAGTGCGGTGAGGATCTCGTAGGCATATGCCTCCAACACCTGTCTGTGGACCTTGAGCAGAGGCTCGCACTCGGCACAGTTGAGAATAACGGTATCTGCCTTCTCGGAGAGCTTTGCGTAGCTGGGAAAGCCCGCGCCTCCCATACCGACCACTCCCGATTCCCGAAGGAGATCCTTGAGTTCATTCAGCTTCATGTGATTCTATCCTAAAAATTGTTCGTTACGCGTCCAGCTCAGGCATACCCGTGCCGCTGTCAATGATGCCCACGATGGCGGCATCGATGGGGGCGCTTGCCTGATCACAACCGATGCGAGCCGCGCTTCCCGTTGCCACCAGAACCAGCTCACCGATTCCCGCGCCAACGTTATCCACCGCCACAAGTCTTTGGGGATCACCCATCACGGATGCCGTCTCCACGATCATGAATTTGCTTCCCACCAGCTTTTCGTTCTTTCTGGTAGCTACCACGCTTCCAATGATTTTTCCTACTAACATATTGTTACCCACCTTTCGGTTTCAATTTTCAGATTATTTTCCGAGCGCTATCCTCTTTGCTTCTAAAAAAGGACACTGCTCGGAAAATAATCCGCAATGCGGATTATTTTCCGTTTCGTTCCCACTCTTCTTACTTGAGAGAAGGAAGGATCTTTTCCACGTCTGCGTGAGGACGAGGAATTACGTGTACAGCCACGATCTCGCCAAGAGCCGATGCCGCAGCGCTTCCTGCCTCGGTAGCAGCCTTTACCGCTCCTACGTCGCCTCTGACCATGACCGATACGAGTCCCGAACCGATCTTCTCGGTGCCGATGAGCTCGACGTTTGCCGCCTTTACCATTGCGTCTGCTGCCTCGATTGCCGCAACCAGACCGCGGGTCTCAACCATGCCCAATGCTTCCAATGCCATAGTAAATACCTCCGTTTTGTTTTTTTATTATTTTTGTTTTCTTTTCTCTTACTTCAAAGAAGGAAGAATCTTTTCCACATCCGCGTGAGGACGGGGGATGACGTGTACAGCCACGATCTCGCCCAGTCTGGACGCTGCGGTGCTTCCCGCCTCGGTTGCTGCCTTCACAGCTCCGACATCGCCTCTGACCATGACGGATACGAGTCCCGATCCGATCTTCTCGGTGCCGATGAGCTCTACGTTTGCTGCCTTAACCATTGCGTCTGCTGCCTCAATTGCCGCAACCAGACCGCGGGTCTCTACCATTCCAAGTGCTTCCAGTGCCATAATCAATTATTCTCCTTTTTTATCGTTTGTGGTTTTGGGTGCCGCGCTTTTCGCGGTCGTTTTCTTGGGAGCGGGACGAGCCGCCTTGGGCGTCTCCTCTTTCTTCTCCAGCCGCTTCGCCGAAAGAAGTGCCAAGCGCATGGTCTCCTCGTGGGGATTGGGAATCACCGCCGTTGCCACGGGCTTTTTTATGCACTGTGCCGCCGCGTTTTCTACTGCCGCCTGTACGGCGGATACGGTTCCCGTCACAATGAGGGTAACCAGACGTCCGCCAAGCTTTCGCTCCCAGCTTACGAGGGAAACGTCCGCGCTCTTGCACATAATATCCAGCGCGTCGACGGCAGCGGTTACTCCGCTCACCTCAACAAAGCCTAATGAATTCATAGCGCCTCCGTTGTTTGTGTCAGCTTCGTTCCTTATTTCAGGGAAGGAAGGATCTTTTCCACGTCAGCATGGGGACGGGGAATTACATGTACAGCTACGATCTCGCCAAGAGCGGATGCCGCTGCGCTTCCCGCCTCGGTAGCAGCCTTAACTGCTCCTACGTCGCCTCTGACCATAACGGATACCAGTCCCGATCCGATCTTCTCGGTGCCGATGAGCTCTACGTTTGCTGCCTTAACCATTGCGTCTGCTGCCTCAATTGCCGCAACCAGACCGCGGGTCTCTACCATTCCAAGTGCCAAAAGTGCCATTTTTCTTACCTCCAAATTATGTTTTAAGAAATTATTTTACTGCAATACGGGGAGAATCTTCTCCACGTCAGCGTGAGGACGGGGGATGACGTGTACCGCCACCAGCTCGCCCAGTCTCGATGCGGCTACGCTTCCGGATTCAACTGCCGCCTTCACGGCTCCTACGTCGCCTCTGACCATTACGGATACCAGTCCCGATCCGATCTTCTCGGTGCCGATCAGGGTGACCTCAGCCGCCTTGACCATCGCGTCTGCCGCCTCGATTGCCGCAACCAAACCGCGGGTCTCAACCATTCCAAGTGCTTCCTGTGCCATTTGTTTTTCCTTTCCTTACAATCGTTATGTAAATTTAATTTTTATCAAACGCGTTGAGCCGCAGCATTTTTTCCGTAGA
>JAZNDP010000012.1:0-14197 GCA_045588165.1 Eubacteriales bacterium | reverse complement strand
GAACTTATCCGCATAGTCCTGAACGCGGTTGCGGCAGGATGCGCGCATTTCCAGCATGAAGTCGATCTTCTCGTCGGTGGAAACACCGTCGGGATCGTAGATGTATCCGTCGGGACCGGAAATGGTAACGACCTTTCCGCCCAGCTCGTTGATCTTCTTGACGGTACCCCAAGCAACGTTACCGAAGCCGGAAACCACGAAGGTCTTGCCCTTGATATCATCCTTGAAGTAATTCAGCATCTCTACGGTGTAGTAAACCGCGCCAAATCCCGTTGCCTCGGGACGAATGAGAGAACCGCCGTAAGGCAGTCCCTTACCCGTCAGCACACCCGTGAACTCGTCACGGAGTCTCTTGTACTGACCGAAGAGGTAGCCGATCTCACGTGCGCCTACGCCGATGTCACCCGCGGGAACGTCGGTGTCCGCGCCGATGTACTTCTGCAGCTCGGTCATGAAGCTCTGGCAGAAGCGCATCACCTCTGCGTCAGACTTGCCCTGAGGATCGAAGTCGGAGCCACCCTTGCCGCCGCCCATAGGCAGAGAGGTCAGGGAGTTCTTGAAGGTCTGCTCAAAGCCCAGGAACTTGATGATGCTCTCGTTTACGGAAGGATGGAAACGCAGTCCTCCCTTGTAAGGGCCGATTGCGCTGTTAAACTGGATACGGAAGCCGCGGTTCACCTGAACATTACCCTTATCATCGACCCACGGAACACGGAACTTGATGATTCTCTCGGGCTCAACCATTCTCTCCAGCACGCCGCTTGTGATGTAATCGGGGCGCTGCTCGATCACAGGCTCGATGGACTCCAGCACCTCTTTTACCGTCTGGTGGAACTCGGGCTCGTTGGGATTTCTCTTTACCACGCGATCCATCAGCTCGTTCAAATACTGATTCTTAAAACTCATTGTAGAATACCTTCCCTTTTCAAAATTTCGAAAAAATGCAATTTCCCTCTCGCCGTCTTGCAAGACGAGCCAAAAAATGCAAATTTCATTTCACTAAATAATTATATCACAGCAGAAAAACTCTGTCAATAAAATTTTCAGATTTTTTGATCACTTCTGCAAGAATTTTTTTGAGGGATTCATTTTACTTTTTGCAATCGGAATGACACCCTTGACACAACGGCATCCCCGCATCCAAACAGATCGGGACGTAGGGTCCGATCTGTTTTTTCATCAGAAAAAAATAAAGACGATCGGTTATCCACAACAAATAGTCCGATCGCTTTGTTTTATATTCAAGTCCAAAATCATTGAAAGTTTTTGGAGGAGTTTGAGGGGGACTTTTTCCAAAAAGTCCCCCTCATCGCGTCCTCGCGTCCCCGCGTCCCCGCATCCAAATTCATCGGGACGTAGGGTCCGATGAATTTTTTCCTTAAAAGGAAAACAAAGACGATCGGTTATCCACAAGAAATAGTCCGATCGCTTTGTTTTATATTCAAGTCCAAAATCATTGAAAGTTTTTGGGGGAGTTTGAGGGGGACTTTTTCCAAAAAGTCCCCCTCATCGCATCCTCGCATCCTCGCATCCTCGCATCCCCGCATCCTTATCTCCACTTCTCAATGAGAGCGCGGATCTGGGCGGTGAGCTTGGCATTATCCTTATTGGGTCGTCCGTCGGCGCACTTGGCAAGAGCCAGAAGGGCTTCGGCGGCGGAGACCAGATCCCGATGCACCGAATTTTTCCGCGCGCGGTTCTTTGCCGCCTCGGCGGCACTAAGCCGCTTTTGCTCGGTGAAGGCTGTCATGCGACCCGTCAGCAGATCGTACTCGGTTCCGCTGTAGGGTGCCTCCACCGCCATGCCCCTCTCCCGTATTTTCGCGCCGAGAGCGGCAATGGATTCCTCGGTTCCATGGTTCAGAAAGACGGTCTTCGGCTTTTCCTCAAACCGATCCAGCCAAGAAAGGAGCCCCGCCTCGTCGGCGTGTCCGCTGGTTCCCTTGAGAGAAACAATTTCCGCCCGTACCGCGATCTCCTCCCCAAACAAGCGAACCGAATCGGCGCCCTCCTGCAGAAGTCTGCCAAGAGATCCCTCCGACTGGTATCCCACGAACAAAATCAGGTTCTTCCCGCTCCACAGATTATGCTTCAGGTGATGGCGGATCCGTCCCGCCTCGCACATACCGCTGGCGGACAGGATGACCTTGGGCTCGGTATTGGCGTTGATGAGCTTGGATTCCTCGGCGCTCACCGACAGACGGAGATTCTCAAACCGAATGGGATTGACCCCACGGGCAAGGAGCGCCCGCGTTTCCTCATCAAAGAAGGCGGGATCACATTTTGAGAAGATCTCGGTCGCCTCAATCGCCAGAGGACTGTCCACGTAAACGGGGAACGAGGGGTCACGGGTCAAGGCTTGCTCCTTGATCTGCCGAATGGCATAGAGAAGCTCCTGTGTCCGCCCCACCGCAAAGGCGGGGATCACCACGTTGCCTCCCCTCGCAAGGGTCTTGTCGATCAGGCGGGCAAGCTCACCGATCACATCCTCGGGGGGCTCGTGATACCGTCCGCCGTAGGTGGATTCCAGCACCAGATAATCGGCATCCCTCACGGCGGAAGGGTCCCGCAGAATGGGCTGATCCAGATTTCCCACGTCTCCGCTGAACACGATCTTTCTCGTCTCGGCGCCCTCCGAGAGCCACAGCTCCACGGCGGCAGACCCCAACAGGTGTCCGATATCGGTCATGCGAAGCTCAATCCCCGCCGCCGCGCTGATCTTCTCCCCATAGGGCACCGACCGAAACAGCTTCATCACGCCCTGCGCATCCTCTACGGTATAGGTGGGAGAAAAATCCTCCTCTCCCGACCGCTTTGCCTTTCGGTTCTTCCATTCCGCCTCGCTCATCTGAATGTGGGCGCTGTCACGGAGCATGATATCGCAGAGCTTTACCGTGGGCTCGGTGGCGTATATCACCCCGTGAAAGCCGTCACGGTAGAGGCGGGGCAGCATACCCGAATGGTCAATATGAGCGTGGGTCAGAAAGACGGCGTCAATCACGCCCGCGGGAATGGGCAGAGGTACGTTCTGAAAGACGTCGATTCCCTGCTCCATACCGCAATCCACCAGATAATACCGTCCGCTCACCTCCAGAAGCGTACAGCTTCCCGTCACCTCCTGTGCCGCTCCGATCCATTGTATTTTCATAGGCTCTCCTTTCTTCCCTTTCGGGTCGTGTTATTCCATTTCCTCGTCTGAAAACAGCAAGCCCTCAATGGCTCGGATCTGTCGGATCGGGATCCTCACCCCATCCTCCATACTTACGTATCCCTCCTGTGGGTCGATCTGTCCCACCACACCCGTCAAGCGCACGTATTCCCCTCCCGCCTTCCGTTTGTCGGGCAAAAAATAGAGAATCTTTACGCGGGGACGATCTGTCAGATGGGCAAGGATCATACGAAGCTTTCCGTCCAGTACGCTTTTCTCATCCTCCGTCAGCTCTCGCTTCGTGTCGGTGAGCCGCGCCGTCTCCTTCACCGCCTCCTCGTAGCCCGTCAGGGCGGCAAAGGGCGAAAACTGGGCGCCTCTCTCCACGGGGCTCATACGGGGACGAGAGGGAGATTCTGGACGGGTCAGATGGATGATATCGTCGTATTTGTGCGTTTCCTCCATAGATATCCTCCTTTACGCTCGGTGTCCGCCGATTTGGCGGTTTCGATCCTTGGCGGTAGCGCCCTCCTCCAGATTCATGCCCTTGAGAATGGCGTTCTTGCCGAATTTTTTCTTGATATCGATGACCGCCTGTTGCTTTTTTCGTTCCTTTTCCAGCGCGGCGGCATCCTCCCGCTCCCGCTCTTCCTTTGCCTCGTAATCCACGAAAAGGCTCATCTGCTCCCCTTCTCCCGTCCGTCGCGGCGCCTCCCCCTCGGGGAGCACATGAGCGGCGGTGACGTTCAGACGGCGAACGGTCAGAGCGGGATCCACGATCCGAGCAAAGAGCTCACTCACCGCCTCCAGAATCTTCTTGGTGGAGGAGGTGTATCCCTCCAGATTTGCCGTTCCGTGAGCGGGCTTTGGTATTTTTCTGCCGTAATGGTCGGTGGTAACAGCTCCACGATAGGCGCTGTCCTTTTTCGGATCGGTGAGATTCTCGATGTCATAGCCCACCGTCAGCACCAGCTGATCGGTGACAAGTCCGCGGTCCACCAGCTCCAGCACCAAAAGATCAGTCATCTCCCGCATCACCAGAAGCGCCTTGTCGTAGGAATAGGGCACGTGCAAAACCTGACCCGACCCCAGACTGTTGCTCTCGGGCTTGTATGCCTTGATATCGGCAATGGTACAGGGCTCCACGCCCCAAGCGTGGTCGATGAGGAGCTCGGCGTTGACCCCGAAGAGCCGATACAGCAGGGCTTCGTTATAGTAGGAATGAAGATCCCCCACCGAGCAACGAGCCACGTCTCCCATGGTGTACATGCCGTTTGCCTCCAAGGTTTTGGCGTATCCCCGTCCTACCCGCCAGAAATCGGTGAGAGGTCGGTGGTCCCACAAAAGGCGCTTGTAGGAGTCCTCGTCAAGAGAGGCGATCCGCACCCCGTCGGCATCGGCATCCACGTGCTTTGCCACGATATCCAGCGCCACCTTACAAAGATAGAGATTGGTACCGATCCCCGCCGTGGCGGTAATACCCGTCCGCGCCAGTACGTCCTTGATGATGGTTCGGGCAAACTCGTAAGCAGACAGCCCCGCCGCGCGAAGATAGGAGGTGGCGTCGATAAAGACCTCGTCCACTGAATAGACGTGAATATCCTCGGGGGCAACGTGCCGCAGATAGATCTGATAGATGCGGGTACTGTATTCCATATAAAGCGCCATGCGAGGGGGAGCGATCAGAAAATCGATGGCAAGAGAGGGATCCTCCCGCAGAGCCGTGTCGTCGTAGGATTTCCCTGTCAGACGGCGAAAGGGCGCCATGGCTCGCCGCTTGGCGTTTGCCTCCTTCACCGCTTGAATCGCCTCAAAGAGCCGCGCGCGGCCAGAAATGCCGTGCGCCTTGAGAGAGGGCGTGACCGCAAGACATACGGTTTTCTCGGTGCGCCCCTCGTCGGCAACCACCAGATTGGTCGTCATGGGATTGAGTCGGCGTTCCACGCACTCTACCGAGGCGTAAAAGGATTTCAGATCAATGGCAATATAGGTTCTTTCCTCGCCCACAACACTCCCCTCCTCTCTCTTTTTCTCACTTTCATTATACTATATTTCTTCCCCGATGTCAACGGAATCAACCCCTCGGGACGGTTTTTTTTACGGGGCGGGAGAAGTGCTCACCCCCGTTTGTAAATTTTTTTCATTTTTCCTTGTCATATACGGCTTTTTGCGGTATAATAATCCTATGAATCTATAATTATGATGAAAGTGAGGATCATAGTATGCCAGGACCCGGTGGAGGATCAAGAGGAGGCGGATTTGGCGGAGGCTCCCACGGCAGCGGAGGCTTCGGCGGAGGCGGATTTGGCGGCGGAAGCTTTGGCGGAGGACCGAGAGGACCTCACAGACACTACGGCTTCGGTATGCCCTTTTTCGGCTTTGGATATCACCGTCCCTATTACGGCGGAGGCGGTTGCCTTGGCGGATTGCTTGGCGTACTGATGCTTCCCATTATTATTTTGCTTCTGGTGTCGGTCATTCTGTTTGCCACCATCAGCTCCGCCTTTGGAAACGTGTTCAGCGGCGGTACCATTGATTACAGCGAACAGGAGATCCAAGGTTATGCCGACCGTCGCTATGCCGAGATCTTCAGCGGCAACGCGGCGGCGTACGAGGACAATCTGCTCATCGTGGTGCTGACCAACGAGGAGGCGGACGGCTACTACTCCATCGCCTGGATCGGTGACAACGTTCGCACTGAGATCTCCGACATGTTCGGCGCGGAGGGCACCGTTTTCTACAACGTGATGCGAAGCTCCATCAACGAGGAATATTTTGCCTACTCCCTGGACTCCAATCTGGCATCGGTGATGGATAAGATGGGAGATCACGTACAGAGCAAGGGTCTGGAAAGCTCTCATCGCAAGGCATACAGCCACGAGACGAGTCCCGTGTCCAAGATCTACAATTACACCTCCCTGTCGCTGACCGACGCGACGGTAAACGCGGCGCTGGAGGAATTTACGGAAAAGACGAACATTCCCGCGGCGATCGTGGTAGACACCACGGAGAATGCCTTTGGCAGAAATCTGTCCTTTGCCGATATCGTCACGGTAATCGTCTGTCTTGGTCTGATGGTATTTGCCATCGTCATGATCGTCAAGGCGGTCAAGAACCGCAAAAAGGGTAACGGCGGCGGTGGAAACCACGGCGGCTATAACGGCGGCGGTGGAAACCACGGCGGCTACAACGGCGGTTACGGCGGCGGTTACAATCAGAACAATTATAACAACTATAATCACTACAATCGGTATTGATACAATGAATCCCCCCGTTCAATGTAACGGGGGGATATTCTTTGACACCGACCGAGCGGGAGGATGATATCCTCCCCTACGAAATGACACGCTCTGCTGTGTGTCTATTGATTTTAGGGGACGGGTTTCCCGTCCCGCAGTAAACGCCAAACAAACCAAAAGGCTCTCCTTACGGGAGAGCTCCCGCGGTACGCGGGTGAGAGGGCGCGTATATACCCCTCTCCGTCACGCTCCGCGTGCCACCTCTCCCGAAGGGCGAGGCTATAATGTCCAAACGCAAAGAAATCAAAAGGCTCCCCGCATCTTGGCGGGAAGCCTTCTTTTTCTTTCATTTCAAGCACGTGCCGCATTTCGTGTATCCTTGCCCCAGCAGAGCGTCGAGGGAGCCGCTATGCTCCCGTCTGTTGGCGGAGCTCATGGATTGTACTGACGAGCAGGTGGGAAGATGGATCTTTTTCTTATTGGTATTGAGCACGTAATTTGTCTCCTCTGTCTCGGATCCCGATCCACTCTCTCCCGTCCCCGTGTCCTCGGACTCGGAGGATTTTGGCGGCTCGGAGGCGTTCAGCCAATTCTCGCCCGTGGCATAGTTGATGGAAATCCCTGGCTGGACGTTATAGACGAACACGTTGAAGCATACGCCCTCTCCCTCGTCCTCTACCGACCATGCCTCCAGCTGACAGCCGCTTGCCACCAGATTATTCCCCACGAAAATGGGTGTGACACGGTACATCACGTGGTTTCCCGTTTCCTTCACGTAGTCGGCGATCATGTTCTCAAAGGGGAGCATGCCCTCCACGTTCATATAACGGGTGCCCGTGATCAGATTTTCCTTGTTGGCGTTCTCTCCCGTCAGCTGAAAGCCGATGAGATGACAGCGGTTATACAGATACCGACCGTCCACCAAAGACGCGTCGTACGCCTTGTTCTTCCATCCGCTGGGATAGACCTTACTGATATCTCCCCGCGCCTCGGTAGGCATGATATCCTTTCCCACACAGGCGTGCGTCACGCCGCATCTGCCCAGAGAGTCCAGCTCGCTGTAATATTCATAGGACTTGGCGGTTTTCTTTTCCTCGGCGGTAAATTCGGGCTGATTGTCCTTCAGCGCAACGTAGGGTGAGCCCGAATAATCGGGGATTCCCTCTACCGAGGCAAATCCCAAGACCTCGCCGCCGTTCTGCGCGCTTTGGTTTTGGTCGGACGAGACGTCAGCGGAATCCGCTCCGCTGTTCTTATCCGTCAGGTCACAGCCAAGCAGCGACACGCAGGTCAGAAGCAGGGCAAGTATGAGAGCGAATAATCTTTTCTTCATCTTCGATAGGTCTCCTTGGTAATACAGTCATGGGAGGAGCCGACAAATTCCACGCGCTCGGTCAGGCGAAAGCCCTCTGCACACGGGTCCAGATCGCACCGCAGGTCAGCGGGATAATGGCGACCCCAGCGATAGATCACAAGGATGTCGATTTTCTCCTTGTATGGCAGAAGCGCCCGATCCTCCACAAAGCAGACGTCCTCCCCCCCCGCCTCGGCAAGAAAATTTTCCGAGACAGCAAGGGAGATCTCACTCCCGTCAAACAAAGATCGGGAATAGGGAGCGATACAGAGCGTGGCGCCGCCGAGAGCGGAGATCACGTCCTCGATCAACACCCGATCGCGGCTCTGACGACGGCGGTTGAACATCATTCCCTCTCGGTCGTCCAGACACAGAATCACTTTCATGGGCTCTCCCCGCTTATTTTTTCTTCCGATGCGCGGCGATCATGTCGTGCTTGATCTGCCAGAGCTTTTCGGACAGGTCTACGTAGTAGTTATGGGGATTAGTAAACCGACGAACCTCGTCCCACATACCCTCGATCTCGGCGGCGCAGCGGTTGCGGATCTCCTCCAGCGTGGGCAGCTCGTAAACCAGCTCGCCGTTTTGGAACACGGGTACTTGAAGCTCAGTGGCGGTAAAGTCCTCCAGAATCTTTCTCTTCCAGGTATGCTCGGGGTCAAAGAGCTCGATGGGGCGTGAGTCGTCCACCACCTCGTCGTATACACAGATCAGGTCAGCCTCCGCCTTCCCCGTTTCTCTGCCCCGCAGACGGTAGATCTTCTTGAAATGAGGCGTGGTGATCTTGCCTACGTTTTCGCTGATCTTGATCTTGGGACGAACGGTGCCGTCGGCGTCCTCCATGGCGCACAGCTTATAAACACCGCCGAACACAGGATCGCTCTTGGCGGTAATGAGTCTCTCGCCCACGCCAAAGGCATCAATCTCGGCGCCCTGACGGATCAGCTCACGGATAATGTACTCGTCAAGGGAGTTGGAGACCACGATCCGACAGTCGAAGAGTCCTTCCTCGTCCAGCTTCTTGCGGATCTTTTTGGTCAGATAAGTCACGTCACCCGAATCGATCCGAACGCCGCAACGGGTAATTCCACGGGGGAGCAGAACCTCCTTAAAGGCTTTGATGGCGTTGGGCAGACCGCTCTCCATGACATTGTAGGTATCGATGAGAAGGGTTGCGTTGTTGGGATAGACCTCACAGTAGGTACGGAATGCCTCGTATTCGGTATCGAACATCTGTACCCAGGAGTGCGCCATGGTTCCTCCCGCGGGTACGCCGAAGGCTTCGTCGGAAATGGTGCAGGCGGTAGAATGACAGCCGCCGATATATGCCGCTCTCGCGCCGAGGATCGCCGCGTCGGCGCCCTGTGCCCGTCGGGAGCCAAACTCGCTGACGGCGCGTCCCTTGGCGGCGCGTACGATTCTCGATGCCTTGGTGGCAATCAGGGACTGATGGTTGATCATCATCAGCACGTAAGTCTCGATAAACTGAGCCTCCATCACGGGGGCGCGAACCGTCATCAACGGCTCACCGGGGAAAACCACGGTACCCTCGGGGATCGCCCAGATATCTCCCGTAAAACGGAAGGTGCGAAGCTCCTGAAGAAATCCCTCGTCAAAGCAGCCCTTCCTACGGAGGAAGGCAATATCCTCCTCGGTAAAATGAAGATCCTTGATATACTCCACGATCTGCTCAAGTCCCGCCGCAATGGCATAGCCGCCGTGATCGGGATTGTCGCGGTAGAACACGTCAAAATAGACGATCTTGTCCTTCATTCCGCTCTTGTAATATCCGTTTGCCATGGTCAGCTCGTAGAAGTCACAGAGCATGGTCAGGTTGCGATCCAGATTCTTCATCATTGATTTTCTCCTTTGTTTTGGGCTTTTTTTGAAAAGTTTTTGATTTTCTCTTGTAATTTTTCAAAGAAACTTGTATAATAGCCTTATAGAGTATCGATCTGAAAGAAAGGACAAGTTCCATGAAACACGGTTTTATTAAGGTCGGCGCCGCCACGCCGAAGGTCACCGTTGCCGACTGCGGGGCAAATCTTGGGGAGCTTTTGCGTCTGCACGCCGCCGCCGAGGCGGAGGGTGCGCGGCTTTTGGTATTCCCCGAGCTTTGCGTCACGGGCTACACCTGTGCCGATCTGTTCTTCTCGGAGGTTCTGCTGTCCGACGCGGAGCGGGCGCTTGATTCCTATCTGGAGAACACGAAGGCTTCCTCTCTTATAAGTATAATCGGTTTTCCCCTCGTTGTCAATGATAAAATCTATAATTGCGCCGCAATTTGTCAAAAAGGACGGATTTTGGGTGTGGTTCCCAAGACCCATCTACCCAATTATAACGAATTTTCCGAGGCAAGGCACTTTGCCGCGTACAGCGGAGAGACGGTTTCGGTATCCCTTTGCGGACAAATCGTTCCCTTTGGAGGTCGACAGATCCTTGTCTGTGACAATCTGCCTCTCTTCCGCTTCGGCGTAGAGATCTGCGAGGATCTGTACGTCGCAAATCCTCCCTCCACAGCGCTGTGCGCCGCGGGCGCCACCGTAATTGCCAACCTCAGCGCCTCTGCCGCCGCCGTGGGCAAGGACGACTACCGCCGTCTGCTGGTACGCACGCAGTCGGCAAAGAGCCACTGTGGTTATATTCTCGCGAACTGCGGTGACGGAGAATCCACCACCGATCTGGTCTTTGGCTCTCACTCCCTGATCGCCGACAACGGCGAGATCCTCGCGGAGCGCCCCTCCTTTGGCGGGGGGGATCTGCTCATCAGCGAGATCGACCTTTGCCGTCTGTCCGCCGAGAGACGCCGTCTGACCACCTATTCGGGCAACACAGATCCCTCTTACCGCGTCAATTTCTTCACGGTAGAGCTTGGCGAAACCGCGCTGACCCGTCCCATCGATCCCCATCCCTTCGTTCCCGCGGATGAGAAGGAACGCCATGCGCGGTGTGAGCTGGTGCTGACCGTTCAGGCAAAGGGACTGGCGCAGCGGATCACAAAGGCATACGCCAAGACCTGTGTCATCGGTATTTCGGGAGGTCTTGACTCCTGCCTTGCGCTTCTGGTGGCGGCAAAGGCAATGGATCTGCTCGGCAGACCCCGCACCGATATTATCGGCGTGACCATGCCCTGCTTCGGTACCACCAAGCGAACCAAGTCCAACGCGGAGCTTCTCTGCGCCGAGCTGGGAACCGCTCTTCGATGCGTGGATATCAGCGCCGCGGTACGGCAGCACTTTGCCGATATCGGACACGACGAGAGCGATCACAGCGTCACCTACGAAAACGCGCAAGCCAGAGAGAGAACCCAGGTGATCATGGATATTGCCAACAAGGAAGGCGGCTTGGTGGTAGGCACGGGAGACCTGTCCGAGCTGGCGCTGGGCTGGGCGACCTACAACGGCGACCACATGTCCATGTACGGTGTCAACGGCGGTGTTCCCAAGACCCTGATCCGCCACGTGGTGGATTTCTGCGCGAAGGGCGCTATGGCAGAGGGCAAGGATACCCTTGCGCGTGTGCTGTGGGATATTCTGGATACCCCCGTGAGCCCCGAGCTGCTCCCCGCGGACGAAGCGGGCAACATCGCCCAGAAAACCGAGGATCTGGTGGGACCCTATGAGATCCACGACTTTTATCTTTACCATATGCTTCGCTTCCACGACACCCCCGATAAGCTCTATCGCCTTGCAAGGATCGCCTTCTCCGGTGTTTACGACGACGCCACGCTGCTGAAGTGGCTGAAGAATTTCATTCGTCGCTTCTTTGCCCAACAGTTCAAGCGCTCTTGCCTCCCCGACGGTCCCAAGGTGGGTTCTGTCGGCGTCTCCCCCAGAGGAGATCTGAAAATGCCCAGCGACGCCAGCGCCCGCGGCTGGATGGCAATTGCCGAGGAGCTGGAATAAGACGTACAGCGGACAGAGAGTTTATCTTCTCTGTCCGCTTTTTTCAAAAAACAACGAACACGGAGAAAAAATATGACAAAAAAAATGATCATTTCGATATACGTGATCGCCGCTCTGTGTCTTGCCCTGAGCGCCCTTTGCGCCGTACTGATGATCCGCACCCCCTCACGAGAGGAGATCCGCTTCACCGTAAACGACACTCTGCCCGACGGCAAGGGACAAAAGGCAAGGATCATTCTGCTGGGAGGTCAGTCCAACGCCTCAGGCTGCAGCCGTGACGATTATTTAAATAAAAGAGTTTCCGCCGAGCAGTACGCGGAATATGACGCGGGATACGATACCGTTTACATCAATTATTTTGCCTCGGGAACCAACGCGTCCGAGGGCTTTGTTCGGTGCGGCGCCCGTCAGGGCGAGGCGGGCGGCTTCTTCGGACCCGAACTGGGGCTTGCCCAAACGCTCCATGCCGCCTACCCCGACGAGACTCTCTTTATCATCAAGTACGCGTGGGGCGGCACAAACCTCTACGAGCAATGGCTCTCTCCCTCCTCTTGGGGACCGACAGGCGAGCTTTATGAGCAATTCGTGGCTTACGTCAACAGCAGTATAGAATATCTGGAGCATAAGAATTACGAGGTAGAAATCGAGGCAATGTGCTGGATGCAGGGGGAATCCGACTCCTTTGACAGAAAGAATGCCACCGATTACCGACGGAATCTTGAGAATTTGATCGGGGATATCCGAAACGAATTTCATTCCTATTCCTCCGCGGACGGAATTGCCTTTGTCGATGCCTACATCGCGGACAATCCCGTATATTGGGTGTACTGCGAGGAGGTAAATGAATCGAAGCGGGCTGTGGCAGACTCGTCACCGATGAACGCCCTTGTGGACACCCTATCCGCGGGTCTTACCTGCGCCGAGGAGCCAGAGGATGCTCCCGACATGGCGCATTACGATTCCCTCAGCGAGATCACCCTCGGCAATCTCTTTGGCGAGGAAGCGTTAAAATTCTTTGATTGACCGAACAAAAAAAGGAACAGAGAACGAAATTCGTTCTCTGTTCCTTTTTTGCTTTACAGCTTGGAAATATAATCCACAAGAATGGTTCGGAGCACTTGCGGGTCACAGTTGCCCCTCAGCTCCTTCATGCACCGTCCGAAGATGGACATGAGCGCCTTTTCCTTGCCACTCTTATAGTCGGCAACCGCCGCGGGAGATGCCTCCACGGCAGCCTTCACCACCGCTTCCACAAGACCTGTGTCGTTGGACATCACGTATCCGTTCTCCTCCGCGTACCTGGCGGGATCGATGGTGGCATCGTCGAACATTGCCGAGAGAATTTTCTTGGCGTTGGCGCGTCCTACCTTGCCCTCCGTTACCAGAAGGATCAGCGTACCCAGCGCCTTCCCGTCTACCGTCAGCATATCGTAGGTCATATTCTTGGCATTCAGAATGCTCATCACCTCGGAGATCATCCAGTTTGCCGCGTCCTTGGCGGAGTTGCAAACCGAGAACGCCCCCTCAAAGCAATCGCAAAGAGCGATGCTCTTGGTCAGCTGCTCGGCATCGTATTCGCCAAGACCGTACTCGCTGGTATATCTCTCCCGTTTCACCTCGGGAAATTCGGGGAGCGAGGCGCGAACCGACTCAAACCATTCGTCGTCAATGACCACGGGCATCACGTTGGGATCGGGGAAATAGCGGTAATCTCCCGCCGTCTCCTTGGTTCTCATGGCGTAGCTCTTGCCCTTGATGTCGTCCCACCGTCTCGTCTCCTGACGAAGCTCCTCGGTGCCGTTCTCGATGGCGTCGATGTGTCTTGCCGTCTCATACTCAATGGCTCTCTTGATCGCCTCAATGGAGTTCATGTTCTTCATCTCGGCTCTCACGCCAAGCTGATCGCTTCCCTCGGGGCGAACCGAAAGGTTGACGTCACAGCGCATGGTTCCGTGCGCCATTTCGCACTCGGCGACTCTGGCATAGCGAAGCAGGGTCTTGAGGCGCTCCAGATATGCCTCCACCTCCTCCGCGGAGGAAAGGTCGGGCTGGCTGACGATCTCGATCAGCGGCACGCTGGTACGGTTGAAGTCCACGTGAGTGGTATCCTCACGGATGTCGTGAACCAGCTTACCCGCATCCTCCTCCATGTGGATCTGCTTGATGCGGATCTGCTTTTTGCCCTTGGAGGTCTCGATCTCCACCGTGCCGTTGACGGCAACGGGGGCGAACCATTGGGTGGTCTGGTACGCCGCGGGAAGATCGGGGTAATAGTAGCTCTTTTTATCGAAGGTGGTGGTGCGGTTGATGTGACAGTTCAGCATCATGCCCGCCTTCATGCCGAAATCCACCACGCGGCGGTTCACGATCGGGAGCATACCGGGCATACCGCAGCAGGCGGGACAGACGTGGTCGTTCGGCTCAGCCCCGAAGGAGTGCGCCGAGCAGGAGCAGAAGATTTTGGACTTGGTGGCAAGCTCGACGTGAACCTCAAGTCCGATGACTGTCTCGTATCTCATATCACTTGCCCTCCTTTTCATAAAGTGCGGCA
>JAZNDP010000011.1:0-3236 GCA_045588165.1 Eubacteriales bacterium | reverse complement strand
ACTCTCGCGGCGGGATGAGAGTCGGTTGGCAGATGCCCGAATTGTCCTTTCGCGAACCACTCGGGATAGCTCGAAATATCTCTCACCGCGCTATCAACGCAGGCAATGGAGAGCCCCATGATCTCCTTATCGATTGCATTTTTAGCAGGAGCTTCAAAGATGTGCATCTTTGCTTCACGCCAAAGGTGAATATCTCCGTTCCACATAGCGGCAAGCGCTAACAGCATACCGCCGGCATTCACCGCGTAAAACCCGGAGCGTGAGCGCAAGAACTCCTTTGAATGAGCAATTACCTTATCTATTTCGCCTCGGCTATATGCGATCTCAGCGGCAAACAACGCCTGTGCTTCGGGATGATCCGCAAGGGATTCTATGACCTTCTCTGCCGAGCCCGGCTCAGTATAAAGATCCGTCATATCGAGGAACGGGGATTTTCGCGGCATTCTGACAGACTGACCGCCATCTTCCGTTTTTTCTACCTTTATATAATTTTCAGCCATTTGGTGATCCTCCTTCTCCTGTATTGTCGTTTTTCTCGGAGCACGTTTTGCATACTCCGTCCGGATCGGTGCAATCAAAGCACCCGTCACATACCCACCGATAGCAACGGCGGCACTGATTGAAGCTGAGCGCTATAAGCTGTGTGGAATTTGCTTTTGCTCGGTTGAATGCTCGTTGGCTCAGCTTATTTGCTTTGCCGATCTTGCATCTTGCGAGGGTTCTCGCTCCCCGACAGAACAGCGGTATTTTCTCGCCGTAGATCTTCTTGCCGCATATCTCGCAGGCAACCAAAAACCGCAAAGCTTCCGCATCGGCTTTTACCTGTTTATAAAGCTCTTTCATATTGCACCTCCGTTTCTGAAAAATTGTTAGTAAAATATTTTCTTTCGTCTTGAATTATTCAAGGTTTTGTGATATAATTATTGCAAGCAAGTCTAACCTTACATCTTACATTTTACTGATTTTTTCAGATTTGTATATCCCACGATGGTGGGGTTTTTCGCAAATCCCCTCCAAAAACGCGGGGTTTTTCGCAAAAAACGTGGGGGTTGCTCCGAAAACAGACCGATTTTTCAGCTTTGGGAGGATGCCGATTATGATTCATTCGATTTTGATAGAAAACCAAAAAAGAAGGAGAGACGTTCCGCTGTGGATGCTCGTCTGCTTTGCTATGTTTACCTTTTGGCAGATGGGATTTATCTATTATTTCCTTGAGCCGTCCGCGGCTCTTGACGGAAAGATCCCGATCGACATTAACGTAGATTACGGCACTCTGCTAACGGCGGCGTGTTACGTGCTTGGTATCCTTACGATGATCTTTTTACCGAGGATTATCGTGTGGGCGCAGAGAGTAGCAACGGGCGTTGCGCTTCTTTCGGCACTCGGTTTCTTTCTTCCTCTGCCGGATGATATTTTGCGCCTGAACGTCTATTTACAGATATTCTGCTGCTGTTTGATGATCAGCTTTGAGACCTTCCTTATCGTCAACTGCTTTACCGAAAAAAGCAGTATCAAGTATCTGACCTTTGGCTACGGCATATCGGTGTTTCTGATTGCTTTTGTTCAGAACGAGATCGTGTCCATCCCGTTCTCCACCTTCCGCTACGCTATGGTTGCCGCTCTCGTACTTTTGTTTATCTTCTTCCTCCGTAGCCCTGCGGGCAAGGAGCACCTGCCGCGATTCGTAAAAAAGAACGACGGTCTTATCCCGCCGAAAAAGATGATGTGGGGTACGTATCTTCTTATGTTCATTATTGCCCTGATGGGCGTTGCAGGCCCCGCGATCGCAGGCAAGGTAGAGCACGGCGTTTCCATTATGTATCTGGTCTTGGCTCTTTCCTGCTTTACGATGTATTTGCTCCACAAAAAAGCGAACGTTCATCCCTTCCGACTGATGCCCGTATTCGTTGGACTTGGCGGACTCGGCTTTCTCTTGATGCTCATTGCCACATACGTTCCCGCGCTCGCCTACGTTTCCTGCGGATTAATTGGATTCGGTATGGCGGCTTGTATGCTCGCTCCGTTACACGGCGTACCGATCATGAAATCCTATCCGTCTAAGTACATACCTTGCGCAATCATCGGACTTGCGCTCTCAGCGGTTCTCGTTCACGCCGTAATTGCCGAGATATTCCTCGGCGCGCCTATTGCGCTGTACGTCTTTTATGCGTTGATCATGGGTGTGCTGATATTCGTATATACTCAGGTCGAGCCGTTCCTTCTCTTTGCGCTACGCCGCAGAATTCCCGACGGTGAGACGGTTCCCGCTACCGAGGAAACCGTTGATAGTGAAGAAGCGCTCGCTAAGCCCGAAGAAACGAACGATCCTCTCTCGGTTCTTGCAAAGAGAGAGCGAGAGGTTGCAGAGCTTATCTGTCTTGGATACTCCAACCGAGATATTGCCAAGATGCTCTTTATCTCCGAGCACACGGTCAAGGATTACACGAAGAAGATCTATCCCAAGCTCGACGTGCACAGCCGTATGGAGCTTGCCGCGCTCGTCAACAGATATCAGACCAAATAAGATACCCTATTTTCTCAATGGAAAGGAGCGATCTGCCTATGATCCTTGCCGACAGACTGAACCGAATTATTGAAGAACAAAATCTTACGAAAAAAGAATTTGCCGAGAAGGTGGGTATCACGGAGCAATACGTGTATCTGCTTACGGGCAACTCAAAAAAACGTCCCGATAAAATCGCACCCGCGCTTGCAAAGCTCATAGCCTTGGAATTTGGTTATGATGCCGAATGGATCTTGCACGGAAACCAAGGGACGGTATAAATACAAGAACAGGGCTATCTCAAGCGAGGTAGCCCTATTCCGTTTAAAGCTATTCAATTAATGTTTCTATCGCAATCTGCATACCAAGCTTGAAGGCATACTCGAAGATGGCTGCCTCAGCCAAACTCATATACTCGCTCCAGCAATCGTGGAACTTTTCGAAGATCTCCTTCTGCTCGTCGGTGAAGCTTTTCTCGAGGTCCTCGTGGTGCCGTGACATATATCCGAGCAGTTTTTTCATCTCCTTGGAGTTGGTTCGGCTATCCTCTTGAGGGATGATGTTGCCGCGCCAAAGTTCTTGAATCATTGAGTTCATTTGTACACAACCTCCTTCAGCACGATTTCCTCGGCGCTTGCCTTGATGTTATTCATCATCTGTACCCAGCGCATCGGGTCGGAGGCTTTGTGTTCCTCGCTCACGCCCATTCGCTCTGCCATCTGTGCGATATGTA
>JAZNDP010000010.1:0-2580 GCA_045588165.1 Eubacteriales bacterium | reverse complement strand
AGTGTGCTGATCTATGGAACATGGTTCGTGTTAGGCTACGTTTTGAGGCAACTGAATGCGGAGAGTTTGTTGAACAAAAAGCCGATCAAGCACGCGGCGCTGCTTTTGAGCGTTGCCGTTACCGCCCTGGTAATCGTTCTTTGCACCAAAAACATGTTCAATATATTCCTCAGCAAATTCATTCTGTCGCTTTCCATTTCTTACGTTTTGCTTTACCTTTTTTCTTCGGTTCGGTTCAAGATTCCGCTGTTGCACGATATTTCCAAATATTCATATCACATCTTCCTGTTAGACAGCTTTGTGAAGGTTGCGTTGTTTGCGGTTGTCTCCAAGCTTTTCACAATCAATCTGCCAATCATCATATTCCTTGCCATTGCCAATATTCTCATCAGTACCCTCATCAGCACTGTCGCTCATCGGATAAAATTTGTAAAGCTTCTGTTCGGGCTGTCCTGAACGATGGGATGACACAAAAAATATTTGTTGCGATTGGAATTTGGATAATCAGTATAAATCTCCTTGCTTTGCAGATACTAACAGTACAAATCTGTAAGGCAAGGAGATTTTTATATAAATGAAAGCAACAGGAATCGTAAGAAGAATTGACGATCTGGGGAGAGTGGTGATCCCCAAGGAAATTCGCAGAACCATGAGAATTCGCGAGGGCGACCCTCTGGAGATATATACCGATAGAGAAGGGGAGGTTATTTTTAAGAAATATTCTCCCATCGGAGAGCTGTCCGCTTTTGCGGCGCAGTATGCGGAGACGCTGTACAAGACCTGCAATCTGGCGGTGATCATCAGCGATCGGGATGCCGTGATCGCATCGGCGGGAGTCTCCAAAAAGGAATACGCCGATCGAAAGCTATCGGGTGAGCTGGAGGCTGTGATGGAAAACCGATCGATGTATGTCTGGAGAGAGGGAGCGGAGCAGTACGCTCCTATTCTTGACGGAAATACGCATTTTGTCAGCTGTGCCATGCCTATTCTCAGTGAGGGAGACGTAGTGGGTTGTGTGGCTTCGCTTTGTGAAAGAGGAACAGGGCAGAGAAAGGAAACGGTCGGCGGAGATATTGAAAGTAAGCTGATCATGACCGCCGCGGGATTCTTAGGCAGACAGCTGGAAGGGTAAGAAAAGAAAGAGGGATGGGGCTCCATCCTTCTTTTTTCGGTTGACAGCGGGGTGGATTTGTGATACAATAAAGTGATACAATAAAAAAGATGTATCCGTATCATTCGGAGAAAGAAGGGGGCGATACCGTGAAGCAAACCGAATACACCTTGTGCAAAAAACGATTTGGAAGATCTTTGCTTTTTGCGCTGGTTTCCGATCTTCACGGCGCGGATCCCGCGCCGATACTGGCGGCGCTCCGAGAGAGGCGCCCCGACTATATTCTGATGCCGGGAGATATTTTTGAGCGACTGAACGGAGAGGATACACCCGCTCGTCAACGGGCGATGACGCTTCTTCGGGAAGCGGCGGCGCTCTCACCCGTTCTCTATTCCACGGGGAATCACGAGGACGGCGGAATCGGCTCATGGGATCCCCGATGGAAGAGACGGGTCGAGGAGCGAATTTATCACCCGAAGGACCTCTTGGAGATTGCCGAGAGCGGCGCGATCCTTCTTGACGATGGCTTTGTTTTGAAGGGCGGGATTGCCTTTGGCGGTCTGTCCTCGGGGCTGATTTTGGAGGGCGGACACCCCAATACCCATTGGCTGGAGGAATTCTGCGCCGCCGACGCGCCAAAGATTTTGCTGTGTCATCACCCCGAATATTATGAGAAATACTTAAAGGAATTGCCCATTGATCTGATCGTCAGCGGGCACGCTCACGGCGGACAGTGGCGCTTCTTTGGCAGAGGCGTATTTGCCCCGGGGCAGGGACTTTTCCCGAAATACACGGCGGGAGTCCACGACGACCGTCTCGTGATCAGCCGAGGATTAAAGGCTTCGGGAATGATTCCGCGGATTTTCAACGAGCCTGAGTTGGTATTCATTCAAGCATAAAGAAAACGGCATCGCAAACGCGATGCCGTTTTCTTTATGCCAGCTTTGCTTCCAGACGCTCTCTGATCGCCTTGATAAAGCCGATGGAGTTGACGGCGGTGGCGGTGTAGCCCTCGCTGACCAGACCCACAAGGTCTTTGGTCATGATACCGTCGTTGAGGGTGTCGATGCACGCTTCCTCCAGCTTGTCGGCAAAGTCGCAAAGATCCTGAAGTCCGTCCAGCTCACCTCTCTTGCGAAGGGCACCCGACCATGCGTAAATGGTCGCCATGGGGTTGGTGGAGGTGTCCTCGCCCTTCAGATAGCGGTAGTAGTGACGGGTCACGGTGCCGTGCGCCGCCTCGTACTCGTACTTTCCGTCGGGGGAAACCAGGACAGAGGTCATCATGGCAAGAGAGCCGAATGCGGTGGAAACCATATCGGACATCACGTCGCCGTCGTAATTCTTGCAAGCCCAGATGAAACCGCCCTCGGAACGCATCACACGGGCCACAGCGTCATCAATGAGCGTGTAGAAGTACTCGATGCCGGCGGCCTCGAACTGCTCCTTGTATTCGGCCTCGAAGATTT
>JAZNDP010000009.1:0-5881 GCA_045588165.1 Eubacteriales bacterium | reverse complement strand
GCGGCATCAGCTCCACGACCTTGGTATGCTCGCAGATCGGCAAGTCTTTTGCGATTTCATATAGAAATTTCAATGGGTGAAATTGCGCCTGCCCCTTCACACACACCGCCCCCGCAACAGAGAAGGGAAGCTCGCGCGCATCCGAAAACTCGGCTTTCACGCCGAGACGTTGGAGAGCTGCCGCCTCCTTTACGATCTTCTTACGGTCATACGGAGAATAGACGTAAGAGTCCCTCGTTTCGTAGTCGCAGTCAATATTCTCGCAAAGTCGGGCGTACTCCTTGATGGCTTTGGTCTGTGCCGCTGCATACAGTCGCGCCTTGTCCTCACCGAAGCGTCGTATCATTTTATCGTAAATCAATCCGTGTTGTAACGTAATTTTCGCCGTAGTATCCTTGGTGATGCCACCGCAGATCTCGGTTGCCTCCACCAGCATACAATCCATGCCCATATTTTTGAGCTTATACGCGCACAAAACCCCGGCGATACCGCCGCCGATGATCAAAACATCGGTTTTCTTATTACCTGTCAAGCTTTCAAAGCGCATAAGGGGCGCGCTGTCTTGCCATACTGATTGAATCATATCACCGTTCATCGCTTGTCGTTCACAAGAGAATCCACGTATCGGCGCATCTCATCCCTGCTTTTTAGTGCGTGTGTTCCCGCGATGATTGCTTGCTTTTGTTCCTCGCTGAGTGTTCCGAATTTCCGCATGGCTTCGGGATTCATCGCCAGTGCCATAGCAAAGCCGACCGGCATTTCGTCTTTCGTCATCTTTTTCACCTCCGATTTTTGATAGGAATAGTATTGGTGATTTTTGAATCTTACATACCTGTCAAAATCTCGTATAGATCACTTCAGAAATGCCGAAAATAAAAAGGATAACGGAGGTGAAGATATGAGCAATCGATTGGCAAACGAAACGAGCCCCTATTTGCTTCAGCACAAGGACAATCCCGTTGAGTGGTATCCTTGGTGCGAAGAGGCGTTTGAACGTGCGGCGAGAGAGGACAAGCCCGTGTTTTTAAGCATTGGATATAGCGCGTGCCATTGGTGCCACGTGCTTGCTCACGAAAGCTTTGAGGATGAAGAAATCGCGGAGCTGTTGAACAAATATTTTATATCCATCAAAGTAGATAAGGAAGAGCGTCCCGACATTGACAGCGTCTATATGGCGGTCTGCCAAGCCTTCACGGGAGGCGGCGGCTGGCCAACCAGTATCTTTATGACCGCCGATGGGAAGCCATTTTTCGCGGGAACGTATTTTCCCAAAACTTCTCGCGGCGGTATGGTTGGGCTTAGGGAGCTGCTGCTCGCCATACACGAAAAATGGGTATCAGACCGTGACATGCTTTTGCGAGATTCAGAGAAAATCATCAAGCATTTGAACAAGTCGGAGATGATGTCAAGCGCCACAGATATGGATCTGACTCACTTGGCGCTTGGGCAATACGAGCGCATCTATGACGAAAAATACGGCGGCTTCGGACGCGCGCCGAAGTTTCCAACGCCGCACAATCTGCTGTTTTTGCTCGCCTGCTATGAGCGTTACAAAACCGCATCGTGTCTGAATATGGCGGAGCACACACTCACGCAGATGTATCGGGGGGGACTGTTTGACCACATTGGATTTGGTTTCTGCCGTTATTCCACTGACAAGAAGTTTCTCGTTCCGCATTTTGAGAAAATGCTGTACGACAACGCGCTCCTGATCCTTGCCTATTGCAAGGCGTACGCGGTAACGAAAAAGGCGTTATATCTTGATATCGCAGAAAAAACGGCAAGCTATATTCTCCGTGAAATGACATCACCCGAGGGCGGCTTTTACAGCTCACAGGACGCCGATACCGAAGGCGAGGAAGGAAAATATTATCTGCTTACGCCCGACGAGATCATAAGGGTTCTCGGCGCGGAGGACGGAGCACGCTTCAATTGTCATTATGATATAACGGATACGGGTAATTTTGAAGGCAAGAATATCCCGAATCTCTTAAAGAGCGATCCTTTCGATAAAAGCTTGGAAGCTTTTCTTCCCATGCTTTATGCCTACCGTAAAAAGCGATATTCTCTTCACCGAGACGAAAAGATTTTAACGTCGTGGAACAGCCTGATGATCACCGCTATGTGTGAGTTGTATCTTGTCAGCGGGAAGGAAATATATCTTTCTTCCGCGCAAAACGCAGACAGCTTTATACAGAACTATCTGCGTGACGGCAACACGATTCACGTCAGCTTTCATATGGAAAAACGGGGCGTAAGAGGCTTTCTCGATGATTATTCTGCGTATAGTTTTGCGCAACTGTCGCTATATCGCGCAACATTAAAGGGCGAATATTTGGATCGCGCAAAGCGCTTGTGCGATAAGGTCATATCGGATTTCGGGGATAACACGGGTGGATTTTATTTATACGGCAAAGATCACGAAGCGCTTATCCTACGACCGAAAGAAACCTACGACGGCGCGATCCCAAGCGGAAATTCGCTGATGGCGTATAATCTTGTCCGTTTGTCTTTTCTCACCGATGAAGAAAGATACAAAGCGGCGGCAGAACGACAGCTTGATTTTCTCGCGCAGAGTGCCTCGCAATATCCCACAAACCACGCGATGTTTCTGATGTCGCTTTTGGAGCAGGTCAAGCCACCAATGAAAGTAACAGTCGTAACAGATGAAACGACGGACAGGCGCGCGTTACCCCTTGCATTCCCATCAAACACGATTGTCATCCTTTTGGATGCTCCCACAAAAGAATACCCGCAAAAAAACGGCAAGACCACCTATTACGTGTGCCAAGGTCACAGGTGTCTGCCGCCAACCAATGACCCCAATGAATTGCTTGAACATGCGTACACTGAATCACGGAAAGGAGTGATAGACATGTCTGAAAATAAAGATACGAAAAAAGAGCGAGAGCCTAAAGAGAAAAAGCCTTTGACCAACCCCGGCGATATCAAGGGTAAGCTCGAGGTTCCCGACACCCGTGAACGCAGAGACGGTCCGGGTGGAAACTAAAGTGCACCAAAAGAAAAGACCGAGGCGAGCGCCTCGGTCTTTCCTTTATGAATTTTTGAAATGAATGGGAGAGGTGTTGAAGTGCTTTTTGAACACCTTGGAGAAGTAGCTGTAATTGCTAAAGCCCAGTGTCAGGGCGATCTGCCCGAGGGAGAGCTTGCCCTCCAGAATCAGATCCTTGGCGATGAGCATTTTTCTCTCGTTGGCGTATTCGATCACCGTCTTTCCCGTTTCCCTCTTGAAAATGTGAGATACGTATTCGCGGGAAAGGTGAACGTGCTCGGCGATCCTTGTCAGCGATACGGGGGAGGAAAGATTTGCGTCAATGTATTTGATGACGGCGCTTACCGCCTCGTTGTTACTTTCCATCGAAAGGGTATCCTGTATTTCGAACAGAATGTAATTGAGGAGATTGACCGCCTTTTCGGTGGAGTGATACAGCGGAGACAGATGGCTCTGGGAAAAGACCGAGATCATGGTTCGTATCTCCCGTGAGATCACCTGTGGCATATGGGTGGGCATGGAAAGGGAAGCGTGGGGAAGAAGGGTGAAATTGAAGCTGACGTAGCGCACCTCCTCCTTTCCCGCAAGGCGCTCCTGCGTGGAGTCGGGAACCGAAAGCAGCGCGTCGTTTTCACGCAAAACAATGGTTTTTCCGTTGTCAATATAGGTCATGCTTCCCTTGAGAACAAAGGTCAGATCGTAATAGTGAATGCGCCGCCGCTGAATCCGAAGACACCCCTTGGGAGCCACGTTGCAGTAATGCAAAAGCTTGTCAACCAGATATCCGCTCTCCATTTTCTTTCCTCCTCATGCTTAAAATAGTGCAAAAAATCAGCGAAGAAAGCAATATCCTCTCTTGCGCCGTAAATCAAGACGTGCTATAATGATTATAGCATATCGGACACATTTTGTCAAACTTAAAATTTTATAAAAAACGGAGGAGAAGTACATGAAGACCTTTTTTGCCGGAGATGTTTGCCCCACCTCGGATAATGACGCCCTGTACGCGGCAAAGGAAACCTCCACGCTGTTCGGCAACGTGGCTACTCTGATCGAGGGGTGCGACCTCGCTTGCGTGAATCTGGAGTGTGCCATCACAGAATCGGAAAACGCAATCCCGAAGTTCGGACCCAATCTCAAAGCCCCCGCGGGAACGGCGGACGTTCTGCGCGAGCTGGGAATCACTCTTTGCGGCATCAGCAACAACCACGTATTTGACTTTGGTATCGAGGGTGCTGTGGATACCATGAAGGAGCTGGATCGCGTTGGGATCGCCTACACGGGATTTGGCAACAACTACGAGGATTCCAGAAAGAATTATACCTTTGAGAAGGACGGCGAGAAAATCTGTGTGATCGCCGTTTGCGAGCACGAATATTCTTACGCCATCGAGGACCGTATGGGATCCCGTCCCTTTGACGTGTTCGATACCATGGAGGATATCGAGAACGCCAAGAAGACCCACGACCGCGTCATCGTTCTCTACCACGGCGCCAAGGAGATGTGCCGTTATCCCTCTCCCAGACTGATCAAGGTCTGCCACGCCATGGCAAAGCACGGAGCCGATCTGGTGATCGGTCAGCATAGCCACTGCATCGGCGCTTACGAGCAGTACGAGGGTTGCCATATTTTCTACGGACAGGGGAATTTCCAGTTTGTCAGAAAGGATAGTACGGGCGAACGGTGGAACACCTGTCTGGCAGTGAACTACGATACCAAGACGCACGAGATCACCTTTACCCCCGTCCGCGCCAACCCCGAAAAGGGAACCATCTCCCTTGCCGAGGGGGAGGATAAGGAGACGCTCCTTGCCGAGTTTGCCGCTCGGAATGCCAGTCTCCATGACGGCACGTGGCGGGACGGCTGGCACGCCTTCTGTGAGGAAAAGAAGGAAGGATATATCAAAGCCATCGCCAGAGCTTGTGTGGAGGGCGCAGAGGAGCGTCATAACGCCTGCTTCGGCCACTACTTGGATTGTGAGGCTCACACCGACGTGTGGAGAGAGCTGTTCCCCACCTACAATCAGTTCAACGAAACCGAGCGGGATATCCGTGATCGTCTGGATTTCAAGCCCTCCACGTTATAATATGATCTTGGGAAGAGACCGCTACGGCGACCTGCGATAAAGCAGGTACGCCGAACGATGTTTGCCCTTGCGGGCAAGTGATGAAGCCTTTGGCAGTGAAGTTTACTTCGTAAGTGATGTTACGCCTAACGGCGTAGTGGGCAAACATCACACCACTGCGACCATCGGGAGCAACATCACTATGAGCGAAGCGAATAACATCACTTTTGCATCAGCAAAAAACACCACTCTTTTACCACCCGAAAACAAAATACGGTATAACACACTATACCTTGCAGGCAAGGTCGTGTGCAAAAGGGACGAGAAAATTCTCGTCCCTTTTGATGTTAATAGGGAACTGCTTTACGGTAGGTGTCCGTAGCGGATTCTTCTTTTTTTGTTCGGCTCAGATGGCAAAACCGCCGTCAATGCCGATGCATTGCCCCGTAATGAAGCCCGCCTCCTCCGAAGCAAGATATGCGGCAAGCGACGCTACCTCGGCAGGCGTTCCCATGCGGCAGAGGGGTGTTTCGGCCCGAAGGGCGGCAAGGGTATCTTCATCCAAAGACGCATTCATTTCGGTGGCGATCACACCGGGCTCGATGCAGTTGACCGTAATTCCCGAAGGACCAAGTTCCTTGGCAAGCGCCATGGTCATCCCACGAAGTCCCGCCTTGGCGGCGGAGTAGTGGACCTCGCAGGAGGCTCCCACCTTGCCCCACATGGAGCCTACGGTGATGATCCGACCGCTGTGCTGTGAGATCATATGTCTTGCGGCGGCGCGAGCGGCGTAAAAGGCGCCC
>JAZNDP010000008.1:0-6125 GCA_045588165.1 Eubacteriales bacterium | reverse complement strand
GATCGAGCTTTTGGTTTACTGGATCTGCGGAGTGATGGACGTGTTTTGCGGCGCGCTTCGCGGCATGGGCAAGTCGGTGACCACCACCGTCGTTTCCTTGTTGGGCGCTTGCGCCTTCCGCGTTGCTTGGGTAAAGGTGATCTTCCTTTTCGTAGAGGAGAACATCGGTTGGGTATTCGTTTCCAAGCCCATCTCTTGGGTGATCGTGGGTGTCTTCAACGGACTGTTCTTCTGGTTTTACTATCGCAGATGCGTAAGACAGCAGCAAGCCGAGCTTACCGACTGTCCTCAATAACGCAAAAGGACTGCCCCAAACAGGGCAGTCCTTTTTGATTGCGTGAGATATCTCTCATTCGCCTTTTTATACAAGTCGCCAAAAAAATTATGGATTTGGTTGAATTTTACAAAACGTATTGACACAAATTTTTTTGTTTGATATAATGAAATCAACTAAAATGGCTAAAAAAAGCCGCAAAGAGAAAGGAAATAATTATGGCAAAGAGATTTGGCGTCATGCTTGACATGTCGAGAAACGCGGTCATGAAGCCTGAGCAGGTCAAGGAGTTCGCAAAGACCATCAAGAGCTTTGGTTATAACATGATTCAGATGTATACCGAGGATACCTACGAGGTTCCCGGCGAGCCCTATTTCGGCTATCTTCGCGGAAGATATTCACAGGCGGAGCTGAAGGACATGGTGGCGTACTGTAACTCCATCGGCGTGGAGCTGATCCCCTGTGTGCAGACACTGGCGCATCTGGAGGCGATATTCCATTGGAAGCCATACAAGGATATCAACGATATCGACGCCATTCTGATGGTGGGCGAGGAGAGAACCTACGAGCTTATCGATCACATGTTCAAGAGCCTACGGGAGTGCTACACTACCGAGTATATCCATATCGGTATGGACGAGGCGCACAATCTGGGTCTTGGAAAGTATCTGGATAAGCACGGCCTTGAAAACCGTTTCCAGATTATTCGGAAGCATCTGGAGAGGGTGATCGAAATCGCCAAGAAATACAATTTCAAGCCCATTATGTGGTCGGATATGTTCTTCCGCCTTGCTCAACACGGTACGTATTATCTGAAGAGCTGGGATGATCTTTCCATCATCACCGACGAGATCGTCGCCGCTTGTCCCGAGGGCGTGGAGCAGGTATACTGGGATTACTACCACTCCGAGAAGGAGATCTACGACATCAACTTTGAGGCGCACAAGAAATTCCCCGGTCAGACTTGGTTTGGCGGTGGCGCGTGGGTCTGGAGCGGCTTTGCCCCCACCAACTGCTACACCTTAGAGACCATGGTGCCCGCTATGCAGTCCTGCCGCGAGTACGGCGTGGAGAATATCTTCCTCACCATGTGGGGCGACAACGGCAGAGAATGCTCTCCTTGGGCGTCTCTCCCCTCGCTGTACGCCATTCGCAGAGTCTATGACGGCGTGGAGGACATGGAGCAGATCAAGCGGGAATTTGCCGAGATCACAGGCGAGAATTACGACGACATGATGCTGCTTGACCTTCCCATCGATATGGGTAAGGTGTATCATTCCTTTGCGGGTACACACAAGTATCTGCTGTATAACGATCCCTTCCTCGGTATCTTCGATAAGGATCTGAAGGAGGGCGTAAAGGTGCAGTACAAGGAGATCACCAAAAAGCTGAAGGAGCTTGCCAAGACCGAGAGCAAGTTCGCGTATCTCTACGACAGCATGGGCTCGCTGACCCGCGTGCTGGGTCGCAAGTACGATCTTGGCGTAAGAACCAGAGCGGCATATCAGGCGGGAGACAAGGAAGCTCTGAAGGCGCTGATTGCCGATTACTACAACACCATGGACGCGCTGGAGAGCTTTATTTCCAAATTCCGTACCCTGTGGTATCACGACAACAAGCCTCACGGCTTTGACGTACAGGAGATTCGTCTGGGCGGGCTGCTCATGCGTCTGCGCTCCCAGAGAGACCGACTGACCGACTACGTTCTCGGCAAGATTGATTCGATCCCCGAGCTGGAGGAGGAGATCCTGCCCTATAACGGTAGCAGCCATGCGGAGGAAGGCAAGAGCGACGTTCCTTACTACCACGGCTGGGCATTCTCCGCATCGGTCAACCGCTTCTATTGATATCCCACAAAAAACCTTGCGATTATCGCAAGGGCAGACTGCTGGGGACTGCAATCGCAGTCCCCCAATTTTTTGTTTTGGAAAAAACGGTCTTTTTTTTAATAACGCCTTGCAACATCTGACGGAATGTGTTATAATAAATCATCTGTATTTTCCAAAGTATTAAGGAGGTCTTTTATGTCCAACTATAAAATTGAAACGAAATGCGTGCAGGGCGGCTATACACCCGGCAACGGCGAGCCTCGCCAGATCCCGATCATTCAGAGCACCACCTTCAAGTATGCATCCAGCGCCGATATGGGCAAGCTGTTTGATCTGGAGGCTTCGGGCTATTTCTATACCCGTCTGCAGAATCCCACCAACGACAGCGTGGCGGCAAAGATCTGCGATATGGAAGGCGGAACCGCCGCAATGCTGACCTCCTCGGGTCAGGCGGCAAACTTCTTTGCCATCTTCAATATCGCCTCCTGCGGCGATCACGTGGTGGCAAGCTCTACCATCTACGGCGGTACCTACAATTTGTTCTCGGTTACCTTGAAGAGAATGGGAATCGACTTCACCTTCGTTGCTCCCGATTGCACCGACGAGGAGCTGAACGCGGCATTCCGCGAAAACACCAAGGCGGTATTCGGTGAGACCATTGCCAACCCCGCCCTGACGGTTCTGGATATTGAGCGCTTTGCCAAGGCGGCTCATGCCCACGGCGTACCGCTGATCATCGACAACACCTTTGCCACTCCCGTGAACTGCCGTCCCTTCGAGTGGGGCGCGGACATCGTCACCCACTCCACCACCAAGTATATGGACGGACACGGCGCGGCGGTGGGCGGCTGTATCGTGGATTCGGGTAAGTTTGACTGGACCAAGTATCCCGAAAAGTTTGCGGGACTCTGCACTCCCGATGAGAGCTACCACGGCGTGACCTATACCGAGCGCTTCGGTCTGGAGGGAGCGTTTATTACCAAGGCGACCGCACAGCTGATGCGCGATTTCGGCGCCATTCAGGCGCCCCAGAACGCCTTTTTGCTCAACCTCGGTCTGGAAAGTCTCCACGTAAGAATGGAGAGACACTGCGCCAACGCCTTGGCGGTTGCCAAGTTCCTGAAGGCAGATGACCGCATCTCTTGGGTCACCTATCCCGGTCTGGAGGGCGACAAATATTACGAACTGGCAAAGAAATATATGCCGAGCGGCACCTGCGGTGTCGTCAGCTTCGGTGTTAAGGGCGGACGTGAGATGGCAGAGAAATTCATGGGTAATCTGAAAATTGCCGCCATTGAGACCCACGTTGCCGATGCCAGAACCTGTTGTCTGCATCCCGCCAGCGCGACCCACCGTCAGATGAACGAGGAGGAGCTGGTAGCGGCAGGCATTTCGGGTGATCTTGTTCGTCTGTCCTGCGGTATTGAGCACAGCGACGATCTGATTGCTGACATTAAGCAGGCTCTTGACGCGCTGAACTGAAAATTCATAGAAAGTGAGAAATTTGGCTCATGCCTATTAAAATCCCCAATTTGTTGCCTGCCACGCAGGTGCTTCTCAATGAAAATATTTTCGTGATGACCGAGACTCGCGCCATGACGCAGGATATTCGTCCGCTGAAGATCCTGATGCTGAATCTGATGCCCCAGAAGATCACAACGGAAACCCAAATTGCCCGTTTGATCGGAAATACGCCCTTGCAGGTGGAGCTGGAACTGTTGCAGACGGCGACGCATAAATCCACCCACACCTCGGCGGAGCACATGTTGGCGTTCTATAAGACCTTTGACGAGGTTTGCCACAAGAAATACGATGGCATGATCATCACGGGCGCTCCCGTGGAGCAGATGGAGTTTGAGGAGGTGGATTACTGGGAGGAGCTTTGCGCGATTATGGAGTGGAGCAAGACTCATGTGACCAGTACCTTCCATATCTGCTGGGGCGCGCAGGCGGGACTTTACTATCACTACGGTGTCAAAAAATATCCTCTGGACAAGAAAATGTTCGGCGTGTTTGAGCATACCTTAGATCATAAGCAATCCATGCTCTTCCGCGGTTTTGACGATACCTTCGTGGTACCCCATTCCCGTCATACCACCTGCCGCAGAGAGGATATCGAGGCAGTACCCGAGCTGAAGATCCTCGCAAGCTCCGAGGAGGCGGGCGTGTTTGTCTGTGCCACCGATAAGGGCAGACAGATCTTCGTCACGGGACACTCGGAGTACGATGCGGATACCCTGAAGAACGAGTATCTGCGTGATAAAAATGCGGGACTTCCCATTGAGGTGCCGAAGAATTACTTCCCGAACGACGACGATACCAAAGACCCCATCGTCAAGTGGAGAAGCTGCGCCAATCTGCTCTATTCCAACTGGCTCAACTATTTCGTGTACCAGTCCACGCCGTATAACATTGAGGAGATTGAATAAATCGAATAAAAAGAAAAGGAACCATTTCGGTTCCTTTTTCTTTTGGATTATATCACGATCAATTCCTTTGGACTCTTCGTGAAATTCCGAACGGTTCCGTCGTGGTCGAGGGCGATCATGTCCTCAATACGGCAACCGAAGCGACCTTCCAGATAGATGCCGGGCTCTACGGTGACCACGTTGCCTCTCTCCAATCGGTCTTCCTCCTTGGCGCGTGGGGAGAGGGAGGGGGATTCGTGGATATAAAGGCCGACTCCGTGACCGAGGCTGTGCCCGAAGCAATCTCCGTATCCCGCATTCCGAATGATCGAACGGGCGATCTCGTCGGCATCACGGCAGAGCATTCCTTCCGCGATTTGCTCCAACGCGGCGCTTTGCGCCGCAAGGACGGTTTCATAGACTCGCTTCATTTCCGCATCTGCCTTGCCGATCACCACCGTGCGGGTCATATCCGAGCAATAGCCGTCCACCTTGGTACCGAAATCCACGGTCAGAAAGCCTTGGCGAAGCGTTGTGTCCGAGGGAACGCCATGGGGCAGGGAGGAGGCAGTGCCCGAAACGGCGATGGTGTCAAACGCCACACTTTCCGCACCGTGTTTCCGCATGAAAAATTCCAGCTCCAGTGCCACATCCTTCTCTGTGACGTCGGGGGAGAGAAAGCCGAGAATATGCTCAAAGGCAAGATCTGTGATGTTCTGCGCCCTTGCGATGATTTCCAATTCCTCTGCCGTTTTGATGCGCCGCTGTCGTGAGAGAAGCTCCGAGCCACCTGTACAGAGGGTACAGCCCTCCAGTGCCTTGGTCAATTTTTGGAAGGAGGCGCAGGAAATCGCCTCGTCCTCGATTGCCAGTCGACGGATACCGTGCTGATGGATCAGATCTCTCAGCTCGTCTGTCATGGTTCCCTTGGGACGAATGACCTCCCAATCGGGAGAAACCGTCATTTTTGCCGCTTCATCATAGCGGGAATCCGCCAGTAGATAGGCGCGATCGGGGGTGACGAGTACATAGCCGTCGGAGTAGTCGAAATGGGAAATATAGCGCTGATTCAGTTCCGACGAGATCAGGATTCCGTCGGTATCCGTCTCGGAAAGACGGGATTGAAGTTTTTTCAGAGCAGTCATGTCAGACTCCCTTTGCCATCTGCCACATCTGCTTCATGGCGAGAGCATCCTCCGCCATAGTTCCTGCCGACTCACAGATGATGCGAGGGCAAACGCCCTCCTTGACGATAGCTTCTGCCAGCGGATCAAAAACGGGGCCGAATTCGGTGTCGGAGAAGGTGAGATGCTTTTTCTCTCCCGCTCCCGTATATTCGATCTTGGAAAAATGACAGTGGAGGTTGTAGGCATAATCGTCGCCGAGAGTGGTGGCAATTTTATCGAAGATCGCCCGATAGCTGTCACAGTCGGGGAAATACCCCCCCAGATTTCTGGCATTCAGATGACCGAAATCTATCACGGGATGGTAGAGAGGGGAGATTTTGCAGAGGGTAAGAACCTCCTCCAGCGTGCCAAGCTGATTGATCTTTCCCATGGTCTCCAGTCCCATGCGGATGGCGGTGTCGCCATTGACCTCCAGATTCTTCGTCAG
>JAZNDP010000007.1:0-14314 GCA_045588165.1 Eubacteriales bacterium | reverse complement strand
AAAATCACAATTCTTTTCTAGGGTTTGTTACCTGTAAGCCCTTCTGCTCGGTTTCTCCTCCACCCGCCCTTGGCGGGAGCCCCCTCCCGGAGGGAGCCTTGCTGCGCGTATGGCTTAGAAAGGAGAACTATGACACCTTTCTTTGCGCCAAACTTATATAGAGCCTCCCTACGGGAGGGAGGTGGCATTTTCGCAAGAAAATGACGGAAGGAGAAGCCGTGCACGATGAGTAACAAGTATCAATCCGTCTTTTTGAGACTTTATCGATAAGCTGAAGGCAGTTGCGCGTAGCAACTGCCTTACTCTTTTTTTACTTAAGCTTGAGGGATCTCGCTCTTGGAGAGCTTGGATTTTTCGTCGGAATCCGCTTGGTCCTCCTCGGCGGGGAGCTTCAGCTCAATGACCGCCTTCTCGACGCGGTGCTCGTGAATGGAAAGAACCTGAATGTCCATCTGTTCGGTGGAAAGCTCCAAGGTGGCGCCGTCCTCGGGAATAGAGCCGTACAGACCAAGCACGAAGCCGCTGAAGGTGTCGGAATCACAGTCGGAGATCTCCATCTCCAGAGCGTCCTCTACGTCGGACACGGATACGGAGCCGTTGATCTCGTAGCGGTTCTCTCCCAGAGCGATGATGGGCTCGATCTTTTCCTCATCCTCGTCGGTTTCGGCAAATTCGCCGACCAGACACTCCACAAGGTCGGTAAAGGTGATAATACCCTGTACGCCGCCGTACTCATCCAGCACGATGGCGACAAATTCCTTGTTTTTCTTCATATTGCGGAACAAAACGTCCGCCTTTACGGTTTCGGGTACGAAATAGGCGGGCTTGATGGCGTTTGCCATGACCATCTCGCGGGTCTTGTCCTCCAGACGGAAATATTCTCTCGCGTCCAGAATACCGACGATATCGTCCACGTCCTCGCCGTATACGGGATAACGGGAGAATCGGCTGTTGTTGATGATTTCTTCCCATTCCTCCAAGGTGCCGTCGGCGGCAAGCATGGTCATATCGGTACGGTGGGTGGCGATCTCTCCGGCGGACAGATCGTCAAAGTCGAAGATGTTTTCAATGAGCTCCTTATTGTACTCGTCGATGCTTCCGCCCTCGTGTGCCTCGTCCACCAGGGTCAGTACCTCGCCCTCGGTGACGGCTTCCACCTCGGCGGGCTTGAAGATCTTGGTGAGGAGCTTTTTCCAAAGCATAAACAGAGCGTTAACGGGAGTGAGGATCAAGCCGATAAAGCGAAGCAGAGGGGCTACCGACATGGCAAAGCGTTCGGGTTTTTCCTTGGCAAGGCTCTTGGGGGAGATCTCACCGAAAATCAGCACGACGACCGTGATGACAGCGGTGGAGATCACGGAATAGTAGCCCTTTGCCGAAGTTTCCATCAGAAGCTGCATAAACCAGATGGTGGCGATAGAGGACAGGGCAATATTTACAATGTTGTTTCCGACCAGAATGGTGGAGAGCAGCTTGTCGTAATTTTCGGACATTTTCAGAACCATCTTCGCCCTTTTGTTTCCTTCGGCGGCAAGATTCTTCATCTTCGTGTGGTTCATGGAGGTGAATGCGGTCTCGCTGGACGAAAAGAACGCCGAGAACGCAAGGCAGATGAGCATAAGAGAGATTTTGAGTAGACTACCGTCAGGCATGACTGACTCCTTAAAAAATAATGTATTTCCGCGCGATGACGGATAAGGGAAGGTCAAAGGCTTTGGCAAGGGGTAACAAACGCAAAAAAGCATAGCCTGAGTCCTTTATCGACGCAGGTTATGCATAAAACTGTCAATATCTGAGTTTGAAATAGGTACTTCGACTATTACCGTCGCCGATGTCCACTTTTGACATTCTCCTTGTTTCGGTTGGGGAACGAAGCCCCGAATTTTAGACGGTCACTGTCCTGACCGTTCCAGAACATTATACCATAAAAAAGGAATTTGTCAATAGGTTTTACAAAAAATTATTACGGGACGTCCTCAACGTCCCGTAATAATAGGGATTATTTTGATCCCTTTTCCTGATACTCCCGCAGAGCCGTGGCAAGCTGGTCGGGGCAGGAGGTGGCTTTGAATCCGCAACGGATTCCGCCAAGACGGCGGATTGCTTCCTCTACCGCCATTCCCTCAATCAGCGCCGCCACGCCTTGGGTGTTGCCCGCGCAGCCGCCGAGGAAGCGAACCTTGACAACGGTTCCGTTTTCTACGTCGATCTCAATCTGGCGGGAGCATACCCCCCGTGTACGGTAAGTAATGTGTTCCATATCAAACTCCTTCTTTCATTAAAACGGTTAAAATTCCGTCAGGGACGGATAGTGTCCGATGGGCACGTAGTATGGGTGCTCCATCGTCAGGTACAGGTCAAAGGCAACCGCCTCCGCGCGAGGCAGGCGGAAGGTGAAATAGAACCGAATCAATCCGTCGTCGTAAAGGACGGGGATCGAATCGATCTTTTGCAGAGAGGCGCCAAACAGGGGAGCGACCTGCAGAATGTCGGCGGGGAAATCCCCAAGCCTTGCGGTGACCGAGCACTCCAGATTCCAGTTCTCCGCGTCTCTTGGCAGTCGGTCAGGGCTGTGTCTGCCGATCAGGGCAAAGCGGATCACCCCCGCGGGATCTTCCGTTTCCAAGGCGCAGTCGGCGCAGACGCGAAGCTCGTATCGGTTCAGCATCGCGTAAAAGCTGAACAGCCGTCCGTCGTGGGTATTTTCTATGGGAAGGATCCCAAACTCGCATCGTCTGTCAAACACGTCCTCGCAAACCGAGACAAAGGAGGAAGGGTAATGGGGCTTTGCCCCGCTGACGATCTCGGAAAAGAAGGAAAACGCCTCCTCGGTGTAGCGGTTGCGCACCAGCGCGATCCGTCCGTGCCGTCCCGCCATGACCGTATCCTCGCCGCCAAAGCCATCCCGCTCCTTCAGCCTTCCTGCCAGATGGAGACAAAGCCTTGCCTTGTCCTCGGGGGACGGGCTTTGCGTTAAGGCGCAAAAGCCTCGGTACCGTTCCTGCGCCGTTTGCTCGGGCTCGGAGCGGCTCCAGCGCAGACAAAGCTCCTCCGCGCACAGCCTTCTTTGCGTGGCGGACAGCTCTCCCCGCTGGGAAAAGACACGAAGATTCTCCGAGAGTATCTTTGCCGCTTGCGTTTCGTTCATAACTCCTCCTTATGGGTAAAGAAACGGTTTGCGAGGAGGGGATTCGTCTCTCGCAAACCGCACGTGCTTTTTTACAGCTTCATCAGCAGCTCAACGCTGTCCTTCAGAAAGGCGCGCATTTCCTCCGCGGAAAATTTCTTTTGAGAGAGGAGAGAGAGCTGATAGAGATAGGACGCCATTTCCCGCGCCCGCTCCGGATTTTCCGTGGCAACCGTCTCCATCTTTTGAATGAGAGGGGAGGCGGTGTTCAGGATCAGCGTGCTCTCGGTGGGGAAGGAGCCCTCTCCCATATGGTAGAGGCGCATCATCTCCTCCATGCGGCGGGACTGCTCGGATACGTTCAGCATCACGGGCAGGGAGCTGTCCTTCAGCGCGTCGAATTTGACGGCGGTTTTGTCTCCCAGAACCTCCGAAAAGATCTTCTTCAGGGCTTCGCTCTCGCTGATCTCGCCGTCGCCCTTGAGGACATCTGCCACGTCGGCATCGACACGGAGGAATTTGACTCCCTCGGAGTACTGCTCCAGCAGGGTGGCAAATTGGGTGTCGATGGGTCGATCCAGCAGAGCGACCTGGATTCCTTGCGCCTCAAAGAGGTCGATATACTGTGACTGAAGCGCTTTATCCGTGGCGTAGTAGACGGTATTTTCGTGCGTTTCCTTGGCGTCCTCCAGATATTCGCCAAGGGTCTTGGCGGAGCCGTCCGTGAGGGGGAGCAGAATGGCTCCCTTGACGCGGTCGTAGAACTTTTTGTCCTTCATACACGCGTATTCGATAAAGGGACCGATATCCGACCAGATGGCGGAATAGCTCTCCCGCTCGGTGTTGCAAAGGGCGCAGAGCTTATCTGCTACCTTCTTGACGATGTGCGCCGATACGCGGGAGACGTAGGTGTTGGTCTGGAGATAGCTTCGCGACACGTTCAGGGGAAGCTCGGGGCAATCCAGAACGCCCTTGAGCATCAGCAGGTAATCGGGGATCACCTCTTTGATGTTATCGGCAACCCAGACCTGATTGTAATACAGCTTGATCTGACCCTCGATGGTCTCGTATTCGTTTGCCAGCTTGGGGAAATAGAGGATTCCCTTGAAATTCAGGGGGTAATCCGCGTTGATGTGAATGTGGAACAGGGGCTCCTTGTAGTCAAGGAACACCTTGCGGTAAAATTCCTTGTACTCCTCGTCGGCGCACTCGGACGCCTGCTTTTGCCAGAGGGGGTGGACGTCGTTGATGGGTTCTGCCGCCTCCTCCGCGTTTTCCTTGGCAGTATCGACGAAATAAATCTCCACGGGCATGAAGGAGCAATATTTCTCCAGCATGGCGCGGACGCGGGAGGGAGCCAGAAATTCCTTTTCCGCTTCAGCAATATGCATGATCACGGCTGTGCCGTGCTCTGCCTTTTCCGCGGGAGCGGTCTCGTACTCGCCCGCCTCGTTGCAGCTCCAGAGAACGGCGGGAGCGTCGGTGTAGGATTTGGTGATCACGTCCACGCGGTCGCTGACCATGAAGGCGGAGTAGAAGCCGAGTCCAAAGTGACCGATGATGCCGTTTTTCGATCCGTCGGTCTCTCCCTCGTACTTGCTGATGAAATCCACCGCTCCCGACAGAGCGATGTTGCAGATGTATTTGGTCAGCTCCTCCTCGGTCATACCGATTCCGTTATCCTCCACCGTCAGAGTTCCCTCTGCGGCATTCAGGGTGACGGTTACGCGGTAGGTCTCGCCCGCGCTGTCGCGAACACCCAAGGACTCCAGTCTGCGGAGCTTGGTGATGGCGTCGGAGGCGTTGGATACGATCTCACGGAGAAAGATATCCTTCTCGGAGTAGAGCCATTTTTTGATAATGGGGAAGATGTGCTCGGTGTCAACCGAGATCCCGCCCTTTCTTTGTGCGGTTGCGTCGTTATTCATGATTCTTACTTACTTTCCGTTTCTTTTGTTTCTTTTGTTTCTTTTGTTTCTTGTGTTTCTTGTGCTTCGTTCTTCGGCTTTCTTTTGCGGAACAGCCGAAGGATCTTCATAAAGACCGTGCTGATCGTTCGGAACAGTCTTGCCGATACTGTCTCATGCTCCTCGTGGGGATCCACCAACGAATCGATGGCGTAATATTCCGCGGTGTCGGTGGGCAATCCCTTTTTGCGCAGACGGATCTCCATCATTTCCTTGCCGATGGCGATGAACAGCGCGAACAGGGGAACGCCTACGATCATGCCCACGATGCCGAAGAAATCACCCATGATGATGATGGAAAGAATCACGCCGAGAGTACTGATACCGGTGGTGTTTCCGAGGATCTTCGGACCGATCACGTTGCCGTCCAGCTGTTGGATCAGAAGAATCAGCACAAGGAAGATCAGCGCCTTGGAGGGGCTGACGATAAAGATCAGGAGGAAGCAGGGAATGGCTCCGATAATGGGACCGAATACGGGCACGATGTTGGTGATTCCGACAATGGTGGCGATCAGAAGAGGAACGGGCATGCGGAAGATCAGCATGACGATCAGCGTGAGAACGCCGATGATGAGAGAGTCGATGATCTTGCCGATAAAGAAGCCGCCGAAGGTGTTGTTGCACAGACGGACGTACCGATAAAAGCGCCGTTTTCCCTTGTGGCTGAACAGAGCGGTGGTCATCTTGTTGAGCTGCGCCTTCAGCCGCTCCTTGGAGGCGAGAACGTAAATGGAGATAAAGATGGCGAAGATGATATTCTTCAGACCCACCACCAGCCCCATTCCGTATTCGATGGCGTATTCCATAATCACGCCGAACAGGTCGCCCGAGTCGGACAGGAAATTGGTGATTGCCGCCATAACCGACTCGGAATCAATGATATTCTCGGTGTGGGTCTTTCCAATGAAATTGGAGAGGAAACGGTTGATGGTTTCAATGGTGCTGTTCATGTACCCGTCGAAGTTCTGGGCGAAGATCATGATACTATCGATCAGCTGGGGAATGACCAGCGCTCCGAAGGCTATCAGAAGAAGCAGGACGGAGAGATAGGTCAGGAGCATAGACAGCACGCGGACCAAGCTCTTGTTCTCTACCTTGCCGAACACCCGTCTCTCAAACAGCTTGAGCAGCGGATTGAGGAGAAAGGCAAGGCCAAATCCCAGAATAATGGGGGTAAGGACCGATGCAAGTTCGGAGAAAATGCGGGAGAATGCCGAGATATTCACGATGGAATACAGCACGATAAAGGTGATCGCGCAAATGATGGCGACCGCGTATCCGCTCTTCTTTTTTGGTGGGGGAGGGGTCTCGGGTGAGGAGGTCGTTCGGATCTCCTCGCCTCTGGTTTTTTCTTCGTTATTCATTCATCGAAATCCTTTCTCGGTATTTCGGAAACAAAAAATCTGATTCCTCGACAGTACGTCTATTTTATTTTATAATTTTTTTTTATATAAGTCAATAGGAAAGAAGAAATTTAACACAATAAACACAAAATTTCCGAAATTTGCTTGAAAATTCAAAAAAACTATGGTATAGTGTAAACGAAAAAGAGAGAAGGGAGAGAGGAACGTGAACGAGACATGTGAGCGGGGGTATGCCAAGATCAATCTGCATCTGGACGTGACAGGCAGATTGGAGGGGGGATATCATCGGGTGGAGACCGTCATGCAGACGATCACCCTTTTTGACGAGGTAACCTTGACGCGGAAGGCGGAGGGGGACGAGAGCTTGACTCTGAGCTGTGACGTGCCCGAGGTCCCTACGGACGAAAAAAATCTTGCCTATCGGGCAGCCTTGCTGTATTTTGAGAAAATCGGACGCCGCGAGGGCATTCATATCGATATTCAAAAATCCATCCCCATGGCGGCGGGAATGGCGGGAGGAAGCGCCGACGCGGCGGGGACGCTGCGAGGGCTGAACCGCCTGATGGGAGAGCCCTTGCGCGTGGAGGAGCTGTGCGATCTTGGCGCCGCTCTCGGTGCCGACGTGCCCTTTTGTATCCTTCGGGGATGCGCCTTCGCCGACGGTCGGGGTGACGCGCTTCACGACTTTCCCGCCATGCCCGACTGCGCCATTTTAGCGGTGTGCGAGGGAGAGGGGGTTTCCACCCCTTGGGCGTACGGGCTTCTGGACGAGCTTTGGGATGGCTTCGGGGAGAACAGCGTATATCAGCCAAAAAGTACGGACGCTCTGCGCCGCGCCTGCGAGAGGGGCTCGCTTTCGGCGCTTGCCGACGCGACCTATAACATCTTTGAGGAGCCCGTGCTTGCCCGCCGTCCCGTAGCCGCCCGCGTAAAAAGGCTAATGGAGGAAAACGGTGCCGTTGTCTCCATGATGAGCGGAAGCGGACCGTCGGTGTTCGGTCTGTTTGAGGCTGAGGAGGGCGCGAGAGCTGCCAAGGCAAGGATGGAGAAGGAGGGCTATCGCGTCTATCTTTGCCGACCTCATTTTCCATGCAAAAAATAAGGAATCTAAGGGATGCTTCCGCGTCCCTTTTTTCTTTGCGGAAGAAGACGAAAAGAAAGCGAAAAAAACTTTTGAAAAGAGTGAATTGGCATTGACAAAGGAGAGTGGTTGTTGTATAATAATTGTGTATATCTTTTTTGAAATTGATCTGATTGGTGTCGGGAAAATCCGACCATAATAGAGGGGACCCCAAGGGGTCAACCAATAGAAAAACGGAGGTGCTGTCCTATGTCTTATCGGAACGACATGGAGCGGTTTCGCGAGGAACAAAACGCGCGTCGCAGATGGGTGACGCTGATCATAAAAATTACCGTGTTTGCCCTTGCCGCCCTTATTTTAGCCACGGCGGCGACAGCGGGCATCACCCTGCTGATCGGGGGGGATAAGCCCGAAGCGGAGGAGGACGGGGACGGCTCGCCGTCGGGAGGATTCCGCATCACGGGTCCTAGGGGCGATACCGTTACTTTGATGATCGGGGACAAGCCTCTGTATAAGAGCTACGTTGACGTCAGCGACGAGAGTGCTCAGCTGGACGTGGATAACTCGGAGGTGGATACCTCCAAGGCGGGTACGTATCGGGTTCGCTATACGGCGACCAATTCTGCGGGGAAAAAGGCGACCTATACCCTGACGGTGATCGTCTCCGCCGACCCCACCTACACCGAGGAGCGGTTGATGACCATCATTGCCGCCAAGGCGCAGGAGCTGGGGATCACCAAGTCCATGAGCAAGACCGAGCAGGTGAGGAAAATCTACGACTACGTCAAGGATCCCAACGCCACGAAGGACATGGCGCGCATCTATTTCAGCGACGAATCCAACGCGCTCGGTCAAAAGGCGCAATCGGGAATCCGCACAGGTTGGGAGAGTGACTGGGTGGAGGAGGCGATCCGCACCTTGAGCATGGGGCGCATGAAGGGAGACTGCTACAGCTATTACGCGGTGTCCAAGGCGTTCTTTGAGTATTTCGGTATTGAAAACGTGGGAATCCAGAGATCGGCGGGAAGCTCCCATAGCGGAACTCATTTCTGGCACGCGGTAAACGTGGGCACGAAGGAATCTCCCAAGTGGTATTACTATGACGCCACTCGTCTTGCGGGAAGCTTTTCCGACGGAGGCTCCAACTCCTGTCTGATCACCGAGGAGAAGCTGGCAAGCTACAGAACCTCCAAGGGGGAGAGCGGCTTCTATACCTTTGACAAGAGCCAATACAAGAACTTCCCAACGATCGAAACGACACCTCTTTCTTAACGGGAGAAAACCATGCGAAAAAATATACTGACCTATCTGGAGCAGACCGCCGCGCGTCTGCCCCGCAAGCTTGCCTTTTCCACGGGCAAGGAGGGAATGACCTTTGGAGACGTGCAAAGGGAGGCTGCCGCCATCGGCAGCGCTCTTGTGGGAGAGGGCTTTTGCGGCGAGCCTGTGGTGATCTTCATGGACAAGCACCCGAAGACCGTGACCGCCTTTCTCGGCGTGATCTACGCGGGCTGCTTTTACGTGTGTCTGGACGAGAAGATGCCCGAGGCGAGAATGCGAGCCATTCTGGACAATCTGAAGCCCCGTGCTCTGATTTCCGATGCGAAAAATTTCAAAAAAGCGGAGGCGCTGGGCGTGGCGCGTACCTTCCTTTACGACGAAGCGGCTACGGGTGAGATCTCCCGTGAGCTTTTGTCAGAGGTGCGCCGCCGTCAGTGTGATACCGACCCCATCTACGTGGTGTTCACCTCGGGTTCTACGGGGATACCCAAGGGTGTGGTGGCATGTCACCGCTCGGTGATCGACTACACCGATTCTCTCTCCGACGCGCTTGGCTTTTCGGAGGAGACGGTGTTTGCCAATCAGACCCCTCTCTACTTCGACGCGCCCCTGAAGGAGCTGATGCCTACGTTGAAGCTGGGTGCGACCACCTATTTCGTGCCCAAGATGCTCTTTTCCTTCCCCGTGAGACTGATCGATTATCTGGACGAATATCGGATCAACACCATCTGTTGGGTGGTGTCCGCTTTGGTTCAGATCTCCTCTCTGGGCGCGCTGGAGACGAGAGTGCCCAAGACCCTGACCACCGTTGCCTTTGGCAGTGAGGTCTTTCCGAGAAAGCAATACGATCTGTGGAGAGCGGCACTGCCCGAAGCCACCTTCTATAATCTTTACGGTCCTACCGAGGCGACGGGAATGTCCTGCTATTGGAAAGCCGACCGCACTCTTGGGGAGGACGAGCCGATTCCCGTCGGTGTCCCCTTTGACAATACCGATATTCTTCTTCTCACCGAGGAGGGAGAGCGAGCCGCCGCGGGGCAGACGGGAGAGATCTGTATGCGGGGAACCTGTCTGACCATGGGATATTACAACAATCCCGAAAAGACGGCAGAGGTCTTTTGCCAAAATCCCCTCAACACCGCCTATCCCGAGCTGATCTATCGCACGGGAGACATGGGGCGGTACAACGACCGAGGCGAGCTGGTGTTCGTTTGCCGCAAGGATTCCCAGATCAAGCACATGGGACACCGTATCGAGCTCGGGGAGATCGAAGCCGCCGCCCTGAAGGCAGAGGGCGTTCGCCGCGCTTGCTGTGTTTACGACGCGGAAGGGAAGCGGATCGTTCTGTATTTCGTGGGCGAGGTCGACGAGAGATCCTTGCTTGCCGCCATGGCGGCATATCTGCCGCGGTACATGATGCCCACCCTTCTTCAGCCTCTGGATGCCCTGCCTCTGACCGACAACGGCAAGATCGACCGCCGTACTCTGCGGGAGAGGGCGGTAAATTTATAATCATAGGGACAGTCGAGGACGCCTGTCCCTACAAAAGGAGATAGTAACATGGAAAAATTGATAGAGATCCTTTCCTCTCTTCATCCCGACGTGGATTTTTCTGCCACGGAGGATCTGGTGGACGACGGAATTTTAGATTCCCTGGATATCGTGACGCTGGTCACCGAGATCCATTCGGAGTTTGACGTGGCGATCCCCGCGGAGGAGATCGTTCCCGAAAACTTCAATTCCGCCGCGGCGCTGATGGCGCTGATCAACCGTTTGGACGAAGCGTAATCGGGGAAGAGACGAATGCTGTTTACCTCTTACGGATTTATCGCTTTCCTTTGCGTCCTGTTTCTTGCCTATTACTGTCTGCCGAAGCGTTGGCAGTGGGGCGTTCTTCTTGCGGGAAGCTACGTGTTCTACGCCTTTGCGGGGTGGGACTGCCTCGTCTTTATCCTGATCACCACCCTTTCTGCCTATCTGGTTGCCAAGGGGATGGCGAGAAATTCCGAGCGGGAGGAGTCCTATCTGACCCTCCACCGCGATGAAATGGAAAAAGATGCGCGGAAGGCGTATCGGGCGCGGGAAAAGAAAAAACGCTTTCGTATTTTGCTGTGGGGGCTTGTGCTGAATTTCGGCATTCTGGCGATTCTCAAATACACCGCCTTTGCCGTCTTTAACGTCAATTCGGTTCTGACCTTTTTCGGGAAGGAAGGGTTGACGATTCCCGATCTGCTCTTGCCAATGGGAATCTCCTTTTATACCTTCCAGACCATGGGATATCTCATCGACGTGTACCGAGGGAAGACCCAGGCGGAGCGGAATTTCGCAAAGCTTGCTCTGTTCGTCAGCTTCTTTCCTCAACTGGTGCAGGGACCGATTTCCCGCCATTCCGATCTTGCCGCTCAGCTATATGAGCGTCACTCCTTTGACTGTCGCGCCTTTACATACGGATTGCAACGGATCCTCTGGGGATATTTCAAAAAGCTGGTGATTGCCGATCGGGTGCTTGTGGCGATGCGCACCATGCTGGACGCTCCCGACGAGTATCGGGGGGGCTACGTGCTGTTGCTGATCCTTCTGTATTCGGTGCAGATCTACGCCGACTTTACGGGAGGCATCGACATTACCATCGGTATTGCCCAGTCTCTCGGCATCCGTCTGGCGGAGAACTTTGAGCGTCCCTTTTCCTCTCGTTCTACCAAGGAATACTGGAGAAGATGGCACATTACCATGGGAAGCTGGTTTACCGATTACATTTTCTATCCCATCTCGGTGACAAAACCGATGATGAAGCTGTCCAAATGGAGCCGCCGTACTCTTGGCGCCAAGGTGGGAAAGCGAGTTCCTGTCTATCTTGCCACCACCGTGACTTGGTTCCTGACGGGTCTTTGGCACGGAGCGGGGTGGAATTTTATCGTTTGGGGACTGCTCAATTGCTTGGTGATTCTGGTGTCACAGGAGCTGGAACCCCTTTATGCCCGATTCCATAAGAGATTCCCGCGCCTTGTGGGCTCTTGGGGGTATGGGAAATTCATGTCTGTTCGCACGTTTTTGCTGATGGGTCTGATCCGTTCCTTGGATTGCTACCGTGACGTGGGAAGTACCTTCCGTCTGTGGGGCAGTATGCTTACCGTTCCCAACTGGGCGCAGCTGCCCGGCGGGATGATGAAGCTGGGGCTTACGGGCGCGGACTGGATCATTCTGGCGGTGGGAATCGCCGTCATCACGGCGGTGAGCTCGCTGTCCGCGAGGGGAAGCGTCAGAGAGCGGCTCTATGACCGACCGATCCTTTCCTGGACGCTGTGCGGCGCTCTGCTTGTGGCTGTTCTGCTGTTCGGCGCTTACGGCGTGGGGTATGATGCCAGCCAGTTTATTTACAATCAATTCTGATCAATCGAAAAAGGATTCCTATGAAAAAAAGATTCTTGATCGCTCTTTGCGCGATTTTGGTGATCGCCCTGCTTCTGGGACTTGCCCAAGCGCTGACGGTACCCAAGTATCGGGAGAATCCCGAAGGGGCGCTCATCGGCGAGTACTACGGGCAGGCAGGAGGGCACGACGTGATCTTCGTGGGTGACTGCGAGGTGTATGAAAGCTTTGTTCCCGCCACACTCTGGCAAGAATGGGGCATTTCCTCCTACGTGAGAGGAAGCGCCCAACAGCTGACGTGGCAGTCCTACTATCTGCTGGAGGAGACCCTCCGATACGAGACACCAAAGGCGGTGGTATTCAACGTACTGGCGCTGAAATACGGAACGCCCCAGAGCGAGGCGTTTAACCGCATGACCTTAGACGGCATGAAATGGTCGGATCTGAAATGGAGCGCCATTCGGGCATCCATGACCGAGGGCGAGAGCATGGCGGATTATATTTTCCCGCTGCTTCGCTTTCATTCCCGCATCACTCAGCTGAACGGGGACGATTTTCGATATGCCTTCCGCGACGCTCCCACCGTGTCTCACAGCGGATATCTGATGCAGACGGGCATCGTGCCCATGACGGAGGAGGGGGAGGAGGGCGCTCGTCTCTTTGACTATACGCTTCCCGCTACTGCCATGGATTATCTGGAGCGGATGCGGCTGCTTTGCGAGGAAAAGGGCGTTGAGCTGATCCTCGTCAAGGCGCCTACCAATTCCTGGGCATATTGGTGGTATGATCAGTGGGAGGAGCAGATCGACGCGTATGCGGCGGAGAGGGGACTTTCCTACTATAATTTTATTCCTCTGTCCGAGGAGATTGGGCTGGACTGGTCGACGGATACTTATGATGCGGGCGTACATTTGAACGTGTACGGCGCCGAGAAGCTGTCGTCTTATTTCGGAGAGATCCTTACCCGCGACCACGGGATCCCCGACCGACGGGGAGAGGGTGAGATGGCGGAGAGGTGGCAGGAGCGCGTGAGCGCCTATGAGAGCCAAAAACGAATGGGAGAAAAAGGAGAGAACGGATATGAAGCGTAGGATGAAACTCACGGCGGCGCTGTTGGCGCTTTTGCTGATTGCGGCAACCTTTGTTGCCTGCGGGGAGCAGGAGAAGGAAGAAGAAAAGGGCGGCGCGTTCTGCGTTGCGTACGACGAGGTAGAGATCGAGCTTGGAAAGCCCGCCGCGCCGATTCTGGAGGCGCTGGGAGAGGCAAACAGTAAAAACGAGGTATTTGATTGCGGCGAGGGCAATTCCCGCGTACGGTACCGCTACGACAGCATCACTCTGTACGTCATGAAATCGGAGGGGGAGGAGGTTGTGGATCAGATTGAGCTTCTGGACGATCTGGCTCAGACCTCTCGCGGAATTTGTATTGGCGACGGCGAGGACGCGGTTCGGGAAGCCTACGGCGAGCCTACCTCCGATCAGGAGGGAATGCTGGGATACGGGAAGGACGGCATGCAGATCCAGTTCGATATAGAGAACGGCAAGGTCAGCGCCATCGGTCTTTTGCGAAAAACCCAATAAATGATCAAATGAATGATCAAATGAAGCAAGAAAACGGTATTTTTACCGTTTTTTGCTTTTTTGGAGGGTGCAAAAGATTTATTTTGCTTGATATTTTTGGTTGTATTTGTTTACAATCGCAAAAAAGCGAAGATAATTATTTTGAAAAAATGTGCAAAAGGTAGAAAATTTGACGGGAGGGAGAAGCTTGTTGACAAATGGACGAGTTCGTGGTAAAATATACTGTGACCGTTTGCGACTTAAGGTATAACTATGCCTTGTTGCAAAAAAACGGTATGAATCGGACAGAATCGCGCGGCGAGAGCCTCGCGTCTGTAAATAAACATCCAAATTTATAAGAAGGAGGAAATGGAGAATGCCAACTTTTAACCAGCTTGTCAAGCAGGGTCGTCAGGATAAGGTCTACAAGTCTAAGGCTCCCGTACTTCAGAAGGGCTTTAACTCGTTGAACAACGTTCCCACCGACCAGGCGTCCCCCCAGAAGAGAGGCGTTTGCACCAAGGTTTCTACCACCAGCCCCAAGAAGCCGAACTCCGCGCTTCGT
>JAZNDP010000006.1:0-4756 GCA_045588165.1 Eubacteriales bacterium | reverse complement strand
GGGCAAGCCCTTCACGTTCTACCACTATATGATAGACCTTACGGGCGGTCCTTGCATTTACAAGAGGATCTCGGGCTGTGGAAGCGGAACGGAATATATGGCAGTCACGCCTTGGGGCGATCTCTATCCCTGTCATCAGTTCGTCGGTGAGGAGAGATTTAAGCTTGGCGATATCTGGAACGGTGTGACGAATACCGAGATCCAGGGTGAATTTGCCGCTTGCAACGTTTACGCGCACCCCGAGTGCCGCGATTGCTGGGCAAGGCTTTATTGCTCCGGAGGATGCGCGGCTAACGCATACCACGCGACAGGTAGTGTGACGGGCGTTTACGAGGACGGCTGCAGACTTTTCCGCAAGAGAATGGAATGCGCGATTATGCTGGAGGCGGCAAAGACCTTGGACGCGCAAGGGGAATGATTGGAATGAACACACCCATTTGCGATTTTCTTCGCGCCTATCGGGAGCGGAGCGCTCTGCGCCTACACATGCCCGGACATAAGGGAATGGGCAATACGGAGGTGGAAGCGATGGATATTACCGAGATCGAGGGCGCCGACGTGCTCTACGCTCCCGAGGGAATTATTCGGGAAAGTCAGGAAAACGCCGCCCGTCTGTTTGGGAGCGCCAAAACCCTCTATTCCACCGAGGGCTCTTCCCTCTCCATTCGCGCCATGCTTTATCTTTCGTTGCTCTGGGGAAAGGCACAAGGCAGAGCCCCGCGTATTCTTGCGGCAAGAAACGTTCACCGCAGCTTTGTCAGCGCCGCGGCGCTGTTGGATCTGGAGGTGGAATGGCTCTATTCGGAGCAAAATCAGCTTCTCTGCTGTCCCATCACCCCTGAGCAGGTAGAACGGGCGCTGACCGAGGCGGAGTCTCTGCCCATCGCCCTCTATCTCACCTCCCCCGATTACCCGGGAAATATTGCCGATATATCGGCTCTGGCAAAGGTTTGCCACGACCGCGGCATTCTGCTTCTGGTGGACAATGCCCACGGCGCCTATCTTCGTTTTTTACCCGAATCCCTCCATCCCCTTTCTCTGGGAGCGGACGCATGCTGCGATTCGGCTCATAAAACCCTCCCCGCGCTGACAGGGGCAGGATATTTGCATATTGCCCATACCGCGCCCTCTCTCTTTTCGGAGCAAGTAATGCGCGCCATGTCTCTCTTTGCCTCCACCAGCCCCTCCTACCTGATCCTTGGATCGCTGGATCGGCTGAACTCTTATCTGGCAGAGGGCTATCCCCGCCGTCTTGCGGATTTTGTCCGTCGGCTGGATTCCATGAAAGCAAGACTTACCAAGGCAGATATTCCTCTGTTGGGCAACGAGCCCCTGAAGCTCACCGTCGCACCAAAGCCCCTCGGCTATACGGGGCGGGAGCTTGTAGCATATCTTGCCGAAAATAATATCGTATGCGAGTTCGGCGACCCCGACCTTGCGGTGATGATGCTGTCCCCCGAAATGAGCGATGCGGATCTGATTCGATTGGAACAAACACTCCTGAGGCTTCCCCGCCGAGCTCCTATCCGAATCTCTCCCCCTGCTCTGCCTCACCCCGAGCGTGTCCTCTCCCTCCGAGATGCCATGCTCTCTGTCGGTAAAGTTCAACCCACCGAGGACTGTATCGGCAAGATTTTTGCCGATGCCACTCTCTCTTGTCCTCCCGCTGTTCCGATTCTGGTTTGCGGCGAGAAGATCGACCGAGACGCCGTCGCCTGCTTTGGCTACTACGGCATCACCCATATTCAGACGACAGATATCTAAACAAAGGATGGCATTATGAAGCAACAAAAAAACGGAAGATGGGCACTGATCCGACGCTTTCTTCCCTACTACAAAAAGTATAAGTGGATTCTTGCGCTGGATCTGCTCTGCGCCTCTCTGACTACGGTCTGCGAGCTGATTCTTCCCATGATCGTCCGCGCCATCACGAGTGCCGCTACCGAGGAGCCCTTGACGCTGACCGTCTCCTTCGTGCTCCGTCTGGGCGCCCTTTATCTGGTTCTGCGGATCATCGATACCGCCGCCAATTATTACATGGCATCGGTAGGACATATCATGGGCTGTCGGATCGAGACCGACATGCGGCGGGATTTTTTTGCCCATCTGCAAAAGCTCTCCTTCTCCTATTACGATAACGCCAAGGTGGGAACGCTGATGTCCCGTATGACCAGCGACCTTTTTGACGTGACCGAATTTGCCCACCACTGCCCCGAGGAGCTTTTTATCTCGGGCATCAAGATTGTTTGCGCCTTTGTGATTCTCTGCACCATGAGCGTTCCCCTGACCCTGATCGTATTCTCCGTCATCCCTCCCATGATCGTGGTTCTCACCATTTTCAACCGCAGAATGCGGGCGGGATTCCGTGAATCAAGACAACAGGTAGGAGAGCTGAACTCTCAAATTGAGGATAGTCTGCTGGGCATTCGCGTGGTAAAATCCTTTGCGGGAGAGACGGTGGAGCAGAAAAAATTCGAAAAGGGTAACGAAAAATACCTCTCCATCAAGGCGCGGGTCTATCGCATCATGGCAGGCTTTCAGTCCTCCACCCGTCTCTTTGACGGCATCATGTATATCGTGGTGGTGGTGGCGGGCGCTCTGTTTATGATCCACGGAAGCATCACCGCCGCCGACTATGTGGCGTATCTGATGTTTGTCACTACCCTGCTGACCTCCATTCGTCGGATCGTAGAATTTGCCGAGCAGTTCCAGCGAGGACTGACGGGCATTGAACGTTTTGCCGAGGTCATGGACACCGAGCCCCAGATCACCGATACCAAACATGCCAAAGACGTGTCCGAGGTCAAGGGAGAGGTGGAATTTTGCGACGTCTCCTTCCGCTATGAAGCCGAGGGACGGGACGTACTCGCCAATCTGAATCTTACCGTTCAGGCGGGAGAATCGATTGCCATCGTAGGACCTTCGGGCGGCGGAAAGACCACGCTCTGTTCCTTGATCCCGAGATTCTACGAGGTGTCCGAGGGAGCGATCCTTCTGGACGGCAAAGATATTCGTTCGATCACCCTTCGTTCTCTCCGTGAAAATATCGGCGTGGTTTCTCAAGACGTATATCTGTTTTCGGGCAGCGTTCGAGAAAACATCGCCTACGGTAGGACCGACGCCACCGACGAGGAAATTGAAAAAGCGGCTCGTCTGGCAGGCGCCCACGACTTTATCTCCGCCCTCCCCAACGGCTACGACACCTATGTGGGTGAGCGGGGCGTAAAGCTTTCGGGGGGACAAAAGCAGCGGATCTCCATCGCCAGAGTCTTTCTCAAGAATCCTCCCGTGCTGATTTTGGACGAAGCCACAAGCGCTTTGGACAATGAAAGCGAGAAGCTGGTTCAAGAGTCTCTGGAAACCTTGGCAAAGGGACGAACCACCTTTACCATTGCCCACCGTCTTACCACCGTGCGGAACGCCCACCGTATTCTGGTTCTTACCGAGGACGGAATCGCCGAAGCGGGCACCCACGAGGAGCTGATCGCCAAGGGCGGCGCCTACGCCGAGCTGTATTCGTTGTATTCGTCATTGTAACAAATAGAATGCGCAAGGGGGAACTTTTGCAAAAGTTCCCCCTAAAACCCTTTCAAAAACTTTAAATTTTGGATACTGTATAACATAAGACGACCTTTTTATCCGTTACGGGAAAAGGTCGTCTTTGTTTTTGTTATTTCAAAAATTCCAGCAAGAGCTTCTGGGATTGCTCGGCGGCACGTCTGCAAAGCTCGGGGTATTCCATCTCTCCCGCTTCGCTCGACGCGTTATCGGAAATACACCTCAAAACGGCAAAGGGCACTTGATTGGCGTAGCAGACCTGTCCGATCGCCGCCCCCTCCATCTCGCAGGCAACGGCATCAAAGGCATCGCGGATATATGCCTTTTTTCTCTCGTCGGCAATAAATTGATCTCCCGATGCGATCACCCCCCGTAAGGTACGAACACCGATGCGATCAGCCGCGGCGGTCAGCGCCTGCGCCAGAGAATCGGATGCGGGAATTTGCACGATATTGATGCCGGAGATCAATCCCACGGGATCGCCCAGAGGAGAGGTATCCATATCGTGCTGAACCAGCGCGTCGGAAACGGCAACGTCCAGAAGTCCCAGATCGGGAGAAAGCGTTCCCGCCACACCGACGTTGATCACCCGATCCACGCCGTAGCGCAAGATCATGGTTTGGGCGCAAAGGGCGGCAAAAACCTTGCCGATGCCGCACTGCGCCACAACCACCTCTTGGGAGCCGAGTGTTCCGCTCACAAAGTCAACTCCGCTGACCGTCTCGGTTTGGGGATTTTTGACCAATGTTTTCAAGGCGTCGATTTCTACCTGCATCGCACCGATGATTCCTGTTAGCATATATTTTTTCTCCTTGAGAATTTTTTACTTTTCTTTTGCATTCGTTTTCTTTTGCTTACTTTTCTTTTTTAAAAGGAAAGTAAGCTATTCCAGCTCCTCGTATAGCTCCAGAAGGCGGTCCTCCACCTCGGTTTTTCGGCTGTCCAATTCCGACAGTCGGATATAGTCGGTAGCGATGGCGTCGGATGCCATTTCCCTCTCGATCGCATCCAGCTCTTCTTCTAATTTCTTCGCTTCGGCACGCAGGCGCTCGCGTCTCGCCTTTGCTTTTCTTGCCTCCGCTTGCTCCTGCTTGTTTTTCAGATACTGCTCCTTTTGAGAGGTAGGCGCGGCAGTAGGCGTACCGGAATCGGTGACGGCTGTGATTTGACGTCTTTCCCTCTCCCGACAAAGCTCCTC
>JAZNDP010000005.1:0-17174 GCA_045588165.1 Eubacteriales bacterium | reverse complement strand
CGTGCCATCTTCGGTGAAAAATCCCGTGAAGTAAGAGATACCTCCCTTCGTTTGGCGCACGGTGAGTCGGGTATTGTGGTAGATGTTCGTGTCTTCTCTCACGAGAATGGCGATGAGCTTCCCGCAGGCGTCAACAAGGTGGTTAAGGTTTATATTGCTCAAAAGCGTAAAATCTCTGTGGGAGATAAGATGGCAGGCCGCCACGGTAACAAGGGTGTCGTTTCTCGCATTCTTCCTCCCGAGGATATGCCATTCCTTCCGGATGGAACCCCGCTTGACATTGTGTTGAATCCCTTGGGTGTGCCTTCCCGTATGAATATCGGTCAGGTGCTTGAGGTTCACTTGGGTATTGCCGCAAGAAAGCTTGGCTGGAAGATCATGACCCCCGTTTTTGACGGAGCGAATGAGAAGGATATTGTAGAGTGTCTGCGTATGGCGGGTAACTGCCGCAAGATCCTGCCCGGCGAGAACGTTGACGGCAAGGAGCTCTTCCTCCAGACCGAGGACGAGGCAGGAAATAAGGATCTTGTCCATATTACTGCCGAGCAGAGAGCGAACGCTGAGGAAATGGCGGCTCTGATGGAGACCGGCAAGGTTCGTGTTATTGACGGTAAGACCATCCTGTACGATGGACGTACCGGTGAGCCCTTCGATAACCCCGTAACGGTTGGTATCATGTACTATCTCAAGCTGCACCATCTGGTTGACGATAAGATTCACGCTCGTTCCAACGGACCCTACTCCTTAGTTACTCAGCAGCCTCTGGGCGGTAAGGCTCAGTTTGGCGGTCAGCGTTTCGGAGAGATGGAGGTTTGGGCTCTGGAGGCTTACGGCGCGGCTTATACCCTGCAGGAGATCCTGACGGTGAAGTCCGACGATATCAACGGTCGTCGTAAGGCGTATGAGGCGATTATCAAGGGACAGAATATTCCTACTCCCGGTGTGCCCGAGTCCTTTAAGGTGCTGGTGAAGGAGCTTCAGTCTTTGGCGCTGAACGTTCGTGTTCTGGATAAGAACGGTGAGGAAATTCAGCTGTCTACCCTCTGTCAGGAGGATGATGTGGTTCCTTATTCCAACCGCGCGGAGGAAGCGCTGATGGACGATCTGCTGGTAGAGACCGATGATCTGGATGAATCCTACCTCATTGAGGATGCCGAGGACGGTGACGGCCTGTACGGCTCCGAGGAGGAATTGGGTGACGAGTTCGCAGACTTTGGCGACGACGATAATATGTAATAATGAAGGAGAACTGCTGTGGTGCATAATGAATTTGATTCAATTAAAATAGGTCTGGCATCTCCGGATATGATCAGAGAATGGTCCTACGGCGAGGTAACCAAGCCTGAGACCATTAACTACAGAACCCTGAAGGCGGAGATCGGCGGCTTGTTCTGCGAGCGGATCTTCGGACCTACCAAGGATGGCGCTTGTATGTGCGGAAAGTACAAGAATTCCCACAACAGAGAGCCCCATAAGTGCGAAAAGTGCGGCGTAGACGTAACCACCAAAAAGGTTCGTCGCGAGCGCATGGGACACATCGAGCTTGCCGCTCCCGTATCCCACATCTGGTATTTCAAGGCAATTCCCTCCAGAATGGCGTTGGTGCTGGACATTTCTCCCAAGCATCTGGAGCAGGTGTTGTATTTTGCGGATAGCGTCGTACTGGATCCCGGTTCTACTCCCTTGGAGAAGGGAACTGTGCTGAATGAAAAGCAGTATCAGGAGAACCGTGAGCTTTACGGAAACGATTTCCGCGTTGGCATGGGTGCCGAGGCGATCAAAGAGCTTCTCGCTCAGATCGATATCGAGCAGCTTGCCGCACAGCTCAAGACCGAGCTGGTGAGCGCTTCGGGACAAAAGAAGACCCGTATTATTAAGCGCCTTGAGGTTGTTGAGGCATTCAGAAAGTCCGGCAATAAGTTGGAGTGGATGATTTTGGACGTGGTTCCCGTTATTCCTCCCGATATCCGTCCCATGGTTCAGTTGGACGGCGGACGCTTTGCATCCTCTGACCTCAACGAGCTTTACAGACGAGTGATCAGCAGAAACAACCGTCTGAAGAAGATCATCGAAATCCACGCTCCCGAAATCGTGATCCGCAACGAGAAGCGTATGCTTCAGGAGGCGGTAGACTCCCTGATTGATAACGGAAGAAGAGGAAAGCCGGTAACCGGACCCTCCAACCGTCCCCTCAAGTCTCTGTCCGAGATGCTCAGAGGTAAGCAGGGACGCTTCCGTCAGAATCTGCTTGGTAAGCGCGTTGACTATTCCGGACGTTCGGTTATCGTCGTAGGACCTTCCCTGAAGATCTATCAGTGCGGTCTGCCCAAGGAAATGGCGCTGGAGCTCTTCAAGCCCTTCGTTGTAAAGAGACTGGAGGAGATGCAGAGAGTTCCCGGTGTAAAGGATGCGCTGAAGAAGATCGAAAAGGCACACGAGAATCCCTGCGTTTGGGATGCGCTGGAAAACGTAATCAAGGAGCACCCCGTTCTTCTGAACCGTGCGCCTACGTTGCATAGACTGTCGATTCAGGCATTTGAGCCCGTACTGGTTGAGGGACGTGCAATTAAGCTTCACCCGCTGGTATGTACCGCATTTAATGCGGACTTCGACGGAGACCAGATGCCTGTACACGTACCTCTGTCCGCAGAGGCACAGGCGGAGGCAAGATTCCTCATGCTGTCCGCAAACAACCTGTTGAAGCCCATGGACGGCCGTGCCGTTGCGGTGCCTTCTCAGGATATGATCCTTGGTTCCTACTATCTGACCATGGATAAGGCAGGCGAGCCGGGTGAGGGCAGAGCATTCCGCGACTTTAACGAGGCAATGATGGCATACGCCAACGGTGCTCTCGGTCTGCACGCGCCCATCAAGATTCGTGTGACCAAGGAAATCGGCGGAGAGAAGAAGACGAAGCTGATCAACGCAACACTTGGACGTCTGATCTTTAACGCTCCCATTCCTCAGGATCTGGGTATGTTCAAGAGAAAGACGGAGGACGATCTCTTTGAGCTTGAGATCCAGAAGGTGGTTAAGAAGAAGGAACTCGGTCAGATGATCGACCTTTGTATCAAGAAGCACGGCTCTGCTGTCTGTGCGGAGATGCTGGATAACATCAAGGAGATGGGATACAAGTATTCCACCAAGGCTTCCTTCTCGATCTCGGTTTACGATATGACCATCCCGAAGGAAAAGAAGCCCTTTATTGATGCCGCTCAGAAGAAGGTGGATGCAGTCAATGACAGCTATAACGAGGGTCTGTTGACGAATGACGAGCGTTATAACAACGTCATCAAGATCTGGGGCGAGACCACCAATGAAGTAACCGATGCCCTGCAAAAGGGATTTGACGCGTATAACCCCATTAAGATCATGTCTGATTCCGGTGCCCGTGGATCGGTAGCACAGATGAGACAGCTTGCGGGTATGCGTGGACTGATGTTCGCTACCAACGGTAAGACCATTGAGCTTCCCATTAAGTCCAACTTCCGTGAGGGACTGAATATTCTCGAGTACTTCATGGGTGCAAAGGGATCCCGTAAGTCTCTGTCGGATACGGCTCTCCGTACCGCAGACTCCGGATACCTGACTCGTCGTCTGGTTGACGTTTCTCAGCACGTGATTGTACGTGAGGAGAAGTGTGATACGACGAAGGGCGCATGGATCGAGCAGATCATGGACGATAAGAACGGAACTGTTCTGGAGCCTCTGCAGGATAGAATCGTGGGTAGATATACCATCGGCGCCGTTCAGAATCCCACAACCGGCGAGATTATCGTTGGTGACGACGAGATGATCACCGACGATCAGGCAAACGCAATTGTTGCTGCCGGCATCGATAAGGTTTATATCAGAACGGCAATCCAGTGTCATGCGAAGCACGGTATTTGTGCTCACTGTTACGGTGCTGACCTGGCTTCCGGTAACCCCGTAAAGGTTGGCGAAGCTGTAGGTATCATTGCCGCACAGTCTATCGGTGAGCCCGGTACCCAGCTGACGATGCGTACCTTCCACTCCGGTGGTGTCGCAGGTTCCGATATTACGCAGGGTCTTCCCAGAGTTGAAGAGCTCTTTGAGGCAAGAACCCCCAAGAAGACCTCCGTTCTTGCCGAGGCAGACGGAACGGTTCAGGAGATCAAGCAAGGCGATACGCCCAACACCTATGTGGTTGACGTTCGCGCCGCTGATACCGATATGGTCGTTCGTCACCAGATTCCCTTTGGTAAGAGAGTCATGGTGGCTGAGGGACAAGAGATTCATAAGGGTGATGCATTGACCGACGGAAGCAAGTCTCCCGCCGATATCATGCGAATCTTCGATGATCCCAATGATCCCAACAATCACGACTATTTGGATAAGGTCTATGATTACATCATCATGGAAATCCAGAAGGTATACCGTTCTCAGTCTTGTAACGTAAACGACAAGCACATTGAGATCATCGCGCGCCAGATGACCAGACAGATCCGCATCTCCAATGGCGGAGATACCGACCTGCTTGTGGATTCTCTGGTGGATGCAGGCGAATTCGAGGAAGAGAACAACAAGATTCAGGCGAGAATCGATGCCGGTGAGGGCGACCTCCGTCTGGCAGAGGGTAAGCCGATCCTGTTGGGTATTACCAAGGCGTCCCTGCAGACTGAATCCTTCCTGTCCGTGGCTTCCTCTCAGGAGACCACCAAGGTTCTTACCGAAGCGGCAATCAGGGGTAAGGTAGACCACTTGCTCGGACTGAAGGAGAACGTCATCATCGGTAAGCTGATTCCTGCCGGAACCGGCATGAAGTGCTACCATAACGTTGACGTTGTAAAAGCAGAAGAATCGGCTGAGGAAGTAACCGCAGGCTGATTGAGAAAAAAAGCTTCAAGGATCTGTGATCCTTGAAGCTTTTTTCTATTGACAAATACCCCTAAAATATGGTATAGTAATATAAATGGAGAAATTGATTTGATTTGCATGGGCTATGAGCTTCTGTGGTGTAAGGGGAATATAACGGCTTGCATTATACTGAAAAATATCATATTCAATGCGAATAAGAAGATGTCATTAAAAATAAAAGTTAATACGACAAATGATGAATAATGCAAGAAAATCTGATATTATGTCGAATTAGAATGACGAAATCATGCTAATATATGACGAAAAATAGAAATAATAGATCATGCAACTTGCAAAAGGAGGAAATAATGAATTTTACAGAAATAGCAAAAATGAGGCGATCTTGTCGAAGCTATGACAGTAGCCGAGAGGTGGAGGAAGAGAAGCTGATGGCAATATTGGAGGCGGCGCGGCTGTCTCCCTCGGCGTGTAACGGTCAGCCCTATCATTTTACGGTTTGTCGCGGAGAATTTGCTCAGCGCGTCGCAAAGCTGGTATCGGGAATGGGAATGAATGAATTTGCCACAGAGGCTCCCGTGATGATCGTTGTTTCGGAGGAACCCTACGTGAAATTGGCAGCTCTCGGTGCCAAGCTTAAGAAAAACGATTACCGATCCATCGATATTGGCATTGCCACGGCGTATCTTACCGCCGAGGCGGTGGCGCAGGGACTGAATACCTGTATTCTCGGTTGGCTGGATGATAAGCCCATTCGCGAGCTTTGCGGATTGGAGCATCCCGTGCGACTGGTTGTGGCGGTGGGATATTCCAAGAAACCTGACGAGCTCAGAGAGAAAAAGAGAAAGAGCATGGAGACGCTCGTCACGTGGAAAGATGAAGAATCACAATAACGGGAAACTGCCGTTTGCGACTTTTTATATCAGATTTAGGTTACTGTAAATGGAGGACACAATATGTTAGAAATAAAGAATCTTGTGAAAGTTTACCGTTCCAAAACGGGAGATGAGGTTCGAGCGCTGGACAACGTCAGCATTTCCTTCCCCGAATCGGGAATGGTGTTCATATTGGGTAAGTCCGGTAGTGGAAAATCCACCTTGCTCAATATCATGGGAGGACTGGACAGCTATGACAGCGGAGAGTTTGTCATCAAGGGGAAATCCTCAAAGGATTTTGGTGGGTCTGATTTTGACGCCTACCGCAATACCTTTATCGGATTTATTTTTCAGGAATACAACGTATTGGATGATTTCACGGTAGGAGCAAATATCGCCCTTGCCTTGGAGCTTCAGGGCAAGAAGGCGTCCGCCGAGAAGGTGAATGCCATTCTTTCCTCGGTGGATCTGCTCAACTATGCCAAGCGGAAGCCCAACGAGCTGTCCGGCGGTCAGAAGCAAAGAGTTGCCATTGCCAGAGCGCTTGTGAAGGAGCCGCAGATCATTATGGCAGACGAGCCCACGGGCGCTCTCGATTCCAATACGGGTAAGCAGATTTTTGATACGTTAAAGGAGCTGTCACGGGAGAAGCTGGTTCTTGTCGTTTCTCACGACCGTGATTTTGCCGAGCGCTATGCTGACCGAATTATTGAGCTGGCTGACGGACAGATCATCTCCGATGTGACCAAGCACGAGCACGAGAGCGAAAAAATCAGCGAGGGAATTGACAAGATCAGCGGACATATCCTCAAGATTAAGGGCGGATACCGTCTGACGGCGGATGATCTGGAAATGATCAACCGCTATCTTGCCGAGCACAGCGAGGACGTGCTTCTCTCGGGTGACGGACGGGTAAACGAGGAGCTCCGCTCCGCCGCGGGAATCAGTGATCGGGGAACGACGGCGGTCTTTGAGGGAACCGATGCGGAAAAGGATTATACCCTGAAGAAATATGAGAAGAAGGACAGCAAATTCATTCGCTCCCGTCTTCCTATGAAAAACGCGCTCCGTATGGGCTCCAGCGGCCTGAAGCATAAAAAATTCCGTCTGGTGATGACGATTTTCCTGTCTTTGATCGCCTTCGCGCTGTTCGGACTTGCCGATACCATGGGCGCCTACGATAAGATCGTAGCAACAACCGATTCGATTGCCGATTCCAACGTGAAGAATGCCTCGGTGAGCCTGGGTGTTCGTCATACCTGGACGTATGAGGGAGAAAAGCCTTACACCAGCTTTTATGATGCCAACCTTAACGATGAGGATCTTGCCTACCTGCGTGAGAAGACGGGTCTGAATTTCGTTCCCGTATACACGGGAGGCAGAGACAGCGGCTTCTATGGCGGCATGTCTATTACCGGTCAGATGCATGCCTACGAGCAGAGCAACGTTTATACCGGTAAGATTCACGGACTTGTGGATATGACCGGTGAGGAGCTGGCAAGTGCGGGATTTACCATTACCGGTCGGATGCCGGAAAAGACGGGAGAGGTCGCCATTACCGAGGTGATGTACCGTCAGTTTAAAGAATACGGATTTAAGAACGAGACCTTCAAGGAATCGGTGGCGGCAGGGCAATTGACTATGGATGCGGGATCTGCCACCTCCATTATCGGAAAGCATATTACGCTGAATAGCGGAATGCACTCCATGGAGGACAGAGGATTCTCCTTTGAAATCGTGGGTGTGATCGATACACAGTTTAATTACGATCGGTACGCGGCGTATCTTCCCAAGGATGCCAACAGCATCTTGCCGCAGGATGATGAAAATGCGTTGACCGATATGGTTCTGACTATGGAGCTGAACAGCGAGATGTCCTACGGCTTCCACGGTCTGGGCTTTGTAAAGAATGATGATATTCAGACTCTTTGGAATGCGTCTGCCATGGATTATCAAGAGATCGGAACGAGCATGAACGGTTGGAATTCTTCGCTTTATATTGCCGTAAACCGCAACGATTCGGAGGAAGGGGATAAGTTCTCCGACGAAAGAATTAACAGAATTGCGGGAAGCTCTGCGCTCTCGAAGCTGAACGTAACCTATTTTGACGGTGTGACACGGGATAAGCTTGGTGAGAACGAGGCGATCATTCCGTCCCATATGCTGATGAACCTGATTCCCGAGGAGATGATGCTGATGGTGGATACCGCCAAGCTTGACGAGGCACTGATCACTATTTACGGCGAGGAGGCGTGGGAGCAAACCAATCCTGCCAATAGCTATTATCAGAGAATGCATGAAGCGGCGAGGTACATCGCGTGGATCGACCATATCGATGAGCAGCTTGCGCAGCCGGAGGTTCTGGATGCCGTTAGGGAACATGCAGCCATTGAGGGCGGAAGACCGGATGCGGATCAGCTTACCGTGGAGACTGCCAAGGAGTATTGGCTTGACTGGTGGCAGGATGAAAACAATTACGTGCCTCCTCTTATGGGAGAATGGTTGCCCGCGTTCGATATATACAAGGATAGTTTTAACTTCTTTATCGAACAGGATGTTCTTTCCGTGATGCTTCCCATACTGGGTATGGGAGACTATCCCGCCGATAACGGTGTTGCGGACTACATGGACTTGTATCGGTTGACAGAGATTCTTGATAATATTACCGAGGAGAATCCGGAGTATACGGTCTACAGAGGTGACATCCAACAAATCGTGATGCGTCTGTATGCGTATGTCGATGCCAATGAATCCCGTGTTTGGGAGAACGAAACATTCCTGTCCTTCTGGAAAGAATACTATGATATCTCAGACGATGCTTGGAATGCCAGCAATGAGGAAGATCGCAAGAGAGGAGCCATTGAATTTTACGTGAATAGCTACGTAGATTCTTCGGACTGCGGATATGAAAAGAATCCTTATGGTAGATCCGGAAAGGAACTGCGCGAGGCGGCAGATGCGGTCTATCAGATCCTAGGCGGATTCGATATCAACGAGGCAATATCTCAGATTGGCTTTGAGCTGTTTGAGGATAATTACGAGACACAGAATCAGATCTCCAAGGGTAAGCTGGATCTGAAGATCGTTGGCACCTACGACAGCGACACATACAGCATGGAGCAGATGATCGTGTGCGATACGTTGATGGATACCTATCTTGCATGGGAGACGGAAAGCAACGGAGAAATGGGCTATCATGAGGACATTGCCGAGCACGAGGACGGCATGTGGGGCTTTGCCTTAGCACCTCTTGGTCAGAATAAGGACGTGATCCGTATGCTGGTGGAGATGTCCTATGACGAGTCGGGCGATCTGCGATTCCGTATGCAGAATTACGTGATGGATACGCTGGATACCTTCAATGAGTTTATCGAAATTTTCTCGATGGTATTCCTCTACGTGGGAATCGGATTTGCCGTGTTCTCCGCGCTTCTGTTGATGAACTTTATCGCAACCTCGATTTCCTATAAGAAGCGGGAAATCGGTGTGCTGCGCGCGGTGGGAGCACGCTCCTCCGACGTGTTCAAGATCTTCTTCAGCGAAGCGCTGATCATTGCCCTTGTAAACTTCCTGTTGTCAACCGCGGCTGTCGTGGCGGCAATCATCTTTACAAACAACTGGATGCACAACAGTGGAATCAACGTAACGCTTCTGAGCTACGGACCCCGTCAGTTCGTTCTGATGCTGTTGATCAGCGTGGGCGTAGCAATTCTGGCAAGCTTCTTGCCCGTCTACAATATCGCCAAGCGTAAGCCTGTAGACGCGATTAAGAACCGATAAGCGTTCCTCTTTAGATCGTGATTCGATGAAATTAAAAAAATGCCACCCGCTCGGCGGGTGGCATTTGTATATTCAGGAAAGGATTTGCCAGCTTTGCACTCCCGCTTCTTCTACCGCGGCAATCACCGCATCGGTTTGTGCCTTGTCGGCGAAGGAGGGAAGAAGGACTCGCATATGATATCGCAGACGGTTATACATCATAGCCGAATCATTGACGGTTTCGGTGGCATATGCAACGGGATCTCCGTCGCCGTATTCGGAAGCATTCAGCGCCAGAAAATCCATGCCGTTCCAAAGACGGTCAATCACATCCGACGACATCCGGTCGGTAAGGATCGAGGGGGACAGAGTAAGTCCCAAGGAGGCGGTAGGCGCCAGTATTCGAACGTTCTCCGCAAAGCGGAGCAGCTCGTCTGTATGAGTGGCATCCATGTCGGGAGCAATCAGCAGAACGTCATCCATCCCTTGTTGGATAGCCTCTGCAAGAATCGCTGCACTGCGGGATAGCTCAACCGAGCGAAGCAGAGGATCGGCCTCAGAAAAGGCAGTCAGGTAGAACACACCCGAATAATGGAGATCCGCGTTTCCAACTCGTTCTATGGCAGAGGAGATGGAGACGGTGGGGGACCCGTGGAGGGGATACCCCAAAGAGGTCCCTACGGTAGAGAGGTACAGAAGCGCTCCGTTCGAGGTGTTCATCGGAATGCTGACCGCAACGGCTCCTCCCTCGGTCAGCGCACGGACTCGGGAGGAAAAGGTAGAGGTGTCAGCGGTTTCCAAGGGAACCGAATGCGCCTTGATGGGGAGAACGGCTACGTGCTCCTCCCCCGTCTCGGTGTGTGGATCGTTCCTTTGCGTTGGGTCGGCTTCGGGCGGATCGTTCTTGCGAAGCAGATTTCCTATGATCAAAAAAGCAAGGATCAGCACGACTGTGATGGTAACGGTCAGAATCAATCCGAGACGGAGTTGCCGACGGCGATAGACGCTTCTGCGATATTGCAGGTGGCGATTACGACCGTTCATGGCGCTCTCCCTCTGTCAGCGTGTGCTGACTTTTTTTGTAATTGAGGTTTTTCTTTTTGTATTTATTCTTGATCAGAATCACGGATACGATACCGCCGATCAAAAGAGCGGCGCCGATGAAGGAAAGGACAATAATCAGGATCGTATGGTTGCTTTCTTCGGGTTTTACCAGAGCGGTAAGATCCAGGGAGGAATAAAGCTCATTCGGCTCAAAGGAAAGAGTCTTTTCCACTTCGGCAAGATCGGAGGCGATCACGCTTCCGTAATATTCGTTTACAAGCTCGGAAAAATGGGTGTCCAGATATGCCTCGTCATGCTCAAAGCGTTGGATCACGTAATAACAGGGAACCACCCTGTTTTGATTGTTAATGCCCGTGGACTTTACCACGTCGCTGACTTCCTTCAGACCCAAAGAGAACGCTGCCGCCTCATATGCCTCGTCCATAGTGCCGCGCGCGATGTATTCGCCGCTGGCGCTCACATCGGAGAAATCCTCGGAATATCCCGCGCTGATGAGGTCACGCATGGATTTCTCTCCCGATTTGAGAAGCTGCTGTGCCTCTTGAATCTTTTGAAGGTTTTTGGCGGGGTCGTCTCCCTCGTCGTCAAAGATCGCAAGATGGTATACGTGAATAAATTCCTTGCGGATGCGGCTCATCAGCTCATTCTCGTCAGAGGGAACCAGACCCTTTTCGGGGTAGACATACAGCAGCTGACTGTAAAGCAGGTCGGTGCCGAAGAGATAGCGAAGATAACGCTCGGAGAGTCCGATCTCCGCCATTTCCGCCTCGAAGAGGTCACGGTCGTCCTCAAAATATTCGGTAATGTATGTGTCCACCTCCGTATCGATCTTGTCCTTCCATTCCTTGTCCTCAAGGCTCAAGCCGTGCTCCTCGCAAAGGCGAAGCATGGCGTAGCTGCTCAGAACATTCTCACGAAAAAGACGGTCAAGCTCGGTTTGCAGAGCGGCAGGGTCATCCCCGCAGGTTTCCTTGGCGGATTCCATATAGCGGGTCACCAGAAAATACAGCTCGTCGTAATAGATGTCCCGTCCGTCCACGGAACCAATCACGGTTTTTTCATCGGGATTTGCAGGATCCTTGGAAACTCCGCAGGAAACGAGAGCGGAGGACAGCAGGATCAACGAAAGCAAACAGGCGAAAAGGCGAAGAAAAAGGGAATTATGTTTCATAATCTACCTCAAGATGCTACAATGTTTCATTTTATTATACATGAATATTGTGTCAATTGTGTGAATAAAAGCTGATTTGCCGAAAAAAGCTTAAAAAAACCGAAAAAAACCTTTCAATTTTTGTAGGATTGTGATATAATGAAACCGTAAAGAAAATGATTGCACTCGAAAGGAGCGCTTATGGAATCGAAGTATAGTATACCGTTGAGCAGCTTAATCAAGGAGTTCCAGCTGGAAGAGGTGGAAATGCCCGAGAATGGGGCAGAGATTATGGTGTCGAATCCCGAGGTCATTCGCCCCGGTCTGACTCTGTCGGGCTTTGTGGAGGTGTTTGAGCCTACGAGAATTCAGATCATCGGCAGAGCGGAGCACACCTATCTGTCACAGCTTACCTCTATCCAGAGAAACGTCCGTCTGGAAAATCTGTTTCGTCTGAAGCCGGTAGCGGTGGTGGTTGCAAGTCATTTGCCCATTCATAACGAAATGGCGAAAAACGCCAGAAAATACGGCGTTCCGCTGTTGCGTACCGCAGAGCGGGCAAGCCCCTTTATGGCGGCGGTAATTTCTCATCTGAATACCAAATTGGCGCCTCGCATTACACGTCACGGTGTGCTGGTGGAGGTGTATGGAGAGGGTATGCTGATCCTCGGAGACAGCGGAATCGGTAAGAGTGAAACGGCAATTGAGCTGGTCAAGCGCGGACACCGTCTGATTGCGGATGATGCGGTAGAGATCAAGAGAGTTTCGGCAAAGACACTGGTGGGAACGGCGCCCGAGCTGATCCGCTACTATATCGAGCTGAGAGGCATCGGAATCGTGGACGTACGCCGACTGTTCGGTATGGGCTCGGTCAAGGCGACGGAACGGATCGATCTGGTGATCAATCTGGAGCCTTGGGATTCCAATAAGATGTACGATCGCTTTGGTCTTGACGAGGAGACGGTAAATATCCTCGGTATTGATGTTCCCGCGATTACCATTCCCGTGCATCCCGGCCGAAATCTTGCCGTGGTGCTGGAGATCGCCGCCATGAACCACCGTCAGAAGAAGATGGGATATAATACGGCGGAGGAATTTAACAAGCGACTGATGGAGCAGGAGCTGGAATAAACGGCATCTTATTATCATTGAGGAACCCAAGCCTACCACTATGAGCTGGGCGTAAACAGAAGAAAAGAGCATGGACACGTCCATGCTCTTTCTTGTTATATCAGCTTCGTCCACTCTACGGACAGCCTTGCCCAGCTTTCAATATGGGGATCCAGCTTTTCCTTGGAGGTAGTTTCCTCATTCGCGAACGCCAGTCCGTGAGAGCCGTGTGGATAGATATGTGCTTCAAAGGGAACGCCGTGAGCCGTCAAGGCGTCCAGAAGCAAAAGGGTGTTCCGAACGGGTACCACCCGGTCGTCAAAGGTATGCCAGATAAAGACGGGAGGTGTGGTCTCGTCCACGTGGTATTCGAGAGAGAAGGGCATTCTTTCCTCGTCAGTCGGCTCCTTCTTACCTGTCAGGAAGCGGAAGGAATTGGCGTGACGGTGCTCCATGCCCGAAATCACGGGATAGGAAAGAACCAATCCATTTGGACGGTTGATTCCCTCGGGACAGATACCGTCGGTGATGCCGAGGGCGTCCCGTACGGGTTTCGAGTTCCAAAGAATGCCACAGGAGGCGGCAAGATGTCCGCCTGCCGAGAAGCCGCAAATGAAAATTTTGTGGGGATCAATGCCGTAGTCCTCGGCGTGCTCCCGCACATGGCGAACGGCAAGCGCCGCTTGGATGAGAGGCGCGTAGTTTGCCGCACCCTCATTGATGGAATAGCGAAGAACAAAGGCGTTCATACCCGCACTCAGATAGTACAGAGCAATGGGTTCTCCCTCATGGGAGGCAAGGTTATGATATCCACCACCGGGGCAGACGATCATGGCGGGGCGAAGCAGATTTTCTTTTCTGATGTGACCGTGAAGATAGGCGGTCAGAGTAGCGTCCGGATAACGGGCGTCAAGGGTAAAGGTTTCGGTAATCATCTGGGCTTCCTTTCCTGTTTGTTTATCTATGGACTCATTATATCATAAAAAAACGGGTTGTGGGTAAAAAAGAAAAAGTTTTCAGGAAAAACTTGACAGAAGAAAAAAGGGGGAGTATAATAGTAGTGTAACGTAATTTTGCGTACAATTTGGTGTAGAAGAGTAAGGATTCGAGCGTGAAGTGCCCGAGGGACGGGGAGTTGCCATCGGGACGAAAAGCGTCTGGCTTGCGGTTCGGGTTCTGCATCCCGCTTCATACGGCAAAAGGTCATCAAGGGATTTCCTTCTTTCCTTCGCCATATGCAGTCGAGGAAGGGAGGATTTTTTTATGAAACAAATCAAAGAAAAGGGATTGAGAAACGTTCGCGTCCTCACTCTGTGCGCGATGCTGACCGCCATGAGTGTGGTAATCGGTATTTTTTGCAAAAGCTTTTTGAACTTTGGCGGTGGGTTGTTCCGTATTACCTTTGAAAATCTGCCCATCCTGATGACGGGAATTCTTTTCGGTCCCATTCTCGGAGGAACGGTGGGAATTGCTTCGGATCTGATCAGCTATTTGCTCTCGGGGCAAATCTATCCCCCCAATCTGATTGTCACCGCAGGCGCGGCTTTGGTTGGAATTGTGTCGGGACTTGTGGCAAAGCTGTTTGGCAAGGAAAGAGGAACCGCCAGCATCGTACTGTCCGCGGGACTTGCGCATCTGGTGGGCTCCATGATCGTTAAGCCCATCGGCTTGTATCAATTCTACGGATGGGCGACTCTGTGGCGGATCCCCTTGTATTGCGTGATCGCTCCCTTGGAGATCTTGATTTTGTGTTTGCTGTTTCGAAAGCAGTCTTTCCGTCGATTGACGGAACTGAAATAAGGAGAGGGTATGACGTATAGGGAAGCATTGGACTATATTCATTCGATTAACTGGACCTTCTGCAAGCCGGGGCTTACTCGGATCGAGAAGCTGTGTGAGCGTCTGGGGGATCCCCAGAAGGATCTGCATTTTATTCACGTGGCGGGAACCAACGGAAAGGGATCCTTTTGTGCCATGTTGGATTCGGTTCTTCGGGAGTCGGGCTTAAAGGTCGGTTTGTTTACCTCCCCTTATATTCGCTTTTTCAACGAACGAATGTGCGTTGACGGTGCGCCTATTTCCGACGGGGAGTTGGCAGAGATTACCGCCTACGTTCGTCCCGTGGCAGACGGGATGAAGGACAAGCCTACCGAGTTTGAGCTGATTACGGCGATTGCCTTTGAGTATTTTTACCGCCATGAGTGTGACGTTGTCATTCTGGAGGCGGGAATGGGCGGAAGGCTGGATTCTACGAACGTAATTGAGGACCCGATTCTTTCCGTCATCACGGGGATCGCGCTGGATCACACCTCCTTTCTCGGAAACACCGTAGAGGCGATTGCCGCCGAAAAGGCGGGGATTATTAAGGCGGGCCGCCCCGTGCTGTTTGGAGGAGACGATCCTTGCGCGGCAGAGGTGATTCGAAAAAAGGCTAAGGAGATGGGCTCCCGGTACGAGTCTGTGGACTACCGTCTGTTGCGAAATCTTCGGGGTACGCTGGAGGGGAGCTGCTTTGATTTTGGGGAGCATGAGAACGTACAGATCTCTCTGCTTGGTACCTATCAGCCAAGAAACGCGGCTGTCGTGATCCGCGCGGTGGAAATGCTGCGCACGATGGGACTGACAATTTCCGATGCGGCTCTTCGGGTGGGTCTGCGAAAGGCAGTATGGCGAGGACGCTTTGAGATCATATCCAAGAACCCCTTGATGCTCTTTGACGGCGCGCATAATCCTCAAGGGATCCGCTCTGCCGTAGAAAGCATTCGGTATTATTTCGGAGATAAAAAGGTTTACGTGTTGACGGGGGTCTTGCGAGATAAGGATTACAAAGCAATTGCCGAGGACATTGCCTCGGTTTCCAATCGGGCGTTTGTGATGACACCCGATAATCCCAGGGCTCTGCCTGCGGAAAATTACGCGCGGATCCTTTGTGAGAAGGGAGTGAATGCAACCTTTTACGATAGCCTGCCCGAGGCGCTGGAGGCGGCAAGGGAGGCGGCAAAGGAGGAGGGTGTTCCTCTGGTTTGTCTGGGCTCACTTTACGTATATTCCTCGTTGATACAATTGATCTGATCAAAAGGAGATGAAATATGGCACAGAATCTGAAAATTTGGGCGTATTTGATTCGCTTGGGATCCAATATGTGGACAAAATAGGAAAAGATACCGACGGGCATCCGTCACGAGGAGGATTTTACCTATAAGGATAAAATGTTCTGCCAGAAGGATGTCTGGCGAGATGTGACCGAATTTTTGCCAACCTGCGGGATCGTTTCTCCTTGGACGTACGGCATGATCCGAGACGGGTATCCCCTGGAGCGACAGAATGAGCAGATCCGAGATATGATGGCTCTTGATTCCATGGGCTATGAGATCGTTCCTGCCTGTTCTACATGGAATTGGCATCTGAACGCCAAGGATATGATGCTGTTCTGCAGGAAGAACAGCTCGGAGCACGCCCTTGCCGGTTTTATGATGGCACCCCGGATGCTGACGATTGAGAAGAAATATTACGCCCATCTGAACGCGGCGTATACCTTCTATCACGCGAGAAACGATATTTTCGGAATATAACAAAAAAGAACGGTGGTCAAACCACCGTTCTTTTTGCTTGTTAATCCAACACGCGGTAAACCGCGAGGACACCGTCAAATTCATCTGCCAGCGCCCACGTCTCCGCCTCGGTCATCGTGTCAAACAGAACGCCGAAGGCACCGTCCGCTTCACGAACCGTGGCTTCCTCGAGGAGAGGGGCGGGCAGTACGCTCGCGTCCTTCATCACGAACAGTCTGCGGCAGGAATACTCGCCGAAATCCGCCATGTCGGCATCGGTAGCGTCGGTCCAAACGATGGGCTTGACTGCGGTATCGCGATTCGCGATAATATCAATGATATCGGCAACCACGGCGCTGGCGGTTGGAAGCTTACCGGCACCGGGACCGTAGAACATAACCTCGCCTACCATATTGGCATCAACCAGAATACCGTTGAATACACCGTCAATACCGGACAAAGGATTGGCAACAGGTACCATACGGGGAGAAACGAGGGCGGTCAGCTTGCCGTTCTCGTCGATATTGGCATGCCCGATCAGCTTGACCGTAAAGCCAAAGGCTTGGGCGATCTTGGTGTCGGTCAGGGTGATTTGAGTAATTCCCTCAGTGGGGATGGTCTTGGGATCTGCCAGTTTACCGGAGGCAAGGGCGGCAAGAATGACAATCTTTCGTGCTGCGTCAATTCCGTCTACATCCGCGGAAGGATTTGCCTCGGCATATCCAAGTCTCTGTGCCTCGACCAGCGCGTCACCAAAGGTGGAACCCTTATCTCGCATGGAGGTCAGAATATAGTTGGTGGTACCGTTGAGAATACCGCTGATCTTTC
>JAZNDP010000004.1:0-4625 GCA_045588165.1 Eubacteriales bacterium | reverse complement strand
TACGCAACCGCGGAATGCAGGTGCGCCCGGGGCTTTACGTGCTGCGAAAAACGGCAATGCCGGCGATCCTCATCGAGCTGGGCTTCATCACAAATCCCGAGGAAGCGGCGCTGATGAACGATTCACCGCAGCTGTTTGCCCGAGGCATCTACAACGGAATTCTGCAATACTTTGGGTGATCCGATGACAAGAAACAACGTTACTGATCGTCGTCCAGCTTGAGCACTGCCATAAACGCCTCGGGAGATACCTGCACCGAGCCGAGCTGACGCATCTTCTTTTTACCCTCCTTCTGCTTTTCCAGCAGCTTCTTTTTACGGGTAATATCACCGCCGTAACATTTTGCGAGTACGTCCTTACGCATAGCCTTAACGGTTTCACGCGCAATAACCTTACCGCCGATTGCCATCTGAATCGGGATTTCAAAGAGCTGACGCGGAATGTTATCCTTGAGCTTTTCGGCAATGCGGCGTGCGCGCGCATACGCCTTTTCCTCGTGAACGATGAAGGAAAGCGCGTCAACCTGCTCGCCATTGAGCAGAAAATCCAGCTTGAGCACTGCCATGAACGCCTCGGGAGACACCTGAACCGAGCCCAGCTGACGCATCTTTTTCTTTCCTTCCTTCTGCTTTTCCAGAAGCTTCTTCTTTCGGGTAATATCACCGCCGTAGCACTTGGCAAGCACGTCCTTCCTCATTGCCTTGACCGTCTCGCGAGCGATGATCTTGGAGCCGATTGCCGCCTGAATCGGAACCTCAAAGAGCTGACGGGGAATGTTATCCTTCAGCTTCTCCGCGATCCGTCTGGCTCTGCCGTACGCCTTTTCCTCGTGTACGATAAAGGACAGAGCATCCACCTGCTCTCCATTGAGCAAAAAGTCCAGCTTGACGAGCTTGGAAGGCACATAATCCCCCAGCTCATAGTCCAGAGAAGCGTATCCGCGGGAGCGGCTCTTCAGAGCGTCAAAGAAATCGTAAATGATCTCGTTGAGGGGCAGATCGTAATGAAGCTCCACACGACTCGTATCAATATATTTCATATCAAGGAAGGTACCCCGTCTGTCCTGACACAGATCCATCAGTCCCCCCACGTATTCGGTGGGTGTGATGATATTGGCTCTCACCAGAGGCTCGTACGCCGTATCGATCTCATCGGCGGGGGGGAAGTTGGAGGGATTATCGATTCGTGTAATCTCTCCGCCCTTTTTCTTGACCTCGTAGATAACCGAGGGCGCCGTGGTGATCAGATCCAGATTGAACTCCCGCTCCAGTCTCTCCTCGATGATCTCCATATGGAGAAGTCCCAAGAAGCCGCAACGGAAACCGAAGCCGAGAGCAATGGAGGTCTCGGGCTCAAACACCAGCGCGGCATCGTTGAGCTGAAGCTTCTCCAACGCATCGCGGAGATCTCCGTATCTGGCGCCGTCCGCGGGATAAATACCCGCGTACACCATAGGCTGAACCGCTTTAAAGCCGGGAAGCGCGTTCTCTGTGGGACGGGCATCCATGGTGACCGTATCACCCACGCGGGTGTCACCAACGCTCTTGATGGACGCGGTCAGATATCCTACCTCACCCGCAGACAGACAGTCGGTCTTTTGCAGACCAAAGGGAGTCATATATCCCACGTCAACCACGTCAAAGGTGGTTCCGTTGCTCATCAGGCGAATACGGTCGCCGCTTCTGACCTGTCCGTCAAAGACACGAAGATTGACCACAACACCCAGATAGCTGTCGTAGTAGGAGTCAAAGATCAGTGCCTTCAGAGGGGCATCCGCGTCTCCCTTGGGTGCGGGGATATCCCGAACCACCGCCTCCAGAACCTGCTCGATATTCAAACCTGTTTTGGCAGAGACGGCGGGACAATCCTCGGCGGGAATTCCGATGATGTCCTCAATCTCACCGCGAACCCGCTCCACGTCGGCGGAGGGCAGGTCGATCTTATTGATGACGGGAACAATCTCCAGATCGGCATCCACGGCAAGATAGGCGTTCGCCAGCGTCTGCGCTTCGATTCCCTGAGTGGAATCCACCACCAGCAGCGCGCCGTCACAGGCGTTCAGGGAACGGGATACCTCGTAGTTAAAGTCCACGTGACCGGGGGTATCGATCAGGTTGAACTGATAGGTTTCCCCGTCGGGCGCCGCGTAGTTCAGGCGTACAGCCCGTGCCTTGATGGTGATTCCCCTCTCTCTCTCCAGATCCATGCTGTCCAGCAGCTGCTCCTCCATCTCTCTGGCGGTAACGGTCTGTGTTGCCTCCAGAATACGGTCCGCAAGAGTGGATTTTCCGTGGTCAATATGAGCGATAATAGAAAAATTACGAATATGATTTTGCTTTTCGCGATTCGACATTGAAACTCTCCATAGCTTGAAAATTCTTTTCTTGTACGTATATTATATAATATTTTCCCATATTTCACAAGGGGATTTTTATATTTTTTTGATTTTCTTCCCCGCCGCGTTTGATTCAAAAAGAAAAATGAGCAATATTTGTCTCAAATTATCGGTTTCTTGTCTTGCGTTTGTCTGCGGATTCCCTTATAATACAAGTAGAATCATCATGCGCGACGATCCGAGGATTACGCGTATGTTACGGGAAGGAAAATTCTATGAAAATGAAGAAACGGGTTGCCGTGATCGGATACGGCGGAATGGGCTCCTGGCACGTCAAGCACCTTCTGAACAGCGACGTAGCCGAGGTCGCCGGCATTTGCGATATTAAGGAGAGCCGTCAGGCGCTGGCAAGGGAGAACGGACTCTTCGTCTACGATTCCTTTGAGGCTGTTCTTGCCGATCCCACTGTGGATCTCGTCACCCTTGCCGTTCCCAACGAGCTCCACTGTCCTATGGCGATCCGTACGCTGGAGGCGGGAAAGAACGTGATCTCGGAAAAGCCTGTGACTATGAGCTCTGCCGATCTGCAAAAAATGATCGACGCCGCGACTCGCACGGGAAAGCTGTTTACCGTTCACCAGAACCGCAGATGGGATTGCGATTATCTGATGATGAAGCAGGTCTACGCCTCGGGGGAGCTGGGTGAGGTATTCGGGGTAGAATCCAGAATTCAGGGCTCCCGCGGAATCCCCGGTGACTGGCGCGGAAAGCGTGAGCACGGCGGCGGCATGATTCTGGACTGGGGCGTGCATCTGATCGACCAGATGCTGGGTATCGTTACCGACCGCAAGGTGGAAAAGGTATATTGCCGTTGCGACCATATCACCAATTACGAGGTTGACGACGGTTTTAAGCTGGATCTGTATTTTGAGGGAAACCTCACGGCACGGATCGAGGTGGGAACCTCTCATTTTATCGCTATGCCCCGCTTCTACATGACGGGAACCAACGGCAGCGCCATCATAGGCGACTGGCGAGAGAACTGCAGAGTGGTCTGCTGTAAGAACCGGGACGAAAAGGACGTTGTCCCCGTGGTTACCGCCGCGGGTCTGACCAAGACCATGGCGCCGAGAGATGAAAAGACCATCTCCGAGCACGAGATCACACGTCCCGAATCCGACGTACACGATTTCTACCGTAACGTTTGCCGCGCCATTGACGGAAAGGAGACCCAGATCGTTACCCACGATCAGCTGATGCGAGTCATGAAAATGATGGAGGCGGCATTCCGCTCCGACGAGCTGGGTGCACCCGTGGCAATCGACGACAAAATTTGCTAATCACCAATTCGATCCCTCCCTCATATGATACTATCGAAGGGGCAACGCCCCCGAAATCTTGAAGGGAGAACCGACTGATGAATAACAACTGTCTGTGCAATCTTTTTGACGATAACTGGATCTGGATCGTAATCATCGCTCTGCTGCTGATCTTCTGCTGCTGCGGCTGATGTCTTTCTCGAAAACAGAAAAGGACGGTTACGGGCTCTGCCCGTAACCGTCCTTTTTTATTCCCTTTGGATCCGAATTGTCAGCACCGACACGTCATCGGGAGATCCCTCTCCCTTGGCATATCGAACGATCCGCTCCGCGATATTTTCCGTCTCCTCACTCTCTCCCTGACTGCGAAGCAGATCAAAGAGCCACGGACATTCCTCTCTGCCCTGTGTGACTCCGTCGCTGACCATCACAATCAGATCTCCATCGCCCACCTCAAATTCGATCCGTCTGGTATCCAGCTCCCGAATGATCCCGATGGGAACCGTGTGAGATCGCAGCTTGAGCAGACTTCCGCTGCGGAATACGTAGGTAGGAGCCGCTCCGCTCTTATAAAAATACGCCCGTCCCGCCAGAAGATCTATCTCGGCAAGATCAACGGTCGCGGAGCATTCGTGCAGGCTTCCGCTTCCCCGATTGCGCAAAAAGGCGTTGAGCATATTCAACGCGGTATCGCAGGAATTTCCCGCGCCAAGCATTTTTTGCAAAAACGCTCCGCAAATGCCCGAGGTGATCGCCGCCTCTCTCCCCGCCCCCATGCCGTCGCTGATAAAGGCGTAAAACCGTCCATTGGCAGAATGGAAGGTTCCCACGGTATCTCCGCAATAGGTATCCTCTCCCTCGGCACACAGGCTCCGCCGCGCGCAGCTTACCGACAGCCGCGGCTTCTCAAAGAAAAACATCACCGCTCCGTCACCCGAGGCAAGAGCTCCCTTTTCTACCGAGAAGGAACA
>JAZNDP010000003.1:0-9875 GCA_045588165.1 Eubacteriales bacterium | reverse complement strand
GTGGGGCTTGCGGAAAACTGAACAGTGCCCGAGTTTTCCGTGATCTTGATACGAAGCTCGCTGTCGGTCAGTTCGGTGTCGGATGCTGAAGCTCCGTCCAGAGTCACGCTTTCCTCGGATACGAGGAGTCCCTGCGGGATCGTGATAACTATCTCCTTGCCCGAAAGAGCATAATCCTTGAATTCTTCCTTAAGGCTGTAGCTCAGGCGGAAATCTATCCTTCCCGATGCTGTGACCTCGCTGTCAAGCAAGAGATACGAGGTCTTGCCCTCGTCGAGCCATACCGAGGCATATGTGCTCTCCTTGGATATGGTGATATCCTGCACCGCTATCTCGCCGTTTATAAGCTTTACCGTGCTCTTAACGTAATCGCTGCCCTCCTGCATTCCGAGCGTTTCGTAGTCGGAAAGTGAATTCTGAATCCAATTTCTGACTTTACCCTGGAGTGCTACGACCGTGTAATTTCCCGCAGGAAGATAGTCGCTCGTATATTTTCCGGAGTTCAGATTCATTGTTTGAATGTGCGCTCCCTCGCTATCGTATATAGCAACCGTGGCACGGCTCTGCGCAGTGACGGTTCCCGTTACGTAGCCCTTTTGCGCCGCGCGGAGAGTCACCTCGGCGCATTTGTTTTCATCAAGCTCGACCAAGGTGACGCTTTCCTCGCATTCTCCCGTTTTGGAGATAAGGCGGACGGTCACCTTACTGTAGTCCTTGATGCTCTCACCGTTGTTCGCAGTCTTTTCAGCAGGGATCAGAATATAATCACCTGCTGTATAGGCAGGGAATTCATATTCCTCCGCCGTTCCGTTATCGCCGAGGAATACGCTGACGCGGTAAGAGGAAAGAGAATCTTCAGTATAGCCGTCACTTCCCGTCAGCTTCTTTTCGACTTTGGCAGTGATCAGATTGCCGCCCGTGACGTAAACGAGCTTATGATATATGGCGTGCTCCACGAGCGAGCTGCCCTCGTCGCACACTATCGCCACATTATCGTTAGCATCAAGTGCAGACGAGCCTATGGTTTCGGGGTTGCATCCCATTGCCATGATCAGCGACAGCTCATCACAGTATTCAAAGGCATATCTTCCTATTTCGGTAACCCCCGCGGGGATCGAAACCGATTGCAGATACTTGTGGTCATACGCGGCTCTTTCGCCGATGACAGTGACCGTTTCGGGGATCGCGTACTCGGTTATCTGCTTGGCTGTCGGGATCTGTATCAAGGTCGTTCCGTCTGCGCTGAACAGAACTCCATCCGAGGAGAAGTATGCAACTCCGAGCGCATCGCGGTTTCCCGCCTCATCAATTACGAAAATATTCTCAAGCGCACTATGCCGATAGAGTGACGGTGGCGCGTACTCCGCTGTTGCAGGTACATAAAGCGTTGTCAGCTTTTCGGACCCACCCACGACGCTGTTATTGACAGTTTCGGGGGTCAGCTTTTCCGAGAGGGTAAAGCTTGTCATATTATTACAGTCATAGAACGCATCATATTCAAGCGTATGGACGTTCTTTCCGAGTACTATCTCCGTAAGCCCATAACAGTAAGCAAATGCCGCCTGCTTTATCACCTCAAGACTGTCGGGCATCGTTACCTTTGTGAGCAGCTTATTATCCCTGAACGCATCCCTACCGACGGTCTTCGTACCTTCGAGGATGGCATATCCCTCGTCCGCCTTTGCGCGCGGATAGGTGTGCAGAAGCTGTCCGTCCTCCTCGGTGCGCTCATAGAGCACACCGTGATCCGAAAAATAATGCTGATTGCCGTCTTCCACCGCGATTTCGGTCAGAGCACCGAATTTTGCGATCGAATTCGGTACGAATTCCGCCGCCGCAGGGACGTAAAGCGTAGTCAGCTTATTACATCCCCCCACGACGCTGTTATTGACAGTTTCGGGGGTCAGCTTTTCCGAAAGAGTAAAGCTTGTCATATTATTACAGAGATAGAACGCATCGTATTCAAGCGTATGGACGTTCTTTCCGAGTACTATCTCCGTAAGACCATAACAGTAAGCAAACGCCGCCTGCTTTATCACTTCAAGACTTTCGGGCATCGTTACCTTTGTGAGAAGCTTATTATCTCCGAACGCATCCTTACCGACGGTCTTTGTGCCTTCGAGTATAGAATAGCTTTCATCTGCCTTTGCTGTGGGATAAGCAAGCAGAGTATCGCCCGTCGCATTGGCATTTCTCGGGTCTGCAGTATACAGCACCCCGTCTGCCGAGGTGAACACGGGATTTCCGTCCTTAACTATGATCTCTGTCAAGGTATCCTTGAACATCATATTTGCGGGAATGAATGCAGCATTCTTGGGTACGATCAAGGTCTTCAGCGGAGAGCCGCTCAGCGTACCTGAGGTCGATGTCAGAACGTCGTCAAGCGCGGGCGACAGTGTCAGACTCTCGAGCGCGGTGCAGTAATAGAAGGCATAATCATCCAATTCCTGCACGTCGGGACCCATATCGATGGACTTCAGATTTTCACAGCGGCTGAAAGCCTCGTAGCGGATCTCCTTTACTCCCGCCGCGATCTCCACCGAAGTCAGATTGTTGCAATAATAAAAAGCATATTCACCGATGGCAGTCACGTAGCAATCACTCGGCACGGTGTAATCCGTGATCGGACTGTTTCTCGGCATCCGCACCAAGGTGAGATCGGTGGCAGAGCTTTCTCTCCTGAAAAGAACACCGTCACGGCTATAGTACCAGGTGTTTTCCGGGTCGGCAACGATCTGTTGCAGAGTGGAAATGTTAAGAAAATTCTCCGCCACGCTGACAACGCTCGGTCCGAGCACCAGCGTGGTCAGATTTTCACAACCGGAAAAAGCATAGCCAGCCACCGCGACAGGCGTATCTCCGTCCGGGAGATGAACGGTTGTCAGAGCGGCAGCACCGTAGGCGATGTTGTTATCTATTGATACCACGTTCTTGCCAAGGTACAGCTCTGTCATAGTCGTGTTGTTCCTGAACGCACCGTTTGCGATCGCGGTAACGCTATCGGGCACTCTCACCACGGTGTCATCGCCCGTGTATGCGGTCAGAACGCCATTTTCGATAACGAAGCCGTCAGTGATGCCCGTGGCGTATGCAGGTGCCGCCAGACCGAATGCCATTGCAATCGCAAGGACGGCGGCAATTATTTTATTATAATATCGAAGCATATCTTCCTCCGTTCTTTAAGGAAACGGGCGGTTGGCGGTCGTTTATGACCGTCACCGCCCGTTTTACGCTTACTATTTATTTGATGATCTTAAATTTGCCAATAATAGGAAGCTCTTTAGCCTTACCGTTCAGCGCGTTGATGATTCCGATAACGGCGAGAACGGTAATCAGGATGCTCGCAATAGGAGCAATGATCCAACCGAGTATGGGGATCACCAGAATCACTCCCGATGCAATAGCCGCAAGGAAAAGTACAAGCCCCTGATTGGTGTGGTATTTGGCAAAAGGCGAATCCTTTGCCGCAAGGAGAGGAATAAGGAAGATTATGTAAGCAAGTACTGCCATTAACTTATTCTTCTCAATATCAGCAGCGTCAAACTCTTCCGTTGTATCCGCGGTGTTATTGAGTGACGCGACCTTATCGGAAAGATCGTTCTTCTTTTCTTCCGCTTGGGGCTGTACGGGCTCGCTCGGAGCTCCTACGGTGTTACCGCAGTTTGAGCAGAATTTTACCCCTTCCTCTATCTTTGTTCCGCATTTTTCACAGAATGCCATAATTAATTTCTCCTTTATATTATTTTTGGGCATATGCCCGCAAATTATCCGCCAAAGCCGCCAATTCCGAAGCCATCAAACAATGAGCCGAGATCCAATCCCGCGAGATCGCCTAACGAACCGATAAGGAAATATACCGCGATCGAGATGATGGCAGAGAGGATAAGTCCCACAAGTACCCAAATCAGAATTGCACGGGCAAAATGCTTGAGATTCTTATTTTTTGCCGCAAAGCCCATAATAAGGCAAACAAGGAATCCTATTACAGGCAGCGCGTAAAGAAACATCAGCCAAAAATATGCACCCGTGCCGACTACCTTGTCGGTCTTATCACTTGCGCTTGCAGGTACCGCCTGCGGAGAGGCATATACCGTCTGCTGAGGCGGCTGAACATACTGCGGTTGAGCATACTGCTGTGCGGGTTGGGTATATTGCTGCCTCGAAGGCTCCTGAACGTACTGAGGTTGAGGCTGAGGTTGGGGTTGAGGCTGAGGCTGAGGTTGAGGTTGGGAAACGGGAGATTCGGTCGGAGCCGCCCCTCTCGGAGTTCCGCAAGATGTGCAGAAAGCCGCGCCATCAGCAAGTACGCTTCCGCACTTCATACATACGTCCTCTTTGACAGTTTCTTTTACGGGCTCTTCTTCAGGTTGCCGGACAACGACCACTTCCTCGGGTGCTTTTGATCCGCAGTTGGTGCAGAACGCCGCACCGGGTGCTATATCCGCACCGCATTGATCACATTTCTTTGGCATGATAACACCTCCGTATCATTCATTCGGTAACATATCCGCAGTTATTCCTGCATCCGCCAAACTCTTGACCGAGGTATCGTATTTAACGACCTCGATAAGGGTAAACGCGTTCTGTGCAAAGAGCAATCCCGTATCGCGGCTCAGCCAGTATTCGGCCGTGCTCTGAGTGGAGGTTATTTTGATACACTGCGAGCCGGCTATCGTCTTTGTCGTTGACTGATCTTCCACCATATAGTTCGACTTTGTATAAAAGAGATAGTTCATAGAACTCTTCAAAGCCTTATCTACGCCGTATCTGTCAAGTACTTTATCCGCCTTTATCCACATGATCGAGTCGCCTAAGCTCATACCGTTATATCTCGTCCAGGTCTTTGCGGATGCATCGTACTTGAAATAGGTCTTCGACAATGCGCCGGAATCAAAATAGTAATCCTCGCCGATCTTGGTTACCTTATAGGTAATTTTGCTGTCGGGATTTGATGAATATGCGTACGTATATTCAATATAGGCGTTTGTCGGAAGTGTAAAGCCCGGTCCCTCGTATTTTTCATAATCAACGTAAAAGGTTCCGTAATTCTCGCCAAACGAAAGCGAGACTTCTACCTGATCGTAGTTATCGAAGATCATCGAGTACTTAGCTCTTTCTGATGTCTTGGTAGTTTCCTCAAAGCCTGCGGCGCGCATTGCGGCGCACCAAGTCTCAACCGCTTCGGTATCAAGGTTATTTCTGATGTAAATGTAGTTGTTCTCGACGTCAAAGACACGGCGGGGGGCTTCCGCTATTGCGGGAAGCAGCGCGGCAAACTCAGCACCGTATTGTGTCTTTATGTGCTCTGCAGGCCATTCAAGACCCGTGAGCTCTTCCTTTTCAACCGTGATCGTAAGCCGTCCGCCGTAGCTGTCGTATTCCGCGGAAACGTTTGCATAGAGCCCGTTTCCGAGATCCTTTACATAGATGTATTCATCTGTATAGTCGCCCGCGGTCTTCGCATAGCCTGCGCTCTCGATCGATGCAAGCCAAGGATCAAGCTCCTCTTCCTCGGTCCAGGTCATATATACCGCGATGTGATCGAGATATTCCGAATATTCTCCCGGCTGCTCGTTTTTATATTCCGAGACTTCAAGCTCTTTGTAGTTGCCGCTGTAAGCGGGAAGAGCGATCGCCTTGCCGAAGAAGGCGTCTATCTGATCGCTCGGCCAAGCGGGAAGAAGGCTTCTGTCTGTGAAATGGTAAGCAAATTCAACGTACTGCATACCGTCAAGGTCATAAAGCTCAAGCTCGAAATATCTGCTCTCATCACTGTTGTCGATCCATTGGAGCACCGCCTCGGGTCCCCAGCTTTCTGCCTCGCCCTCGACCATCGTATAACCCGACAGTTGGGAGCTAAGAGCATCTGCAAGCGCCAGAAAGTTTTCTTCATTGAGATTTGCACTTCCGTTGAGGAGCATTCCGCCGTACTGAGCCTTTGCGCCGTCATTTGAAAGCGAGGGAAGTCCCACCGAGGTAACGAACGAAGGAAATTCGAGCTTTACGCCGGAATACTTTTCGATCTCCTTTATAAATTCGGTAGGACCCGACGTCATTCCCTCTATCAGCTCGTTATCGGTCATTGAAAAGGCGATCGTAAGCAGGTCGCCCTCCATTGCAATAACGGCGCCGTAAAGAACCTTATCCGTCGTGCGAGAGTAGGTAAGTGTATCCTCATTGGCTTCCCAGGAGGAAAAAGCCGAAGCGATATCCGCAAAGAATTCCTCCGCATTCACCTTGGGCTCGGTCATCGTAACCATATACATCGACATGCTCGAGCCGCCAATGGTTGCGCCCGCGTATTCCTCGGCTTCGGGAAGCGTGATCTTTACGCCGAAAACGTCTTTGATATTTTTCTCTATAGTTTCCTTGTTGTCTGAATCCTCGATGTTTTCAAAACCTTCCTGTGCCTCACCGAAGTCCTCGGAATCTTTACCGCCTCCGAGATCACAAGAGACCATCGAAAACAACATAAACGCCACTATTAAAAACGTCAATATTTTTCTCATTGTATTTTTCTCCAATTCAAACCGCTGTTACTTACCCTGCCACTCTTCCTCTGCGCCTTCATTTTCGGAGGTCACGATATCAGCGCCAGAGGGAATATCGATCTTATAGGGCGTTTCAAATTTCTTGCAGGTAAATTCTGTACTTCCCGAGCCCTCGGCACCTGCAGAAGCGCCGAGCTTCCAGGAAAGGCACATACCGGTTTCAATATCTATGCAGAAGGTATATTCCATACCGTATCCGAAAAGTCCGATAGAGTAGGAGAATTGATCACATTCTCTGCCCGCCACCTTTTCGCTCGTCTTCTTCATAGGTGCGCCCTCGAACATTTTATAATTCCCGAGGTAGCCGAAAAGCGCGATCGTGTAGTAGGAACAGCTTTCTTCCATCTGCTCTCGGGTGATGCCTGCTTCTTCATAGACGGTCTCTGTCATCAGCCACTTACCATCCTCCTGTTTGGTGTATGTAACTGCTTTGGTATCGTCCGAGAAATCAACGATAAGCTCATCGCCGTCGCCGCAATAATAAAAAGCGGTGGGGGTTTCGGCATAGATGATCTTTTCGGCGGTGGGAGTTTCGCCTGTTTCGATATTTACGATGCTCATTTCTATGTAAATACCGTCCTCTTCCCTCATCTTCTTGAGGTTTTCTTCCATTTTCTCATAGTCGTAATCCATTGTTACACCCTCGTTGCCGCCCGTGAGTATCGATTCGAGATCGCAGGACGTAAGCGAGAGCAGCATAATAGCCGCGAGTAAAAGCGCAAACAGTCTTTTCATAGTTTTTTACTTCCTTTCTTATTTGAGTTTTGCTCCGCAGGAGGTACAGAATGCCGCTGTGGGAGCATTTTTGGTGCCGCACTGACCGCAGAAGACGGGACTCTCTGCATTTGCCGTCGGAGCGGGAGGCGGTGAGGTGGTTACAGTCTGAGGCTGAACGTATTCGAAAGCAGGAGCAGCAGCTGCCGCAGCTCCCGCATAAGCCATCTCGGGGTTTTCTTCCTTTCCCTTATTGAAGAGTTCCTTGAATTTGCCCGAAAGTCCGCAAAGCTTTTCATAAAGATCAAAAGTGATCTCGGTCGTCTGTGCCGCTTCCATATAACCCGCCATAGTCTGGCAGAGTATAAAGCTGTCAAGGAACGCAAACTTGACCACCCATGTAAGCAGGCATGAGATAAGGAATGCAAGCAGTCCGCTCCAATCAAATACTCTGAAAAGCAGACCGATCGGGATAAAGATAACAATTACGGTCAGAATGACGGCAAGGATAACCTTGAGCATCGTCTTTGCCGCGTTTCCAAGCAGTTTTTTGATATTCTGTGCATAAACTACAACACCGTCACATGCGCTTTCAAATGCACCCTGTTCTTTCTTGTAGAATGTATAGCCAAGACAGCATTCGTCCACGTATCCCAAAGAGAGCTCGACAAAGAATTTTGCAAGGTCCGCAACCTTATCCATACCGGGTATAAAATCCAGGAAATCCGCAACCTTGCCAATACCTCGCTGGATCTGCTTTACAGCACCGCTGACCAGCTTATCTACCGCAAAAAATACGTTTGAGGTGACAAATCGCTCCTTGACGTTGCCTATGCCGTATTTTACCTGATTTGCGGGAACCTCACCCGTGACAGCCGCTTCGGCAATGACGGAAATATGCCCTGCCTTGACCATATATCCGAGATAGTGCATCACTGCAAAACGAACAACTCCGACAGCTCCGCACCAGATAAGAAATCCTACAACAATACCTCCGTCACCGAAAAGATAGCCGATTCCAAGACAAAGTGCAAGAATAATGCCGAGGATCAGCACCATAGCTCCGCCGAGCAAGAGCTTTGCCCAACAAAAAGGCAGTGTTTTAGTGAATAATTTTCCTGCTTTCATAAAAAGTAACCTCCGTTATTATCTGAATAAACTTTTAAAATTAAATGCTTGAGTAGGCTCGGTTTTTACATAATCGAAACCGCCCACAGGCTCGCCGACCGAAAAATAGATAGTTGGGGACTCCGCGCCTCCCTCGAAGCAATGCTCCGTGTCTGCACGGTAGCAAACATCTCCTATTTTTTTAAAAAGTATTTCCTCCGAAGGATACTGCCCGGCAGGGCGGAATCCTTCAGCTCGCAAAAGTGCTCGGTAATCTTCCACTGCTTTCTGCGCCAAATAGTTATTCGGGAAAGTAACGCAAAACCACAGATAACCGTCGTCCTGCTCAATGCAAGGGTCGCTTCCGCCGAGATTCCATTTAGGATAAGCGGGAAGCTTTGCATCCCACTCTGCCATAACGCCTGCAAATTGTGCAGCAGCTCTTTGTTCCTCGGCTATCGCAGAGGGAAGTTTAGTGCCGCACGCACTGCAAAATTTCATTCCGAGATCATTCTGCTTACCGCAACTTGTGCAGACAGCGCTTTCGGCAAGTGTCTGATCGGGCAACCTTGTACCACAACGGGGACAGAATTTGTTGTCCGCAGTTGCCGCCGTTTCGCAGGATGGGCATATCTTCATATTTTTGCTCACCTCTGTCACATATCCTTGCGCTGCGCGCTCAAGATTTGCCATTGCACCCTCGAATCCGCCGGGGGTGCTTTGAACTGTTTGATTATTTGATGCCGAATCAAGCCTTGCAGCTGTCTTATTTGCAAGCTCGGTCGCCTTGGGTTCGACCGCTGTGCGCACTGCCTTACCGACAGCCTGACTCACGCCGCGGCTGATTCCGCGCTTTATTGCTCTTTCAAGAAAACTCAACTCTTTTCCTCCTTTTCGTTTTTGAGCTTAAGGCACTCGATGCATATTCCCTGCTCATCTGCGAAGCAATCATCGCAGACCCGTCTGCCGCAGACGGGACAGCGGTTAAAAAAGATGAGAACCTCTTTGTTTGCTCTTTCGTATGCGTCCCCATGATCGCTTAGCCACAAAAGCTCCCGCGCTCGCCGTTCGGAGGCACTTATAAAAAGCTTGGGTTTAAACGGCGGCTTGAAGCTGTAGCTGACTGCCTTGACAGGCTTTGCGCATAGATCGCAAAAAAACGTGAATTTGAATGATTCGAGATCCGAATCATCCTGATAATTTTTTGTTACAGGTTCTAACATTGCTGCCTCCTTTCACGGGATATATAAACACGGCCTGACGCTATCCTTTAACGGATGACCGCTTTTATGACTTAATTATACCAAAAAAACGCAAAAAAAGTACCTACCGCAGGGGGGGAAAGCGGTAGGTACTGTGTATTTTTTGAATAATTTATTGCTTTTTTATGACTTTCGAAGCTTGCTATCGATTTTAATGAAAAGCTCGTCCTTGTTTGCAACGCCAAGCTTACCGTAGATCCTTCCCGCGTTGTCCTTGACTGTGGAGATGCTTATTCCAAGG
>JAZNDP010000002.1:0-7818 GCA_045588165.1 Eubacteriales bacterium | reverse complement strand
TTCTATGTGTCAAGAGGATTTCAACAGAAAAGCCATTGCGGTGCAATGGCTTTTTCTCGTTCAGAATCACTGATGCGGGATTCGAATCTCAGTAGGCGCCATTCCCATCTGCTTCTTATACAGGCGATAAAAGGAGGAATATTATGAAGTTTTGCGCATTTGCAGACGAAGCACACGCCCTCCTTGACAGCGGGACCGTAGATGCCGTATTGATCGCTACGCCTCATTTCGACCACCCCTCCATTGCCGTCAAGGCATTTGAGAAGGGCTTGCACGTGCTTTGCGAGAAGCCCATCGGCGTGTACGGATCACAGGCGCGAGAAATGGTTGAGGCGGCGCACAGGAGCGGCAAGAAGTTTGCCGTGATGTTCAATCAACGAACCTCTCCCCTCTACCGAAAGGCAAGAGAGCTCGGGCGCTCTTGGCGAGCTGAAGCGAAGCACGTGGATCATGACCAAATGGTACCGCAAGCAGAGCTACTACGACTCGGGTGACTGGCGCGCCACTTGGGCAGGAGAGGGAGGCGGCGTTTTGCTCAACCAAGCGCCCCACAATCTGGATCTGTGGCAGTGGATCTGCGGCATGCCACAAAGAGTGTACGCGCGGTATTACGTAGGAAAATATCACGATATCGAGGTAGAGGACGAGGCTACACGAGCTGATCGCGAAGGACGAGGAGGGGCTCTGTCAGCTGACCTTGACCTGTGCCGCTTACCTTTCCGCGTGGACAGGAAAGGAGATCTCCCTACCCTTGGATGACGGGGAGTACCTCGCGGCATTGCGAGAGAGGATCGACAGCTCCGCGGGACTTCGCCCCAGCGGCGGCTATTCCGCCGAGCTTGGGAAATATCACAGCAAATGGAATACCAATTGGTAAAGAGAAAACGACCGACTCGTAGGAGTCGATCATTTTCTCTATTTAAAAATTATGTAGCGCTTTCGTTTTTTCTCCGAAGCTTCCGAATCAGACGAAGGGTCAGAAGAACCAGAGAAACACACAAAACCGAGCAGATCGCGCCAAGGGTGTCGATTCCTACATCCTTCCATTCCGCCGCGCGTCCGTTTGAGAACCGCTGTAGCATCTCGTCCACGCATGCCATCAATGCGCAATCGGTCAGAATTGCCGCCATACACATAGGCAGATACCAAGGAGGAAGGGACAGGCGAAGGAATCCAAATGCCGCCAGAACCCAACATTCCAGCAAAGCCAAAACGGCAAATTCAAGGAAATGAGCGGAGGTACGTACCGTCGCTTCCGAAATCGGCTTGTCATAGCCTACGCTTTGCGCCACCTCCTTAACAATCTGGTGAACACCCTTGCTTTGCTCTCCCGATTGAGTTCCATTCTGTAAGGAGTTACTGAAGATAAAGCCAAGCCAGAGAACGCATAGAAGGATCGGCAATCCGTAGCGCAAAAGCTTACGAGCACTCACAAATTCTTTTTTCATGCCTCTCCTCCCCAAAAATTTAAAAACATCTTGCATTTTCGTCTGATCTGTGATACAATAATCTGGACGCTTTCATCCTATGACAAAGACGCTGAAATTAGAATACCACAAAAAGATTTCCAAACCGTGAACAACGGAAAATTTGTTTCTCGGCAACACAAAAAGAATATTTGCCTGCATAGTTAAATGGATATAATAACCCCCTCCTAAGGGGTAGTTATGGGTTCGATTCCCGTTGCGGGTGCCAAACAAAGACGGTATCGCCTTGGCGATGCCGTCTTTGTTTCGTTCGTTGACCGAATCGAACCCCTCGTTTTGCAAAGCAAAAGGATTGATTTGCGCTTGGTAATCTCCCAATTTTCGCACACCTTGGGCGCAAATGGGGTTCAGATTCCCGTGTCGATCCTCACATTTCTTCTCACTTCCCTATTCTCCTGCCGAGCTCGTCGGCAAGAAGGTCGTTGAGACGATCGGTCATGGCGCACTCGGAAAGGGTCAGATCGTCTGGCATATGTAGCTTTGGCATGGGCCGATCCGACCTTTTGCTCTGCCATTCCCTTTTTATGCGACGCAAGAGCCTTCCGTCGTCTCCCGCGTATCGACCTTGACTCTCCGCCACGATTCCGTCGGGCATCAGCAGATCGGTCAGATGAAGAACCGTCTCGCACAGCTCCTCATATCGTTTCTGCCCTTTGATAGGAAAAGATCCCGCGCTCCATTCGTCGCCGATCGCCAGCACGGTACGAATCTCCCGATCTAGGCGAAGATACAGAACCGTCTTGCCAAATTCCCCGCCGCACAGGCTCTTGGCTGTGAGCTCATTCTCCTGCTCCGCAAGATCCGCCTCGGCTCCAACTCCCTCCAGGATGGCGCGCTTCCAATAAAAGCCCGACAGATCCTGAAGGATCACACCAAGTCCCACCGCCGCAAACCGTTTCTCGATTCGATGTTTCACCTCATGCCACCGTCCGCGAAGCATTGCTTCGTTATCCTCGGGGCTCATAGCTTCGTCATAGGGGATATTCTGTTTCTCCAGCGCCTTTCCGTCTCCTCCCACAACAACGAGAGAGCTCCCGCTCTCCTCTACGCGAAGGATTCCCCACGCGATCCCTTGGGGAGGCAGCTTGATCACACGGGGCGATCTTCCCCGCTCCGCCGCGCGAACACAGTCCTCCGCAAGTCCCGCCTCTGCCAATGCGTCCGCGATCTTTCCTACCGTCATAACGCTGACTCCCACACGCTCGGCAATCTCTCTCCGTGTCAGCGGGTCTCCCTTCAGAATCAGTCTTGAGACGCTCGATGCGGTTTCACGGGAGACGTTTATTTTTGTCAAACCCGATAATTTCACATATATCACCTCTTTTTCGCTTCTCTATTATATCCCTTTTTCTCCCCCCTGTCAAGGAGGCACAGGTCTCTCCCGTTTTTCATTTTTTCAACTGTTTGTTGACGAACCATTCCTTTTATGGTAAAATGATCTTATGTAATCAAAGTATCATTGGGAGGACACCATGAAAAAGCTGACATGCATCCTTTCTCTGCTCCTTTCTCTTACGATGCTGCTTGGCGTTTGCCTTACGGCAACGAGCTGTGAGAGCACGAAGGGACCTCAAGGACCTCAGGGAGAAAAGGGAGAAACCGGCGAAAAGGGAGATCCCGGAATCAACGGCGCCGACGGAAAAGACGGCAAGGACGGAATACACGGAAAGGACACCGAATCCATCATGGAATACATGCACATTTCCTTTGACGACACCTACAAGTGCTTTCAAAATTTGCAAAACAACAATTACACCAGTATTTTTCAGGAGAAATTTCTGGGTTGGATGAAGAGGATGCACGACCAGTGGGGCGCCGTATTCAGCATTTACGTTTTCAACGAGGAATTCACGGCTTATGCCAATAGTGAGAAGGCAGCGCAATATGCCTCCGAGTTCTACGCCGCTAAGGATTGGCTCAAGATCGGTCTGCACTCCCCCGCAAATAACCAGAATCTCAATTTCGGAACGGATAAGGGTACCGACTACAGCACCTATGAAGCAGGACAACTCCAGTGGAATATCTTTGTAAACAGCGTACTGAAGGTGACTGGCTCGTATCTGAGCATTGACCGTATGCCCCGCCTTCACAACTGCGCGGGAACCGAAGCGGCACTGCAGGGTATGCGAGACGCCAACTACGGCGCTCTTGGCTTCCTTGCGGTAGACGACACCAGAAACGTTTACTATCTGGAAAGCTTTGGCAGCGGAAATTCCCGTTGGCTTTTCAACCATGACCATGTAACCGACTACAAAAACGGTCTGACCTTTATTGCCACCGACATTCGGGCGGAGTATTTGAAGAACAGCGGCTACAGTTCCTATACCACCATGGCGGAGGAGTTGGAATATCGCTATTCCGATGCTTCCATGGCAAACAGAGGCAGAGCGATGATCCTCTTCTCCCACGAAAACCGGATCCAGAACAATTCGGACGGCGTGCAGACGGCAATGGAGCAGGCGTGCGAATACGCCAAGGCGCACGGAATCCCATTCGACTTCCCCCAGAACAGAAGCTATACGCCAACCCAGAAGGATATTCACCCCTAAAATCAAGCGAATCCCCTCGGCTTTCTGCCGAGGGGATTTTTTCGTTTCAATTCCTTCAAAAGCAGAATCTACGACACGACTCCTTGGATTTTTGGCAAAAATAATCAAAATATTTCTACTTTTTTGTCAAAATATCTATAGAATTTCTAAAACCGGTGTGATATAATTAAAGTGTATATCTGTATTGTCGTATTACGACATATCCATTATATAGGAGGATATCATGAAAAAAGCACTATCCATTTTACTCAGCGTTATGATGGTCGCAGGACTGTTCGTGGCGTTGATCCCCACCGCAAGCGCGGCTGCTTCAAACAAGGCAAATTTGGACGCTACCGTGAAGCCGCCCCAATATACCTTGGGTGAGCCTTGGTACACCGAGGACTTTGAGGGCGTAAATTCTACTTTGACGGGTGCTGACCTCTTTGCGGCTCTCGGCTGGGACGCAGACGGAACGAAAACCTTCCCTTCCGCGACCCTTGCGATAGCGAAGAACGAGGGAGAAAACAAATGGGTTTCCGTAAAGGGATCCGCCAGCGTTATTCCCGTCCTGACCGATGACCGTCTGGCAGGCGGCGACTATTACATTGAGTATACCCAGAAGATGATCGCCAATACCAACGGTAACGGACAGGGACTCGGTGTGGTTTCCGGCGGCTACGGTACCTCTGCGGTGGTGACCAGTGCATCGACAACTCCTTACGGTAACCACAACCTGATCTGGCAGTGGAACGTCAAGGAGCGTGGAGAGCTGGATACGATCGCGTATTACCCCGGTTATGCGAAGAGTGAAGCTGCCTACTGTCATTCCTTAGATATCGCAGTCCCTGAGGACGGTGGTATTGCCGGAAACAATAATGCGCCTGCTGCCGGCTCCATTCAAGGAGAGGTGATCCGTTTCCGAATCGTCGTAGACGCGGACTACGGTTTCTCTGCGTACACTCTGGATGAAAACGGCAATGCAACCTTGGTTGCTTGTATGGCATCTAACACGTACATTGAGCGTTGGAAGGCAAACGCTTCGTCTATTGCCGATTTCTTCAGCTTCAGAATCCTTGACGGCCCTACTGTTCTGGTAGATGATATCAAGGTTGGTTCCTTGGTAAAGGAAGAGAAGGATAATGAGCCAGGTCTGGTGATTTCCGAGTTTTCTACCAGTGGAAGAGAGGCTTTCATCGCTTCCGACGGAAAAAAGCACCGTTTTGAGTGGCTTGAGGTTTACAACGCCGGAACCGAGCCCAAGAATATCTATGATTATGCGCTCCTTCGCAGAAACGGATTCATGAAATATGACACTTCTACGACCGGAGCGGTATCATCCGATGCGTTGACTAACACGATCACCGATTCGGAGTGGTTCAGCATTTCCTACCCCGAGGAAGAGGGCGGCGAATGTATTGCTTCCAGAACCAATTCGACTTACGTATACAAGTTCACCAATCCCGTGTACGACAAGGGTGTGCTTCAACCGGGCGATACCGCGATTCTCGTAAACGCCTCCGACTGGTGGAACGGCTACTACAATGCCGACAGCCTGACCGCTTCGATAGATATTTTCAAATCCGAGTATCTGAAGAGCGCCAAGCTTAACTATTCGGATGATCAGATTGCCAGCATGAAGATTTTCAACTGCTCCGCAGGAAAGGGAACGACCTCCTTTGGCATTGATAACGAAGGTTATACTCTTCTGGGTCTTGCTCCCTTGGCTGAGGACGGAACCTGCCCCGCAGAGGGCAATCATTTCTATGATGAAGAGTACGTAGAAAACTACGTGATCGATATCAAGAAGAAGTCCGGTACGTCGTATAACCACGCATACCTTGCGGGACATCTGCGTTATTCCTATACTCCCTCGGAATACTACTCTCAGGAGTATTGCAGCTTTGACTCCAAGGGCAATTATCTTGGTACCGGTCTCGCCGTCAGCGGCAGAAACCCCGGTAGCAGTACTCACACGCTTGGCTACGTGCTGGAGAATCAGCGCAGACCCTTCAAGGTCAACTATGTCGTTGACGATGAGGTCTATAAGACCGAGCTTGGATACCTGAAAACGGATTACACCATGACTACCAGTGTTCCCACCAAGGAGGGCTACACCTTCGTCGGTTGGGTTGACGCGCAAGGCAATCCCGCTACTGACATCGCGGCGGCAAATATGACCAAGGACGTTACCTATTACGCAAACTGGAAGTATACCGGTCCTACTGCCACCATGATCGGTACGCAGTCGACCTACCTCTATGAAGACGGCACGTATGACGTTCGCTTCGTCGCTCGTATCGGCGCTGTTGAGGACATTACCCAGATAGAGTACATTCACTTCGAGTTTTCTCTGGCAGGCGAGGCAATCACCGGATCTTCCTCTACCTTTATCACCAAGAATATTTATCTGGAATACGTATATCGAACCCTGTCTACTGATTTCGGCAGCGATTCCCTGACGGAGGCTGACGGTGTCTACTACGTAGTGCTGCACCTCAATAAAGCCCCCGAGGACGTCATCTATAAGGTCAAGCCGGTCATCACCCTTGTCGACGGCACGGTCAATGAGGGCATTTCCGAAAGCTACACCCCCGTCGGACTGAGACAGAACATCGACTATATGCATCTCTCCTTTGACGACGGATATAAGTGCTTCGATAATCTGGCAGCAAACGACTACGACAGTCTATTTGACGAGCCCTTCTTTGGATGGATGAAGGAAATGCACGACGAGTACGGCGCTGTCTTCAGTGTATACTCCTTCAATGAGAATCTGGCTGCCTTTGCCGCAAGCGAGAATGCCACCAAGTATCAGGCAGAATTCCAGGCAGCCAAGGATTGGCTGAAGATCGGTCTTCACTCCCCCGCCAATAATCAGAACATCAACTTCAGCGCGGAGGATAAAGACACCGCAACGGATTACAGCACCACGGAAGCCGGCTTCGAGGAGTGGACCACGATGCTGACCAGTGTCATGACCATCACGGGCGACAAGGGTTGCATCGATCTCTTCCCCAGGCTTCACAATTTCGCAGGCTGTGAGAATGCCATCAACGGTATGATCGCCGCAGGCAGAAAATTCGCCGAGAATACTCCCGATGAGACCGATACCGCCGCAGATTACTGCCCTGTTGGCTTCCTTGGAGCGGACGATACCAGAATCTCCTACTACATGGATAGCACAACCTCTCAGTGGCTGTTTGCAAACGACCACATTACCGATAGCGGAAAGGATTTGACCTTTGTTGCTACCGATATTCGCGCCGAATATTTTGCAACTGCTCCCACCAAATTCACCGGCGCTGACATGTATAAAGAGTTGTATATTCGTCACACGGTTGAAGAATACAAGACCACTGCGTCCTCGATGATCATCTTCTCTCACGAGAGTCGTATCCAGGGCGGCACGGACGGTGTCATGGAGTCCATGGAGCTGGCAGCTAAGTTTGCCAAGGACTTCGGTATTGAATTTGCTTTCGTACAGGATAGAACCTATCCCTCCACTGAGAAGGATTTCGCAACCGAGCCCGCTCCCGACTATGAGCCCGTATATATTCCCGATTCCGGCTCTAACGAGGATGTTGGCGTAGAACTTCCCGAGATCAAGGTCTGATCTCAAAGCAAAAACCAATCAAGGGGAACCCAAACGGGTTCCTCTTTCTTTATTTTCCTATTTTTATCTCACGCAATAAAAAAATCTATCCCAAATATTATCGTTTTTCTCCCAACAGACCTTTACAGATGGATTTTTTTGTGTTATACTTATTATGTAAAATTATATTTATATGTAATAAAGGAGT
>JAZNDP010000001.1:0-13086 GCA_045588165.1 Eubacteriales bacterium | reverse complement strand
GACCTCCGTAGATCTCCGATACTACCAAGGGAATCAGGGCATCTATGAGAGACTGTCCCTCACCCGAAATTCCTCCGCCAAGAGAGATGACCTCGGGCTGGAAAATGTTGATCATGGAAACAATACCGCTTGCCAAGTATTTAATATACTTGTCGTAGACCTCCTTTGCCGCCGCGTCTCCCATCCGCATAGCGTCGCACGCGGTTCTGCCCGTCACACGGCTCACTCTGCTCATGGCGGTGTCTCTGCCCGTCGCGGCGCACTCGTCGATTTTTTCCTTGGTCATACGGATCAGCGCCGTTGCCGAGGAGTAGCTCTCCCAACAGCCCCGTCTGCCGCAGGAGCAGGGAACGCCGTCCACTTCGATCACGATATGACCCAGCTCCGCGCCGCCAAAGAAGGCGCCGTTAAAGAGCTTTCCGCCTACCACGATTCCGCCGCCAACACCCGTACCGAGGGTAACCATAACGCTGGTCTTCGTGCCCTTTGCGGCACCTGCTATCGCCTCACCCCACGCTGCCGCGTCGGCATCGTTGGCGACCTTGACGGTACCAACCCCCAGATCCTTCTTCAGAAACTCGGCAAGGGGGAAATCATGAAAGGGCAGATTGTTGGCGTACTTGACCACACCCGCCTCCGTATTGACGGTACCGGGAGCGGCAACACCCACCGAAGCAACCTCCGAAAGGGTAATTCCACGCTCCTTGCAAATTCTGCGGCAAAGAGCGGCAATGTCCACCGCGATCGCCTCGCCGGGACGCTCCGCTTTCGTGGGGGCGCTGACCTTTGCCACAAGCTTCATGGATTCATCAACCAAACCGACGGCAATATTCGTACCGCCAAGATCCACACCGATTCTGTACATGTTGATTTCCTTTCCGCCCCTCTCTTACGAAGGGCTCTCGTCATTCATATAGAATTATTATATACCTCCTATTATATACCTCCGACCGTAAAAAAAGTCGGCGGTATATTTTGCCTTCGTTGTTTTTTCTTTTATTGGAAGCTGTCGCCCGATTTCTTCTCCCGTTCCGTTCCGTAGGAGCAATCCTGTCGCAAAGGACACCCGTCGCACTTCGGCGAGCGCGCCGTGCAGGTATCTCTGCCAAACCAGACGATCCGATGGCAGAAATCCGATTGGCTTTCGGGCTCGATCAGCTCCACGAGAATCTTTTCCACCCGATGGGGATCCTTCAGTGTCGTGGGATACATGCCAAACCGACCGCAAATGCGGATACAGTGGGTATCGGTGACCACCGCGGGTTTGCCGTAAATATCCCCCAGAAGAAGATTGGCGATCTTCCGACCCACACCGGGGAGCGCCAGCAGCTCCTCCATGGTATCGGGGACTCTGCCGCCGTGTCTCTCCCGCAAAAGGATACACGACTCCTTAATGCTCTGCGCCTTCGTGCGAAACAGACCGCAGGGGCGTACCAGCTCCTCGATCCGCTCAATCGGCGCATCCGCAAGGTCGGAGAGCGTGGGATATTCCGCAAAGAGCTCCCGACTCACCAGATTCACCCGCGCGTCGGTGCATTGAGCGGACAGCCGCGCCATCACCAGAAGCTTCCATGGCTCTCCCTCGTATTCCAGGGCGCAAAGCGCCTCGGGATAGATCTCTTCCAGACGAGCGACCAGCCGCGCCATGCGCTCCTTTTTCTGCTTTTTGGTCATGACCGTTTCGCGGAAAAATAGGTTCCCACGTGTCCGCCGTCCAGCAGGGTATAGAGGATCTCGGGATCATGTCCGTTGAGAATGAACATGGGGATTCCCGATTCGGTGACGATCTTCGCCGCCTTGAGCTTTGCGATCATGCCTCCCGTTCCTCGGTCGGTTCCCGCCCCGCCCGCGCTTGCGTAGATGGCGTCAATATCGTCCACGCGGCTGATGAGCTTGGCGTCGGGGTTGGTTCTGGGGTCGGAATCATACAGACCGTCCACGTCGGACAGGTTCAGAAGCAGATCCGCGCGGCAGAACTGCGCCACGTAAGCGGAGAGAATGTCGTTTCCTCCGAACTTGGTCAGCTCGTCGGTGGATACGGGGTCGTTTTCGTTGACGATGGGAATACACCGCATCTCCAAAAGGCGCCCAAAGGTATTTTCCGCCGCCTCCCGTCTCTCGGGATTTGCCAGTACGTCCTTGGTCATCAGGATCTGCGCCACGGTGTGACCGTAATCGGAAAAGAGTCGGTCGTACAGCTTCATCAGCTCACTCTGACCGATGGCAGCCATTGCCTGCTTATCCGCCATAGCGGTAGGCTTCTGTCCAAAGCCAACCTTGGCAACCCCCGCGCTCACCGCGCCCGAGGAGACCAGAATGACCTGAATGCCCGAATTCTGCATATCCGACAGAACCTTCACCAGCGACTCGATGCGACGGAGATTCAGATGCCCTGTATTGTGCGTCAGCGTGGAGGTACCCAGCTTGACTACGATTCTTCGACTGTCTCTGAAATAACTCATTTTTGCTCTCTTTCATTCTTTCCCAAAAAAATTTACAAAACCCCTTTCCAAAAGGCGGGTTTTGTATTATAATATAGGTGAAATATATTATACACTCTTTTTTTCGGTTTTTCAAGTACCGCAGAGGAAAAAAGGAGGAGTTTTGACGGTTTTTCGGAGGTTTTTATGAAACAGAAGTACACAATCACCATCGCGGACGTACAAATGAACGTGGTCTCTGACGAGTCCCCTGAGGCGGTAGAGGCACTGGTGAGTCTGGTGGATCGGAAAATGCGGGAAATCACGAGAGGATCCTCCTATTGCCCCAAGAGCGAGGCGGCGCTCCTTTGCGCGCTGGATTATTGCTCCGAGCGGATCAAATCCCAAAGACGGGTCAAGGCGCTGGAGACCAAGCTCGCCTACACCGAGACGGCTCTGGAGGAGCTGGAGGGTGAGAACGAAGCCCTGCGGAAGGAAATCGACGAGCTGAAAATGATGGTGGCGAAGTAAGGAATCCCTTCGGCAACGCGCAGCTCATGAAAAGCTTGGGTCAAGCCTTCTCGAAGGCTTGCGGGGTTCAGGGGCAGCGCCCCGATCGCTGACCGCAGTCAGCGAAATTCTCAATCGACATAAAGCGCCCGAAAGGGTGAATTGTCAATTGCGCGCAATTGGCAAGAGGGGAAACCACAAGTGGGGTTTCCCCTTTCTTTTCACTATTTTATAAATTCTTCAACAAATTAACGTGAGAATTGCAAACAACTTTCCCTCTGTTTGTGGATCTGATGGTGCACTAAAAAAGGGAAAAACCCACTTGTGGTTTTCCCTCTTTTGGTCGTCTGCGACCAAAATTCACCCTTTCGGGCGCTTTATGACGGTTGGGTGTTTCGCGCGTTGCGACGCGCGACCGCCGGTCGCGGCGGCTCCGACGAGCCTTTGAAAAGGCTCGGGCGAAACTTTTCATGGGCTGCGCGTTGCCGTTGAGAAGGCTTGAGCGAAACTTTTTCGTGAACTGCGCGTATCCTGTAGAAATCCAATCCCTCCTCTTGACTTTTCCTCGCAAAAAAGCTATAATGATAGTTAAGAATTTCTATCATCGGAGGGACTATGAACCAACCGACAAAAAAGCCTGAGCTGCTCTGCCCCGCGGGCTCTCCCGAGGCACTTCGCGCCGCCATTGAGGGAGGAGCCGATGCCGTCTACGTGGGCGGCGCCGCCTTTAACGCCCGCATGAATGCCAAAAATTTCTCCGCCGAGGATCTTCGGGAAGGGATCGCCCTTGCCCACGACTTTGGCGTGAAGGTCTACGTAACCGCGAATACCCTGATTCTGGATCGGGAGCTTGACGACTTTCTCCGCGCCGCCGAGGATGCCTATCTTTCAGGGGCTGACGCGCTGATCGTTGCCGATCTGGGCGCCGCCTCCCTCTTGCGGGAGCGGATCCCGATCCCCCTCCACGCCAGCACCCAGGTTTCGGGGCACGGCGCCGATGCCGCGAAAGAGCTCGCCCGTCTGGGCTTTTCCCGCATGGTCTGCGCCCGTGAGATGGGAGAGGGGGAGCTTCGTTCCTTTGTGAAGGATTCTCCCATTGAAGCGGAGGTCTTCGTTCACGGCGCCCTGTGTGTCTGCCATTCGGGTCAATGTCTGTTCTCCTCTCTGGTGGGAGGACGAAGCGGCAACCGAGGAGAATGCGCCCAGCCCTGCCGTTTGCCCTTCGGGCAAGGAAAGCGGGAGTCCTATCCCCTATCTCTCAAGGATTTGAGTCTGGCGCGGCACGTTCCCGCTCTCTGCGATATGGACATCGCCTCCTTTAAGATCGAGGGGCGCATGAAATCCCCCGAATACGTCCGCGACGTAGCCACCGTTTGGCGCAGACTCATCGACGAGCATCGCGGCGCGGACGAGCGCGAGCTTGCCGCTCTTGCCTCGGTCTTTTCCCGCGGGGGCTTCACCGACGGCTACTTTACCAAAAAAATGGATCGGGGAATGCTGGGCGTCCGCTCGGATTCTGACAAGCAAAGCACCCGTTCCCTGACTCCCTTTGAGGGTCTGACCAAAAAAATTCCCCTTTCCCTGAACGCGGTGATTCAAAGAGACCGTCCCGCCGCCCTTACCCTGTCGCTTTCCTCAGGCAGATCGGTGACGGTTGTGGGAGAGACTCCTCAGGCGGCAAGAACCGCTCCTCTCGACCGCGAGGGCGTTGCTGCCAGACTTTCAAAGTTAGGTAATACTAACTATGCAGCAACGACCATCTCGGTTGAGCTGGACGAGGGACTGATGCTCCCTGTCTCTGCGCTGAATTCCCTGCGCCGATCGGGCGTGGAGGCTCTTTCGGCGCTCTCACAGGAGCGCCGAAGCCCCGAGGATTTCAAGCCGATCTCGGCATCTCCCGCCCTTCGGCGGCGGGATTCCGACACCTCCGCCGTCTTTTATTCTCCCCATCGGATCCCCAAGGAAGCCCACAGCTTCTTTGATCGGATCTATCTGCCCGCAGAAGCCTACGACGGATCGGTACAGGGCGTATTTCTCCCCCCCGTGATCTTTGATTCGGAACGGGAGGAAATGAGAGAGCTGCTGCTTCGCGCCAAAAACATAGGAGCCACCGACGCGCTGATCGGAAATATCGGTCATCTCTCCCTTGTCAAGGAGGTGGGACTGATCCCCCACGGAGACATTCGGTTAAACATAACTAACCTACGTTCTGCCGCCCTATGGCAATCCCTTGGCGTAGAGGACTGCATTCTCTCCCCCGAGCTGACCCTCCCACAGCTTCGGGATCTTTCGGCGGGAATGCGCGCCGTCGTTTACGGACGGATCCCTCTGATGGTGACCGAAAAATGTGTGGGACGGGAGCTGGGTGACTGCGCCTCTTGTGCTGACGGTAAGTTGAGCCTAACCGACAGGAGGGGCATTCGCTTTCCCGTGCTTCGGGAGTGGAAGCACCGCTCGCTGATCCTCAATTCGGTTCCCGTTTATATGGCGGACAGACAAGAGGAGCTTTCCCGCGCGGGGATCCGCCGGCGCCACTTTATCTTCACCTGCGAATCTGCCGAACAGGTCTTGCAGATCATAGACGCCTATCGCCGCGCGCTCCCTCCCAAGGGGGAGATCCGCCGGATACGGTAACGGATAACAAGACTGACCCGTTCTCCCGATGGAGAACGGGCTTTCTTTTTGCGCCACAGTCGGTAACTTGTGACAACGAATGGAATATGCGCGAACCAAAGTCTCCCTCCGGAGGGAGGCTCGCATGCGCATAGCCGCAAAGGAGATCCATTTGCGGGAGGATGATATCCTCCCCTACAAAATAACACGCTCCGCGCGTGTGTCTATGGATTGTAGGGGACGGGTTTCCCGTCCCGTCGTGAACGTAAACAAACCAAAGACTCACTTTTCGCTCATTTCCACACGGTATAAATTTCCTTTCCTTTGTCAATACTATCCTCAAGGCAGAGAGATTGCCGATTGTTTGAAAATCGCACAAGAAAGGAAATATTTCACCATGACCCAAAGCAATGCTTTGAATGAGCACAAGGAAAGAGAACAAATTTTAGAACAGGTCAAGCAATATTGCGAGAAATACCACGCCAAGGCTCCCTACAAGGAAGGCGACCGTATTCCCTACGCCGCCCGCGTCTATGACAGCGACGAAATGTGCAGCTTGGTAGACAGCGCGCTGGAATTCTGGCTCACCTCGGGGCGGTATACCGACGAGTTTGAGTCGAATTTTGCCAACTATCTGGGCGTGGACCATTGCTTTCTGGTCAACTCCGGCTCCTCCGCCAATCTGCTGGCGTTCATGACCCTCACCTCTCCCCTGCTTCAGGAGCGGGCGATCCGTCCCGGTGACGAGATCATTACCGTTGCCGCAGGCTTCCCCACCACCGTGACTCCCATCATTCAGTATGGCGCGATCCCCGTTTTTGTGGACGTGACCATTCCCCAATACAATATCGACGTGACCAAGCTGGAGGAGGCGCTCTCCGAAAAGACCCGCGCCGTCATGATCGCCCATACTCTGGGAAACCCCTTTGATCTGTCTGCCGTGTCGGAATTTTGCCACAAGCACGGTCTTTGGTTAGTCGAGGATAACTGCGACGCGTTAGGTTCGGAATATACCCTCGGCGGTGTCGTTCGCAAGACCGGCACCGTAGGGGATATCGGAACCAGCAGCTTCTATCCTCCCCACCACATGACCATGGGGGAGGGCGGCGCCGTTTATACCGGAAACACCCTCCTTGCCAGAATCGCCCGCTCCATGAGAGATTGGGGTCGGGATTGCGTATGTCCCGCGGGGGTAGACAATTTCTGCCGCCACCGCCACGACCGTCAGTACGGCGACCTGCCATTCGGCTACGACCACAAGTACGTATACTCCCACTTTGGCTATAATCTGAAGGCGACGGATATGCAGGCTGCCGTGGGCTGCGCCCAGCTGAAGAAGCTTCCCTCCTTCGTTCGGCGCCGACGCCACAATTTTTCCTATCTGAGAGAACGGTTGGCGCCCGTGGCGGACAAGCTGATCCTCCCCGAGGCATGTCCCAATGCCAATCCCTCTTGGTTCGGCTTCCCTCTGACCTGCCGCGAGGGTGTTGACCGCGAGAAGATAGTTAGTCACCTCGAACTGCATGGCGTTCAGACGCGCATGCTCTTTGCGGGGAATCTGACCCGCCACCCCTGCTTTGACGAAATGCGGCGGACACAAACGGGATATCGGGTGGTTGGAGAGCTGAAAAACACCGATCGGATCATGACCGACACCTTCTGGATCGGTGTTTATCCCGGCATGACCGACGAGATGCTGGACTACATGGCAAGGACTGTCATTGAAGCAACGAACCAAATCCCCTGCACAGCAGAAAAAGAGAAAGGAAGCACGCTATGAAGATCCGTCTTGCCGACTACGTCGCGCAGTTTTTGGTCACTCACGGCATCACCCACTGCTTTACCGTCACCGGAGGGGGCGCCATGCACCTCAACGACGCGCTGGGTCACAAGGAGGGGCTGACGTGTCTGTATAACCATCACGAGCAAGCCTGTGCCATCGCGGCGGAGGCATACGCGCGGATCCATAACAGAATTGCCGCGGTCTGCGTCACCACGGGTCCCGGTGGCATTAACGCGATGACGGGCGTGGCGGGGGGCTGGCTGGATTCTATCCCTATGCTGATCCTCTCGGGTCAGGTTCGGTACGACACTACCGCTCGCGGTATGGGCGTGGGAGTTCGAGCAGGGGGAGATCAGGAGTTTGATATAACTAACTCCGCCTCCGCCATGACCAAATATTGCGCCATGATCGAGGACCCAAATCAGATCCGCTACGCGTTGGAGCGGGCGTACCATCTGGCGAGAACGGGCAGACCCGGTCCTTGCTGGGTGGATATTCCCGTCAATTTTCAGGGGGCGTTGATTGAAACCGACGGTCTTGTGGGTTACGATCCCGCCGCCGACGCGCCCGAAGCTCCTCCCGTGGAGGAGAACACCGTCGACACCGTTCTGGAGAAGCTGAGGAACGCCGAGCGCCCCGTCCTTTACGCGGGCAACGGGATCCGTCTCTCCGGAGCGTTTGATCTTTTTCGCAAGATCGTGCCCCGCCTGAATATTCCCGTGGTGACGGGCTGGGATAACATCGACATGATGGCATCCGCCGATCCTCTTTACGTGGGTCGGGGCGGCATGATGGGGGATCGCGCGGGTAATTTTGCCGTCCAGAACGCCGACGCGATTCTGGCGGTGGGCAACCGTCTGTCCATTCGTCAGGTTGGCTACAATTGGAAAACCTGGGCAAGAGAAGCCTTTGTGATGATGGTGGACGTGGACGCCGAGGAGCTGAAGAAGCCCACCCTCCACGTGGAGCTGCCCATTCATGCCGACGCCAAGGATTTTTTGACCGTCCTTGAAAAAAAGCTTCCTCGGGAGGGGATATTTTACGGGGAAAACGGTTGGCAGCAGACCTGTCGGGATTGGAAACGGAACTATCCCGTCCTTCAGCAAAGACACGTGGATGCCAAGGGACTGACCAACCCATACGCTCTGATCCACGCTCTGTCCTCCCGTCTGCCCGAGGGATACGTCACCGTTGTCGGCAACGGAAGCGCCTGTGTGATCGGAAGCCACGCCTACGTGATCAAGGAGGATCAGCGCTTTATCATCAATTCCGCCATTGCCTCCATGGGCTACGATCTTCCCGCCGCCATCGGTGCCTGCGTGGCTCTCGGTAAGCGGGAGATCGTCTGTCTGACGGGGGACGGCAGTATTCAGATGAACCTGCAGGAGCTGCAGACCATTCTCACCAACCGCCTTCCCATCAAGATCTTCGTCATCAACAACGAGGGCTATCACTCGATTCGCCAGACGCAGACCAATCTTTTCGGCAACCGTGAAAAGGTGGGCATTGGTCCCGAAAGCGGAGATCTGTCCTTTCCGTCTCTGGAAAAACTGGCATGGGCATACGGCTACCCCTATCTTGCCTGTCGCTCCAACGGAGAGCTGGAGGATACTCTGAGGCAAGTTTTTGACACCGCGGGTGCCGTTCTCTGCGAGGTCTTTGTGGACAAGGAACAGCTTTTTGAACCCAAAAGCGCCACAAAAAAAATGGCGGACGGTTCTCTCGTCAGCCCCCCTCTGGAGGATCTGGCGCCCTTTCTGGATCGGGAGGAGCTTCGCTCCATTATGAAAATTCCCATGATCGAGAAGTAAAATGTCAAGAAAATCTTTATATTTTTGTCCAAATATCAAAATATTTAAGGAAAAATTCCAAGAAAAGAAATATAATAGTATTTGTAAGTTTATTGTGTCTTTGACACAGAAAGGAACTATCATGGAAATGATCGAACAAATCAAGAACTGTAAAATCGTACCCGTCGTGGTACTCAAGGAGCTAGAGGACACCATCCCCACGCTGCAGGCGCTCTGTGACGGAGGTCTGCCCGTAGCCGAGATTACCTTCCGCACCGCTTGCGCCGCCGACGCCATCCGTCTGGCTTCCGAGACCTTCCCCAATATGCTCATCGGAGCGGGAACCGTCATCAACGCCGAGCAGGCAAACCGCGCCATTGACTGCGGCGCCAAGTTTATCGTCGGCCCCGGCTTTGCCGCCGAGGTTGCCGAGGTTTGCCGCGCAAGAGGTGTTCTTTACCTCCCCGGTTGCGTGACCCCCACCGAGATCATCACCGCCATCTCCTACGGCGTTGAGATCGTGAAATTCTTCCCCTGCTCCAACTTTGGCGGTCTGGGCACCATCAAGGCGCTCGCCGCTGCCTTCCCCGCAATGAAGTTTCTGCCTACGGGCGGTATTTCCGAGGCAAACGTGCTGGAATACCTTGCCTTCGATAAGATCGTGGCTTGCGGCGGAAGCTGGATGATGAAGGGAACCCCCGACGAGATCCGCGAAAAGACCGCTGCCGCTATGGCTCTGGTTAACGCGTAAGTCTCACCAAACTCTGAAAAATAAATTTGTGAGGTACATAACATGAAAACAGTATGCTTTGGCGAATTGATGTTAAGACTTGCTCCTAAAGGCTATTACCGCTTTTTCCAGAATGACCAGATGCAGGCAACCTTTGGCGGCGGAGAGGCAAACGTTGCGGTTTCTCTTGCTAACTACGGTCTTGAGAGCTCCTACGTAACCAAGCTCACCAAGCACGCCATCGGTCAGGCGGCTGTGGATTCCCTCCGTTATTTCGGAATCGATACCTCCAAGATCGTTCGCGGCGGCGATCGCGTTGGAATCTACTTTTTGGAGAAGGGCGCTTCCCAGCGTGGATCGGTTTGTATTTACGACCGCGCTCACTCCGCGATTGCGGAGGCAAAGAGAGAGGACTTCGATTGGGATGCGATCCTCGATGGCGCTGATTGGTTCCACTTCACCGGAATCACTCCCGCTCTGGGTAAGAACGTTGCCGAGATCTGTCTGGACGCTTGTCGGGCGGCAAAGGCAAAGGGTGTGAAGATCTCCTGCGACCTGAATTACCGCGGTAAGCTCTGGACCCGCGAGCAGGCAAGAGAGACCATGACCGAGCTTTGCAAGTACGTTGACGTCTGCATCTCCAACGAGGAGGACGCAAAGGACGTATTCGGCATTGAGGCTGAGGGAAGTGACATCACCGGCGGTAAGCTGAACCACGAGGGCTATAAGTCCGTGGCAAAGCAGCTGGCTGATAAGTTCGGCTTTGAGAAGGTTGCCATTACTCTCCGTTCCTCCATTTCCGCAAATGATAACGACTGGGCAGGTATGCTCTATGACGGTGAGAACTATTGCTTCTCCAAGTCCTACCACCTCCATATCGTTGACCGCGTAGGCGGCGGCGATAGCTTTGGCGGCGGCTTGATCTACGCGCTGCTGTCCGGTAAGACCACGCAACAGGCAATCGAGTTTGCCGTTGCGGCTTCCGCTCTGAAGCACTCCATCGAGGGTGACTATAACCGTGTCGGTGTTGCCGAGGTTGAAAAGCTGGCAGGCGGCGACGGCTCCGGACGTGTACAGAGATAAGGACACGGTAAGGATGCGTTTTATAGGGGGAACTTTTGAGAATGTTCCCCCTATAACCCCCTCAAAACTTTCAATGTTTTGGGATTTTGGAATACTTTTAGGCGATCGGTCTATTCTTTGTGGATAACCGATCGTCCTCATTTTCTTCTTCGGAAACGATCCGTCGGACCCTACGTCCTCGACGGATCGGGGCGCATGGATGCGAGTAGAGGGAGGTTTTTTTCCGTGTTCTTGATAACCGGATTTCTTAAGACGACTTTTTCACCTTTGTGTGATTCGGGTCGTCTTTGTTTTTTAGAATCGATATCGGAGAAACCATTGGGTTTCTTTTTCTTTATTTTTCTTATTTCATTATCATTTTCATTATCATTATCATTATCATTATCATTATCAGCTTTTTTCGCTTTTTAAAAAAAGCATTGGGTTTTTGAGAGGTCAGAAATGCTTTTTTTGCCCATTTTTGTCCGTTTTTTTGGGGGTATTTCTCCCTTTTTTTCTTCTTTTTCCTTCGATTAAAAAAAACCGGTCTCAAACGGTCTCTCTCTGTCTCTTTCCGTCTCATCGGGTCTCATTTTTTTCTTTTTTTCTGACCCTCCTTTTTTCTTGTCGCATATCTATATAATATATAATAAATTATTTGAAGAAAAAGTAAAAAACTGTTGCAATTTTCTTCAAAATATGGTATAATGATAGACGGAGAATTTTTGTTTTTTTATTTTTTCCCTTTCCCTTCTCCCATACGATTTTTATTCACCGAATATCGGTAGATAGGAGCTCCTCTATGTCTTATCTTGACGACCTTTCCTCCATTTGGGAATCGGTTAAACTCTCCTTTTTGGATCAATATTCCAAAGCCATCGTCGACCTCTGGTTCGGTGAGCTTCGGGTCTCCTCTTACGAGGATAACGTCATTACTCTTTCCATCGAATCGGAATTTAAATACAAGATTCTGACGGAAAAATATACGGGCATGATTCGGGACGGCTTTACCGCTCACTTGGGATTTGAGCCAGAGATTCGGATCGTCTTTTCCGGTTCTCCCACGAGTACGAAAACCATCGTGGACCAGATCGTTTCGGAGGATACCTCGGACTCTCCTGCCGAGGAGGAAGCTCCCAACGACGGACGCCCCGCCGGTGTTCTGCCCCCCAACTACAAATTCGAATACACCTTTGAGAATTTCATCGTGGGAAATTCCAATAAATTCGCTCACGCCGCCTGTCGCGCCGTTGCCGACCGCCCCGCCTCCGATTACAATCCCTTGTTTATTTACGGAGACAGCGGTTTGGGTAAGACTCACCTGATGAGTGCGGTAGTCAACGAGATCAAAAAGAAAAAGAGCGACCTGCGGGTGCTTTACATTAAGGGCGACGATTTTACCAATCAGATGATCGAGAGCCTTGCCAAGCAGGAGATGAATAAATTTCACGAAAAATACAGAAACTGCGATATTCTGCTGATTGACGACATTCAGTTTATCGCGGGTAAGACCTCCACCCAGGAGGAATTCTTCCACACCTTCAACACGCTTTACGAAGAGCGGAAGCAGATCATTCTGTCCTCGGACCGTCCTCCCAAGGATATTCCGACGCTGGAGGACCGTCTCCGTACCCGCTTTGAGTGGGGCTTGATTGCCGATATTCAGCCGCCCGATCTGGAGCTGAGAATCGCTATCATCAAGAAGAAGGCGGAGCAGGTGAATATCACGATCCCCGACGAGGTTCTGACCTTCCTTGCGGAAAATCTCCGCTCCAACATTCGTCAGATCGAGGGTGCCATCAAAAAGCTGAGTGCGCTGAGCTTCCTTTCGGGACAGAGTATTTCCATGGAGCTTGCCAAGGGGTGTCTTTCCGAGCTTCTCGGCGGCGCGGAGCCTGTTAACGTAACGGTGGAAAAGGTCTTTGGCGCCGTTCAGAGCAAATACAACGTAACCAAGACCGAGCTTGTTGGCAAGAAGCGAACCAAGGAAATTGCCACTGCGAGACACATCGCGGTATTTCTGATCCGTCAGATCACCGATATGTCCTATCCCAGCATCGCCAAGATCTTTGATCGGGATTACGCTACAATCCATTCCTCTTTTGAGCAGATCGAGAGAAAATATACCTCCGACTCCCTCTTTAAGTTTGAAATGGACGATATGATTAAGGATATTAC